>JAHYJA010000050.1 GCA_019429325.1 Bacteroidales bacterium
GGGGGGGAGAAATTCTCTACATTTAATTAAAATCCTGCTTAATTCCGGCCCCCCTCTTAATCCCCCCCCGGGGGGGGAGAAATTCTCTACATTTAATTAAAATCCTGCTTAATTCCGGCCCCCCTCTTAATCTCCCCCTCCCAGGGGGAGACACAGAGGGGGTACTTCATTCATACCTGAGTGCCTCCACCGGGTTCCTGGTTGCAGCTTTCCAGCTCTGCCAGCTGACCGTCAGCAATGAGACTCCCAGAACAATCAGCCCTGACAACGCAAAGATCCATAATTTCAGCTCTGTCCTGTAAGCATAGGTCTCAAGCCATCTGTTCATAGCATACCATGCACATGGAATGGCAAAGATAAAGGCAAGTAGCACCCATCTTAGAAAATCTTTATTTATCAGGGTCAGTATTTCAACGATTTTTGCACCATTAATTTTACGGATCCCAATCTCTTTAGTACGCGACAAGGCTTTCTGATAAGAAACGGCAAAAAGTCCGGCCATCGAAAGGAACAGACTGACAAGTGAACATGCCCCGATCAGTCTTATAAAATTCGTGTTCTTCCTATGGTACCATTCAAACCGGTCATCTATCGATTCGATATTCAGAGGGTAATCAGGGATCATTTTGTTCCATATTCCGGCAATGGCATCCCTTGCCTCCTGAGAATGATTGTCTGAAGGCCTGACAAGAAGATGGCCCCCTTTATCATCGTACGAAATAAACGCAGGTTCAACAACAGCCTTAAGTGAGAAATAATTGAAATCCCTTACAATACCTGAAATAATCTTGTCCTCCATTCCGGGTACTCCCTTTCCGATCATGTCCTGCCCCGGGAACATATCTGCAAATGTCTGGTTAACAAGACATCTGTCAGTATTAGCTGAATGAATTTCGGAAAATCCCGATCCCTGGATTACCTCAATTCCAAGCACAGAAAGGTAGTTCTCATCGCCACTGAAACCTGCAAGAGAGTATTGCTTTTCGGTGCCGCCGGTCTGGTACTTCAATGCCAGAAGAAAATGTTCAAGCAGAGGAGAAGCAACCGTAACAGATACATTATCAACTGAGGTTTTCGTCAGGAGCTCGTCCCTGAACACCCCAGCCTTATCCTTGTACCGGGCCGGTATCTTTACTTCAATTACATCCCTGTTAAGACCGATGGGTTTCTTTGCTATATAGTTCATCTGCCTCATGATGACAGACGCACAAATGATAAGGGCAGTGGTTGCTGCAAGCTGAAAAATATTAAAGGATGGGATCTGTATTGTTCTGATTTTTTCCTGCTGACCGGTCTTTAAGAGATGCAGGCCGAGGCTGGTACGTATCAGGTATACTCCGAATAGAAGTGTTATAAGAAGGATAAGAAATAATAAACCGGTAAGTATGACCAACTGTTCCGGCTGAAAAATGAAATCTTTTGAAATCCTGCTGTCAGTCAGATTGTTAAACAAGGGTAATGCATCGAACGTTATGAGCAGTCCTGCTATTGAGGAAGCAACGATTATCAAGGAATTTTCAGTCATATACCTGGCGGTCAGAGATCCCAGGGTACTTCCATTTATTCTCCTTATATAATATTCCTTCAGCTTCCGGTGGTATCTGCCGGCAAGGATGCCCAGGTAATTGAACACTGCTATGGCAAGAATCATACATCCTATTGCCAGGGCGATCCATAAGTCTCTTTTATCGCGGCTTGACTCCACCGATGAACCCCTGATAACATCAAAATATGCATCTCCGAGGGATCCGAGATAATATGGGACAGGTGTACCTGTGTTAATTACAGGGATAAGATCCTTCTTTTCATGAAGGTGTCTCTCAACAGATACCCTGTCCGCTTCTGGAGCGAGCTTCAGGTAACCTCTGCTGCCCGTATCGCCTATGCGGCGGACCATATCGAAAAGTATCTGAGTGTTTTGAACAGGCTTTTCAAATATTCCCGACACTACCATCTCGTCAGTATTGTTGCTTTTGATCAGTGTGATTATCTTCCCGACCGGATCCTCATTACCAAAGTATTTTTCGGCAAGTTCTTTTGATATGACTATTTTGTCTGAAGTCTCAAGCACTGTTTTGCTGTCACCGGAAACAAGAGTGTATGAGAAGAAACTGAAGAAGTTTTCTGAAGCCCCCAGTATTGAGGGAGATTCGTTGTATTCATTATTCCCGGCTATGATCCTGATAGCCCCGCCTGAATTATTAACCCGGCAGTAATCTTCAACCTGAAAGAAATTATTCCTGATATATTCTGCAGAACCTTCCTTACAATAGTAGGTCTTCTTTCCCGGGAACCACGGGTCATCGCATTTAAGTGCAAAGATCTGATCAGCATCTTTATGAAACTTGTCAGTTCCCAGTTCCCTGCTCAGGAATAAAGCAATCAGGCTGACACTGGCAAAGCCGATTGCCAGGCTGATAAACATCACAAGCGTGTTCAGCCAGTCCCTCCTGAAACCTCTGATAATCTGAAATATCTGCATAATAGTCAAATATTTTATTTCTCCAGCACTCAATATTACCCGGCCCCCCTCTTTATCTCCCCCCGGCGGGGGGAGAAATTCTCCGGATTCTATCAGATATTCTGTTTGGGGCGGGTATTTTCTCCCCCTCCCAGGGGGAGACACAGAGGGGGTACTTCATTCATACCTCAGACTTTCAACAGGGTTCCTGGCTGCAGCCTTATATGACTGAAATGACACTGTCAGCAGCGCAATGCCAAATGCCAGCAAACCGGCTAATACAAATATCCACCAGCTGAGCTCTGTTCTGTATGCAAAAGTCTGCAGCCATCTATGCATAGCGTACCAGGCAATTGGGACAGCAATTAAATAAGCGATCAGGACCAGGATAATAAAATCGCGGTTCAGGGAAACAAGGATTTCTGAGATTTTTGCCCCGTTTATTTTTCGGATACCAATCTCTTTGGTACGGCGCTCTGAAGAAAAAATAGCCAAACCAAGAATCCCGATGCATGAGATCACAATTGCAAGTACAGCAAAAAGACTTATGGTTCTTGCAAAATACTCTTCGGACCGATACATAGAATCGAACCATTCATCATAAAACTGGTATTTCAGCGGATATCCAGACAATATTTCCTGCCATAATTCTCTTGTTAATTCCATTCCGGGACCTGTTCCATTCACCATAAACCTTATATTTAAAGCAGAAGGTTTGTTTCTTGATGTAAACATAATGCATACAGGTCCTATCGACTTATGAAGAGAACTATAATGAAAATCATTAACAACTCCGATGATATCAAATCCTCCGTAATTGTTAAACCGTTTATTTTCAAGACTTTCAAATTCAAAATGTTTGTAAGCTGCCTCATTGATCATACATACTTTATCGATATCACCAGGCAGGAGGCCCCTCCCTCTGATCACTTTCACCCCGAATGTTTTAATGAACGCGGTATCAACAAGCAGGCAGGGTACACTTAAATTCCTGCTGGTATTCTCCATGTTAGAACCCATGCTCATCCTGATTTCCCCGGGAACACCTGTTGTAACCGATAAACTTTTTATGTAAGGCAACTTTCTTAACTCATCCAATAAAACAAATGCTTTCTGAATATCAGTTTCACGAATGAACAGGAGATCGAGCCGGACCAATTGCTCCTCATTGAATACCGGTGATGACCGTTGAGTACTGAAGGATACCGTGAAAACATCGAAAAAATTGTTGTCAACAGAGATGATATCATCGAGATAATAGCCTTTTTCTCCATACGTGACTTCAACCGGACGACCGGAACGTAATGCCAGGCAGATCGAGATCGCAAATGCAAAACCTGCAATGTTGATTAATGAAAATTTTCTATTGGAACTGATACTCCGGGCAGCTGTTATTAAGTAATACCAGAACATTTCATTCAGTTTCAAATAATGTTACTATAACCATGCCACAAACTTATATGCCTGATATCTAATTATATAGAATTTATATCAAAATTGTAGCGTAAATATTATTTACGCTATTCCGTAAAATAAATTTACGTTTTGTTCAAGGTTCTTAAAATTTCGGGAGGATGCGGGCCATCTGAATGTAAGGCCGGTACCGGGAATAGACCTGAATTTTGTCTCAGCATTTAATCGTAGCGTATTGCTTTCACCGGGGTGATCCGGCTTATGAGCTGTGAGGGAACCAGCAGCATAAAGATTATTGCAGTCATCGTTCCGGCATTCAGCAGGATGATATGCAGAAGATCGAGATTCACGGGTACGGTCTTGATGTAATAAGATGTCGGATCGAGTGTGATCAGCCCTGTCTTAAGCTGGATAAATGCCAGACCTATACCGATAAAGTTCCCCCACAAAAGCCCTTTGCCGATCAGATATGCCGCCTGGTAAAGGAACATCCTTCTGATAGTGACATCTTCAGAGCCAAGGGCCTTGAGAATCCCTATCATGTTTGTTTTTTCCAGTATCAGGATAAGAAGGCCCGATATCATGTTGAAACCGGCAACAACCAGCATGAGCAGGATTATTATGATTACGTTGAGATCCTGAAAGTTAAGCCAGTCGAAGATCTGAGGATACCTGGACTTTATGTTCGTCACCTTGAATTGCGCCTCATCCTCTGTTATCCTGTAACCGATGGCGTCCCTCACAGCGTAGGTCATTTCATCCAGCCTGTCGAAATCGCTGATAAAGATCTCAAAACCGCTTATCTGGTCGTCGTCCCAGCCGTTAAGCCTCTTAATATGCCCTATGTCGCAGAATACAAACATCTTATCGAACTCCTCGAGGCTCGTTTCATAAATGCCGCTTATCACAAACTTACGGCTTCTGGGAGGCTCCTGTACGAAATACATGGCGAACGCATCACCGGTGCGGAGCTTCAGCATATCCGATATTTTTTTTGAGATGATCACATTATCGGTCCGTCCGGTGTCTGTTACAGTGAATGGTGTTCCGTCAATTATGCTTCTGCTGAAATAGCTCCAGTCGAAATCGCTGCCGATACCTTTGAGAACCACCCCCTGTATCTCCTCGTCGGTCTTTATGATCCCTGCCTTGGTGGCAAAGGCTTGCATATGCTTTATCCCCGGCAACTGTCTTATCTTCGGGACGAATTCCTGGGCGTCTCTGATTGGGACGGTCTCAAACGATATGTTGGCATCGAAGTTTGTTATCTGGATATGAGAACCGAAGCCCACCACCTTTTCCCTGATCTGCTGCTTGAATCCGGTAAGGATAGAGACTGCCAGGATCATCACCGCCAGTCCGGCAGCGATGCCGATAATGGCAATAACGTTTATCGGGCGCGAGAATGATGTTCCCTCTCGTCTTCCCTTTATGAGCCTCTGCGCTATGAAATATGGTAAATTCATCAGATATTCAGAGCTTCAAATTTAATCAAAAAGAATCAGAGTTTTAATACCGTAACGGATTGCTTTATTGGGCAAAATATTTATAGCTTTACATATTAACCTGTACAAATCATTAATATTCATTACTTATTGTATTCCTTTGTGTTACCTTGTGACAACCTTTGAGTCCTTTGTGGTTAGAATCCTTTTACCACAAAGTCGCACGAAGGGTTACACGAAGGATCCACAAAGGGCAAGATTTTAAAAAGTTAGATGTCAAGAAATGAAAAAGTTATCTCTCTCATTACCGGTACTGTTGATAGTGATAGTAACCGCTTCCTGTCAGGAAGCAGTGAGGATTCCTGTACCGGGTGCACACCAGACTGAAGTTTACAAACCTTTACTTGAAGGGAAAGCTGTTGCCGTTGTGGCGAACCAGACCTCCATGGCCGGGGATATTCACCTTGTTGACAATCTGGTTAAGAACGGGATTGATGTCAGGGCTATTTTTGCCCCTGAGCACGGCTTTCGCGACCTGGCAGATGCCGGAACCCACATTGAGGATGGGAAGGATCCTGCAACAGGGGTGCCTCTTGTAAGCATTTACGGGGCTCAGCTAAAGCCGTCGCCGGAGAACCTCAGAGGAATTGACATTGTTATCTTTGACATCCAGGATGTCGGGGTCAGGTTCTATACCTATATATCAACGCTTCATTACATTATGGAAGCGTGTGCGGAGAACGGCGTGAAATGCATGGTAATGGACAGGCCAAATCCCAATGGCTTTTACTTCGATGGAAATATTGCCGATACAGCATACAGGTCGTTTGTCGGGATGCATCCCGTGCCAGTTGTGCATGGTATGACGGTAGGGGAATATGCGCAGATGATCAATGGTGAAGGATGGCTCGCGGGAGGCATTAAATGCGACCTGTCGGTTATCAGCTGCAGGAATTACACTCATGATACAATGTATGAGCTTCCGATAAGGCCTTCTCCGAACCTGCCGAACCAGACGTCGGTATATCTTTACCCATCAATATGCTTTTTCGAAGGAACAAATATTTCGCTGGGCAGGGGAACACCTTATCCTTTCCAGGTTTTCGGATCTCCCAGTCTGCCAGACAGGGGATTCAGCTTCACCCCCGGTAGTGTTCCCGGGGCCATGAACCCGCCTCTGCTCGGAGTGAAATGTTACGGGACCGATCTTCGCAACGCGATAGCCGACGGACTGGTGCCCTTGCCCAAAGTGGATCTGGGGTGGGTTATCAGTGCCTGGAACGACTACCCGGATAAGGATCAGTTCTTTACACGTTATTTCGATGTGCTTGCCAGCGGACCCTTGCTGAGGGAACAGATACAGAAAGGGATGAGTGCGGAGGAGATCAGGGAAACATGGAAGAAGGGGCTGGAGGAATTTGGCCGGACCAGAGCGAAATACTTGCTGTATGAATAGGTGCTGGTTGCTGGTTACTGGTTGCTGGTTACTGGTTGCTAGACCTCGGTCCTGGGTCCTCGTTGCTCGTTTAGTTGGTAATCAGCATTATTGCCAACTGCCCACTGACAACTACCAACTGCCTATTCGACAACCGGGGAATCTCCACTTTGTTACGATAGCTTCTCAGACCCTTCCCGGATAGACTTTAAGTGCTTCTGCCAAAGTTTCCATGGCTTTCCTGAGATCGTCGATGTTGAGCACATAGGCAATGCGAACCTCATTCTTACCCAGCCCCGGTGTGGAATAAAAACCCGATGCGGGGGCAACCATCACTGTCTGGTTCTTGTATTCGAATTCTTCGAGGAGCCACTGGGCGAATTTATCGGAATCATCAACGGGTAGCTTAACCGTGGCATAAAAAGCTCCTTTTGGTTTAGGGCAGTACACTCCAGGCATTTTGTTAAGTGCATCTACCATAAAGTTGCGTCTTGCGGTGTACTCCCTGTTAACTTCTTCAAAATATTCCGGAGGAGTATCTATAGAGGCTTCTGCAGCTATCTGACCCAGTCCGGGAGGGGAGAGGCGGGCCTGAGCAAATTTCAGGGCTGTCCTGATTACCTCATTGTTCCTTGTAACGAGTGCTCCGATCCTTATGCCGCATTCGCTGTATCTCTTCGAGACAGAGTCGAACATAACAACATTATTTTCAACACCTTCAAGATACATTGCCGAATAATGACGTGCGCCGTCGTAGCAGAACTCGCGGTATGCTTCATCGGAGAAGAGGTAAAGATCGTGCCTCTTTACGATATCCCTTATAAGCAGAAGCTCTTCTTCAGAGTAGAGATAACCGGTAGGGTTGTTCGGACTGCAGATAAGGATGCCTCTGGTTTTACTGGTTATTTTCTTCTCAATCTCACTTACAGGGGGCAGGGCAAAATCATTTTCAATGTAAGAGGTCACCGGCACTATCTTAATCCCGGCAGCCACTGCAAATCCGTTATAGTTGGCATAAAGAGGCTCGGGTGTTATAATCTCATCACCAGGATTGAGACAGCTCATAAGGCCAAAAAGTATTGCCTCTGAACCCCCGGTGGTAACCAGGAGTTCGGTGCAGTCAATATTGATCCCCTTCGACCGGTAATAGCCGGCCAGCTTGAGGCGGTATGATTCGTTTCCGGCCGAGTGGCTGTATTCGATCACCTTCAGGCTGATGTTCCTGAGGGCATTAAGAGCTGTGTCAGGAGTCGGAATGTCCGGCTGGCCGATGTTGAGATGATAAATTTTCCTCCCTTTCCGTTTTGCCTCCTCGGCATAGGGTACGAGCTTCCTGATGGGTGATGCAGGCATCAGCCTGCCTTTTTCTGAAATCGATGGCATGAGATCGTTTTAAAGTTGTTTGTTAAGCACTCAAAATTACAGAATTTCTATCATTACTAAATCAAAAATCACAAATCAAAAATCACAAATCACAAATCAAACAACCTTACGCTCCCTGCCCCCAGCCCCCCGCTCCCTGCTCTCCGCTCCCTGCTCCCTGTCCCCCGCCCCCCCGCTTTTGTTATTATTTTTCCTATTTTTGCAAATCTTATACCTCAAACACTCTCACATAACAATGGAACTTCCTTCGAAATATGAACCCGGCAGGACTGAAGACAAATGGTACGCCTACTGGATGAAGCACGGGTTCTTCAGGAGCACACCCGACGAAAGAGAACCATATACAATCGTTATTCCTCCACCCAACGTCACAGGTGTACTCCACATGGGACACATGCTCAACAACACCATCCAGGATGTACTGGTACGCCGGGCCAGGATGCAGGGGAAAAATGCATGCTGGGTCCCGGGCACCGATCATGCTTCCATCGCCACCGAAGCCAGGGTAGTGGCAAAACTTAAGGCGGAAGGGATAGAAAAACACAGCATCACAAGGGAGGAGTTCCTGCGCCATACATGGGAGTGGACAGACAAACACGGCGGAATTATCCTCGAACAGCTTAAAAAGCTGGGTGCCTCATGCGACTGGAGCCGCACCCTCTTCACAATGGATGAGAAGCGATATGACTCTGTGATTAAAGTATTTGTCGACCTGCACGATAAAGGTCTTATTTACAGGGGAGTGCGGATGGTCAACTGGGATCCTGAGGCCAGGACCGCCGTTTCGGACGAGGAGGTAAACCATACAGAGGAGAAGTCGAAGCTCTATTACGTAAAATACCGGATCGAGGGGGAAGATAACTATATTACAGTTGCCACAACGCGCCCTGAGACTATACTTGGCGACACGGCCGTTTGTGCAAACCCGGCGGACGGGAGATATGCCGGACTGAGAGGTAAAAAGGTGATCGTTCCAATGACCGGCAGGGCTGTGCCTTTTATTTTTGACGATTATGTCGATATGGAATTCGGCACCGGGTGTCTGAAGATAACACCTGCTCACGACATAAATGATTATGAAATAGGGATAAGACATAATCTGCCTTCGATAGATATTTTCAACGACGACGGGACAATCAGTGAACGGGCCGGCCTTTTCACGGGTGCCGACAGATTTGCTGCAAGGGAGCTGGCAGAAAAAGAACTGCGTGACAGCGGGAACCTGCTGAAAGTTGTTCCATACAACAACAAGATTGGCCGTTCCGAACGCACCAACGCAATAATTGAGCCCAAGCTCTCCATGCAGTGGTTCCTGAAAATGAAGGAGATATCGCGCCCTGCGCTCGATGCCGTAATGAACGGGGAGATACAACTGCACCCTTCCAAGTTCAAAAACCTTTACCGCCACTGGATGGAGAATGTCCGTGACTGGTGCATAAGCAGGCAATTGTGGTGGGGCCACCAGATACCTGCATGGTATTATAACAATAATGAGTACGTTGTTGCCGGCAGCCTGGCCGAAGCCCTTAAGCTCGCCAGGGAAAAGAGCGGTAATCCGGACCTGAAGGAGTCCGACCTGAGGCAGGATGACGATGTGTTAGATACCTGGTTCTCTTCGTGGCTCTGGCCTATAACCTCCTTTGACGGGATAAATAATCCCGGCAACGAGGAGATGAAATATTATTATCCTACCAACGACCTGATAACTGCTCCCGAGATACTCTTTTTCTGGGTTGCGAGGATGATCATTGCAGGGTATGAATACGCCGGTGGAAAGCCTTTCCGCAATGTCTATCTCACCGGCCTTGTACGCGATCAGCAGCGGCGAAAGATGTCGAAATCGCTCGGCAACTCGCCGGAGCCCCTTGACCTGATAGAAAAATACGGCGCCGATGGGGTTAGGGTAGGCATGATGCTCTGCTCACCGGCAGGCAACGACGTCCTGTATGACGACTCCCTTCCGGAGCAGGGACGAAATTTCGCAAACAAGATATGGAACGCTTTCAGGCTTGTGAAAAGCTGGCAATGTGATGAAACGATTACCCGGCCGGAATCAGCAAAAGCCGCCGGAGAATGGATGAACCATATCCTGAACAGATCGCTGGCCGGGATTGAATCAGATTTCAGGAAATACAGGATTTCGGAAGCTCTGATGAGTACTTATAAGCTTTTCTGGGATGAGTTCTCAGGGTGGTATCTCGAGATAATAAAACCACCCTACGGGAAACCGATCGACAACACTACTCTCAGCGAAGCTATTGCACTGTTTGACAAGCTTATGAGAATAATCCATCCTTTCATGCCATTCATAACAGAGGAGATATGGCAGTTGCTGGCTGAACGCAGGGAAGGCGAGAGCATTACAACGAGCCGGCAACCTGAAGCCAGGAAATCTGATAAAGATCTTATCGCCAGGTTCGATTTGGCCAGAGAGATAATAAGCTCGATCCGGACGATCAGGAAAGAGAAGGAGATACCGAACCAGGAGAAACTGGAACTCGAAATCAGACCGGTTGAAGAAAATTTTGATACCGGATTTTTTCCGGTCATCATTAAGATGTGCAATCTGTCAGAAATAAGGTTTGTCAGCACAAAACAGGAGAATACAGCTTCGTTCAGGATCGGGACAACGGAATTTTACGTGCCTCTCGGCGAAAAAGCCGATACTGCCAGGGAGCTGGACAGAATAAATACGGAGCTTGACTATTACAGGGGATTTCTTGCAGCAGTTACCAAGAAACTTGATAATGAGCGCTTTGTAAGCAACGCGCCTGCCGCTATTCTGGAGCATGAAAGGAAAAAGAAAAGTGATGCTGAATTGAAAATACGGAACCTGGAGGAAGCGCTCAGGTTCATTTCGAAAGGAAGCGGGCAATAAAACCGGACGATCTCAGGCATGTAAGGATCAACGTGGTAAAAAATCTAAGGCATCACTCTCCTGACAGTGTAGTTGTCATTTATTTCAACGAGGTCCCATCCGCTGTTGAGGATCAGGTGCCACCCATCCCCGTAATAATGTGTCTTTCTTTCTTTAAGTCCCCTGGCAGTTATCCTTATATTCCTGAGATTGTTTGAGACCAGGCACCCCCCCTTGTCGACAGAAAGCTTTCCCCAGTTGTCTGATACACGAATGGAGTTGTAAATGGTGCCGAGTGTATCGAGGAAATGAATATCCTCGGGTTCAAAATCGAAATAGGGGCTCTCGAGCTCAAGGAAGACCACAGGTTTCTCAGTAAAAACGCTCACCTGACTGTGAATTCTTTCCCTGATGTCGGCCACCCTTTTCTCTTCTTCCCTGTAAATAAGGTCGATCTCATAATTAAGAGCCAGGCTTCCCGCGACATCCCTGCAGATTTCGGGCAGTTTTATCTCATAGAGCTCCCTGACAAGTGCACCCAGGTCGCTGGTGTCTGTACGGATGCTTTTAATGTCAAACCCTCCCTGATGGAGGAGATTGGCATAAAGTGCCCCAAGGACAAACCCGTAGGATCTTGAATAGGACTGAAAGGAATAGATCCTTTCGAGATACTCGATAAGCCTTGAGCGGTTCTCTTCCGGCGAACCGGTTGAAAGCAGAATATAAGTAAAGGTGGCGAGGCCTTCGTAAGACTCAAATTTGTTTTCCTCTTCAGCAAATTTCCGGTAGAGTTCCCTCCGGGCACCCCTGAATATCAGTGCATCCCTTACAGCCTGCTGTTGCTCCGGACCTTCAGTGAAAAGCGCCTTCCTCAGAGCCTTCCATTCAAGCTTAACCCATATTCTTGCATCTTTCTCATCCATATGGAGAGTATTGTAAGTGACGGGATAAACACCGCCGGTCTGCTGAAAACGGTGAAAGAGGCTGTGGATCGCACGTGTTTTAATGCGGTATTCATCCTCAATGCCGGGTAAAGGCGAAAGTGCGAAAAGCCTGCCTCCGAAGTCGACGGCAATATTATTGATTATTTGTTCCCTGGGATATGCCCCAGTGTAAATTCCTTCTTTTTCGCGGAGAAGTCCGTTTTTATCCGGTTCGTTGGCTACTATCCTGCGGGAGGAACGATCAACAAACATAAGCGGTCCGTACAGATTTTCCCCCCAGAGTCCCCCGTCGTCCATGTTGCAGATCTCCTCTATCATTTTAAAATAGAGGGTTGCTTTTTCAGGTGTGAAATATGTATCGTTTTTCTCCCCTCCGCAGCTACCTAGACAAATAATCACCGCTAATATGATCGCTTTCTTCATCATGGCTGTTTTGTGGCCACAAAAGTAATGAAAATATGCAATAATCCCTTCATGCCTGCTGATTTGCTGAAAAGCTCAACCTGTTTCAAGTAAAGTCATTTGTGTTGACAGGTTTATTATATACTTTTGCCCTGTACAAACAGACGGATTATGAAGAACATCGACATTGCAATGAATCCCAGCGAACTGGTTCAGTTCCTGAAGAAACCATCGAAGGAATTTACCCGCGACGACATAATAAGGTTTATTGAAGCGAAGGGTATTGGGATGATTAACTTCAGGTACGTTGCTGATGACGGGAAGCTGAAGACGCTGAATTTCGTTCCTTCCGGAAGGGATCATCTTGAGTCGATCCTGACTGCCGGTGAGCGTGTTGACGGATCAAGCCTCTTTTCCTTCATTGAATCAGGCTCATCGGATCTCTATGTGATCCCGCGCTACCGGACCGCTTTTGTTAATCCATTTGAGAAGAGGCCGACTCTGGATATTCTGTGTTCCTTTTACAACAGTGAAGGGAAACCCCTGGAGAGTTCACCGGAATATATCCTCAGGAAGGCCACCACCAGGTTCAGGAGAAAGACCGGAATGATCATGAAGGCTTTCGGAGAACTCGAGTATTACATTAAGTCGAATACCAAATGCCTCTATCCCGTTCCAGACCAGAAGGGGTATCATCAGTCAAAACCGTTCGCCAGGTTTGAGGATCTGAGGATCAGGGCTCTTGAGCTCTGTGCCAGGGCCGGATGCAGGATCAAGTATGGTCACTCTGAAGTCGGAAACTTCAGCAAGGACGGGGAGGATTTCGAACAGCACGAGATAGAATTCATGACTGTCGAGATAGATGAGGCGGTTGACCAGCTTCTTATAGCCAAGTGGATACTGAGAATGCTCGGAGATGAGTATGGTGTTGAGGTAAGTTTTGCTCCTAAGATAACTGTGGGGAAAGCAGGCTCGGGGATGCATGTTCACATGATGCTCGAGAAGGATGGGGTGAATATGATGGTCGAGAATGGCACCCTTAGCAATACTGCGAGGAGAATGATTGCAGGTATTCTTGATCTCTCCGCGGCACTGACTGCATTCGGCAATACGATCCCAACCTCATACCTGAGGCTGGTCCCTCACCAGGAGGCCCCTACAAGCATTTGCTGGGGAGACAGGAACCGGTCGGTCCTGATCAGGGTGCCTCTGGGTTGGAACGGTGCGATGAATATGATAAGGGATGCCAATCCGTCCGATACAACTGACTTTCAGGATATGCCGGCAAAGCAGACTGTGGAACTGAGATCTCCCGACGGATCGGCAGATATTTACCTGCTCTTTGCCGGACTGGTCGTGGCTGTGGAACATGGACTTGAGATGAAGAATGCACTTGAGATGGCGGATAAACTTTATGTTGATTACAATATTTTTAAGGATGAGGAGAGGCCGGGAAAGGTCAGACTCGAACGACTTCCTGCTTCGTGCCATGAGTCGGCTGAATGCCTGCTGGAACGACGCTCCTGTTTTGAAAAGGACAATATTTTCCCCGAAGGAGTGATCGACAATGTGGTAAAACAGCTGAAAGCCTTTAACGACAAGGATCTGAGCGAAAGGCTTTACAATAAACCGGATGAAATAAGCAGACTGGTCAGTCAGTTTCTTCATTGCAGCTGAAACCCTTTTCACTGTTCAGGTTCTGAGCCTTTGCGTCTTTTATGCTTACATTCAGCTCAAAACCTATCAGAAGAGCTATTGAATTAAGATAGAGCCAGATCAGAATGATCATAAGGGTCCCGATCCAGCCGTACAGCTTATTGTACTGACCATAGTGATTTACATAAGCTGAAAATCCCAGGGACGTAAGAATAAAGAGCAATGTAGCAAGGAGCGATCCCGGTGAGATGAAGCGGAAGTCTCTTCTGATGGCAGGGGCAAACCAGTAAAGGAAAGAAATGGCAAGCAGAAGCAGCAATATAACGATTACCCATTTCAGTCCAAGGATCATATAAATCACAAGATCCCTTTCGATGATCTCCATTTCAGCGAGCTTGTTCATCCCGGTTTTTCCTGAGATGATAAGGAAACCCGCAACCGAGATCAAAAAAACGACTATAAGAAGTAGCACCACCGAGATCTTGCGCTGATGGATCCATGAACGTGATTTGAAAGTATGGGTTGTGACCACAAAAGCATGGATGACGGCATGGATGCCATTGGTTGAGAAGATTATGGTTGCAAAGAACATGGCTATCAGCCATCCTCCGCTTTTATTGGTGACGATATCCCTGAAGGTTGTTTCAAGGAAATCAGAGGCATTAAGTGGCAGTATGCTTTCGAAAAGTATTATCAGCTCCTCCTGAAAGTTGGGGATCGGGATGAAGGGGATCAGGGTGAAAAGGAAGATTGAAGCAGGCAGAAGGGCCATAAGGAGATTAAAGGCGATCGAAGAGGCCCTGGTCACGAGCACACCCCTGCGGAATCCTCTTACAACAAATCTGAAGACGTCGCTGATCGGCATCCCGTCGAATCCCGGAAGGACAAGTCTTTTAATTCTCTCCCTGCCGTTGAATTCCCTGACGCCATCGATAATACGCATATCCTAAACAGATTTTAAACTCATATCGAGGCTTCTGATATGATGAGTGAGAGCACCGACAGAAACAAAATCAACGCCGCATTCAGCATAAGCTCTTATGTTTGAAAGGTTAATGCCGCCTGACGATTCAGTCTCGAGCTCACCCGAGATCATCTCTACAGCTTGCCGGGTGTCGTCAATGGTGAAATTATCAAGCATAACACGATCGACCCCGCCGGTTGCCAGAATGGTCCTCACATCCGTCAGAGAGCGTGCCTCGATCTCGACGCTGAGGTTCAAATTATTCTTACTGAGATAATCGCGGGTTTTTCTGACAGCGTTCTCAATACCCCCTGAATAATCAATATGATTATCCTTTATCATAATCATATCATGCAATCCCATCCTGTGATTGACCCCCCCGCCGATCCTCACGGCCTCTTTTTCAAGAAACCTCATCCCCGGCGTGGTCTTGCGCGTATCAAGTATTTTTGTCCGTAAACCTTTCAGCTTCTCCGCATATTCCCGGGTGCTGGTGGCAATACCACTCATTCTTTGCAATATATTGAGGATGAGGCGTTCCGATTTCAGTATTGATTGCTGTGAACCTGAGACATAAAAAACAATGTCTCCGGGATTGACGCTTGTTCCGTCGCCGGTCATTATTTCAAGCTGAAGATCCCTGTCTATTAAGGGGTAAGCCTCCCTGATCACCCTGATGCCTGCAAGCAAACCCTTTTCCTTTATTATCAGTCTCGCTTTTCCCCTTGCATCCGGGGAGATGCAGGCCAGGGAAGTGTGATCACCATCGCCAAGATCCTCTTCAAGACTTCTTATTATGAATTCTTCAAGAATCCTATTTTCCATTGTCGGGCTCGATTCGTATCTGATGTATCAGCAAATCCTTCCCAACCATCTTCAGGAGAAAATAGACCCTGAAGTCTCCTTTTTCTGTCTTTAAACTGCCGATAGCATAATGAGCTTCATTCTTGGCTCCCTGATGACGGACAACAAAATCCTTTGTGGGATATTTACTGAAAAAATCCCTTAGAATGGTTTCAGCAACATTCTTCTTGTAAAAATCCTCCTTGTCGAGAAGTACTATTGCCACAGTGGCATTCATGTACTTTGACAATTCGCTTGCATTGCCTGCTTTAAAGGCAATGGAAATTCCGCCCGGAATTCTTGCAGGCTCCTGAGCCTGGGCAAGAAAGGTGCAAAGCAACAAAACTATCGGTATTATTCTTTTGAATTTCATCAGAATCTTTATTAATTCTTAAGCGGCTTTCAAAACCATTACAGACACAAAGTTAACATTTTCATCAATAAACGGCACACCGCCTGTCAATATGAATTTAATTCTCCTTCAGACCCCGGCCAACCTTAGTTGCCGGTTACCGGCCGGAGCCTTGAATAAATTATTACATTTGTAACAAGCAGTTAGCTGTTTTACCATACACAAAAGTCGGGCCATACTTATGAAGATTGTTTTGTTGCTTACGGGAAAAACGACAGATAAGCAGATTGCAGAAGGGATTGACAATTATTCGGCCCGGATAGTCAGGTACTCTCCGTTTGAGATTATTGCCCTGAAGGATCTGAAAAACACCCGTAATATGCCTGTACGGGAACAGAAGGAAAAAGAGGGTGAATTGATATTGAATTCCGTTTCTTCCGATGATTATGTCATTCTTCTGGATGAAAGGGGAAAGGAATTCACGACGATCGAACTTGCCGCCTGGCTTGAAGGCCTCTTTATGCTTCCGAAGAAAAGAATTGTTTTCATAACAGGGGGATCATGGGGTTTTTCTGACCGGGTCTATGGAAGGGCCGACAGCTTGTTATCGATGTCAAAACTCACCTTTTCTCATCAGCTGGTACGATTGTTGTTCGCTGAACAGCTTTACAGGGTACTGTCGATAATCAAGGGCGATCCCTATCACCATGATGAGCCTGTAAAACACCGGCAATGAAGATAAGGCAAAAAATACCGGTACTTTCAATAGTTACAGCTGTTGCGATATTACTGGCAATTGCAGCTGAACTTGTTTATTTCAGCGATTTCGAATACCGGTACCGGACAAAGAGATTCAACGCATTGCTGACCGAGAAAGAGGAAATAATGGAAAGTTGCCTGAACAGCATCAGAAGTGTTATTCTGGGTGTTGAAGGGCAGATCTCAGAGACACAGATCAATAACTCCGCACTTGCAGAGCAGCACAAAATTACCATACTGGAGTATAAGGAGAACAAGCTTGTTTACTGGTCGGATAACACTATTGACGTGCCTGAACTTCCGGACGACTCGATTTTTGTAAAACCTGTTCTGTTCATACAGAATGGCTGGTACATTCCTGAAATGGTAAAGGCGGGTGATGAAAAAATTGTTGGGCTTCTGAGGGTATATACTGATTATGGGTTTGAGAACGATCTGATAAGGAATGGCTTCGAGAATGATTTCCGGCTGCCAGACAACACTCGGTTCAGTTTCGACAGGGAAGAATCAGATTTTCATGTGCATACACGCGACGGAGAGTTTCTGTTTACACTAGTTTACAGCATAAACAGGACGACCACCGGTTTCATAATTATTCCGTTGCTGCTGTGGATTATTTCTTTTATTCTTCTGGTACTCCTGGTGCTTGAAGTTGCAGGCCACCTGGCCAGCAGGGGCAGGAATAATCTTGCGGCGGGATTCTGTTTCACGCTATTTACCACGGTCTACCTCGTTATCCTGCTGACCGGCAAGCCTCTCAGCTTCTTTGTCACCCCGCTCTTTTCACCATATGGATTTACACTTAACAAGTTCATCCCTTCACTCGGACACCTTCTGATTATAAGCATCCTGCTTGCGGTTTTTTCGTGGGTCTTTCTCCGATACATCATTTTCAAAACCAGGCTTTCCGGCAGCAGGCTGAAGGATTATCTTCTTCTCCTGGTTCTGCTTTTCCCTGTCGCTTTGATATTTGTTCTTTACCAGGTGATTTTCAGCAGTCTGATCGTGAACTCAAATATCAACTTTGAGACCTACAGGGCACTCGAGCTGAATCTTCTGAGCGCTGTCGGATATGCAACCATGATTTTGTTGTTTTTTGTACCGGTAAGCCTCCTGATTAAAATTTTCCGCACCATTAGTCATACAGGGTTCCGGACAGTGCTACTGGCGACAGGTACCCTGCTTCCGGTTTTTCTCGCAGGATCAATTTATTATCCCCGGCTGCTGATCCCTTCGGTATTATTGTTTACAATAACAACAGCGGGAGTCTGGTTAACTCAAAAGAAGAATACCGGGATTTTCAATATCACTGTAATATTTTCAATGGTTTTCGGGTTATGGTCCCTTTACCTTATTACAATCCTTTCTGAACAGAAGACAACAGAGAATCTTAAAATACAGGCAGTTACGTATTCCACCGAGAATGACCCGGAGGCTGAATACAACCTGCTTGACATCTGGCCGGAAATATCAGGCGATCAAATCCTTGCCGGAATGATGATGGTTGAATATTTCGGAAGGGATGACTTCAATCAAATAACAGATTACCTGCATGACACTTATTTCGACGGATATCTTGGCAATTATAATTTCAACATTGTTCCATGCCGCAATGACGAGAACCTGAGAATAGGAGAGACCAACGAAATTTACAGGAACTGTTTCGACTTCTTCAACGAACGGATCGATACCAACGGTCACATGATTACAGGAACAGGTTTCTATTTTATTGACAACCAGATGGGCAGGGCATATTATCTGGGTAAATTACTGTATCAGGTCTCAGAAAATATTACGAACGGATTATTTATCGAGCTCTACAGCGATATAAACGTTTTTCAGCCCGGATACTCAGAGCTCCTTCTCGATAAGCGATATCACGGATATGCAGGGCTCAGGGATTATTCATTCGCCAAATACATCAACGAAGAAATGGTGCTGAGGACGGGAGAGTTCCCGTATAATAAAACGGATGCCAATTATGTTGACAGGACCACCGACTTCAGGCAGTTCAAACATCAGGGCTTCAGGCATATCCTATACTTAAACGGAAATGTAACCGTCATTATAAGCAGACCTTTTCTTACACCTGGCGACATGATCATTTCGTTTGCCTATCTTTTTACCTTCACCTTCCTCTTCACCAGCCTGGTTCTTTTCCTGATCCGTCGTCCCTCTGTCAGCAGCCTTTACAGTTTTAATTTCAGGCAAAAACTTCAACTGTCATTTATCGGCGTCCTGCTCTTCTCATTCATTCTTGTCGGGATTGTCATAACCACTCTGAATATACGTCAGTATCAGGCCAAGCATTATGAGAACATAAGGGAAAAAATGAATTCGGTATATATGGAGATGGATACCAGGATCTCGATGGAGAAAGAACTTATGCCCGGTTGGAGCAACAACACATACGCTTCTCTGAATGAATTCCTGATAAGGCTTTCCAACATTTTCAATACCGATATCAATCTTTACGACCTTAGCGGCTATCTGATGGCCACCTCGCGGCCGGAGATCTTTTACAGGAATCTCACCAGCCGGCGAATGAACAATACGGCATTCCTTAACCTGAAAAGCCTCTCACGCACAGAATACCTGCAGCGTGAAACCATCGGGAACCTTCAGTATATTTCAGCGTACATACCTTTCTATAATACGGATAATGAACTGCTTGTTTATCTTAACCTTCCATATTTCAGAATGCAGAGTGTGCTTGCAAAGGAAATATCCAACCTGATTGTCACTGTCATTAATTTCACACTGCTTCTCATTGTTATTGCCATGAGCCTGGCTGTTTTTATCAGCAGCCGTCTGACATCTCCTCTTAACATGCTTAGCAGCGGTCTTGCTTCGGTTGAGCTGGGTAAAAAGAGCGAACATCTCTCCTATGTCGGTAACGATGAAATAGGTGAACTTGTCAGACAATATAACAGGATGCTCGATGAGCTGGAGGATAGTGCAAGAAAGCTTACTGCATCGGAGAGGGAATATGCCTGGAGGGAAATGGCAAGGCAGATAGCCCACGAGATAAAGAATCCGTTAACCCCCATGAAACTTAACGTTCAGCAACTCCTGAAGTCCTGGAAGGATGGTGTTCCGGGATTTGAGAAAAAGCTTGAACGCTTTACTAAGAACCAGATCGAATATATTGATAACCTGTCGTCCATTGCATCGGCTTTCTCTTCGTTTGCCAGGATGCCTGACATCAAGCCCGTGGAAGTTGATCTGCCTGAACAGATCAGGACCACCCTCGAGCTTTTTAAAAGCAGCGGTAATATAACATTCAGGCTTGGCTGGCCGCACGATAAGCGGATATTTATCTACGCCGACAGGGAACAACTTAACGGTGTATTCTCAAATCTGATAAAAAACGGGATACAGTCGATACCTCATGGAAGGGAAGGCATAATCAGAGTTAATATTGAACTGAAGAGCGATAAGGTTATCGTCTCCGTGGCAGACAACGGGTCCGGGATTCCTGATTCCTTTCACGATAAGATGTTTACACCTAATTTTACAACCAAGTCCTCCGGCATGGGACTTGGATTATCCATTGTCAAGAGATATGTTGAGAGTGCAGGCGGCAGTATCTGGTTTGAGTCGGAATCAGATAAGGGTTCGGTATTTTATATTGAATATCCTCTGTTGCATACGGCTGAAAACCAGGCCAACCATAGTGCTGTTGATTAAATTTCCTTTATCTATTCAAATATTTGGTTATATTAGCGGTTCATTCCACGATTTAATGAAAGGCAGCCTGTACAGCAATATCAGAAAAGTGATAGCCGGCTTGTTGATCTTTGCAGGTTTCAGCAGCTTCTCGTTTTCGATGCCCCAGGTGCTCAACGACACCATAAACAAGTATGCCAGGGTAAATACAGTTGGAGGAGACTATGTTATTATTAACAATCTGACTCAGATCTCTCAATTCGGAGCCGGCGACACGGTTCTTCTTATTCAGATGCAGGGAGTAGGGATCGTAACTGACCAGGGCATATACGGGCAGGCAGTTCAGGCTAAAATCGGAGAGCCAGGCGGATATGAGTTTCTGCTTGTTCAATCAGTCGATATACCTTCCCGGACAGTAGTCTTTACCAAGTTCATTCTGAACACATATAATGTAATCGGCAATGTTCAGCTTATCAGG
>JAHYJA010000051.1 GCA_019429325.1 Bacteroidales bacterium
CCAATGAAAAAGGGCTTTAGCCCAAAACAAGGGGGATGTGAGCCTCATCAGTCCGTCAGCTGAAGCTGACGGCAACTGAGTAATTCCAAGGAACATTTGTATCAGAAACTATCTGAAATTTACTCAATTGCCGTTGGCTTTAGCCAACGGAACAGGGAATCAATTGCTTTTGGCTTCAGCCACTCAATTGCCGTTGGCTTTAGCCAACGGCAACAGGGAATCTCCAATGAAAAAGGGCTTTAGCCCAAAACAAGGGGGGGTGTTAGCTTCATCAGTCCGTCAGCTGAAGCTGACGGCAACTGAGTAGTGCTAAAGCAAACATTTGTATCATAAGCTGTCTGAATCACAGTCAATTGCCGTTGGCTTTAGCCAACGGATCAGGGAATGATGGTTTTGCAGATTTTTACAGAGCTGTGATCTGAAGTATGCGCCCCGGATTCTCAACTGACACATATATAGATCCGTCAGGTGCCTGAATAACATTTCTGACCCTCCCGGAATTACTCAACAGAACCTGTTCTTCAGTTATCTTATTATTGTCAACGACACATCTGTAAAGCTTCTGGGATGCGAGCCCGCTTATCAGCAGGTTGCCCTTCCATGACCTGAAACTGTCGCTGGTAATGAATGCCATCCCGCAAATACCGATTGAAGGCGTCCATGTGTAGAGAGGGGCTGTGATGCCCGCTGCAGTGTGCCCCGATGATATGGCAGACCCATCGTAATTAACCCCGATCGAATAAGCCGGCCAGCCGTAGTTAGCCCCCTTTACAATAATATTAACCTCATCACCACCTCTCGGTCCATGTTCAGTCTGCCAGATCTCTCCCGTTACAGGATGAATGGCTAAACCCTGGGGATTTCTGTGACCATAAGAAAAGATAGTGCCGGGAACGGTACTTCCGCCAAAGACCGGATTATCGTCAGGTATACTGCCATCATCCCTCAGCCTGTGGATCTTCCCCCAGTCTGACGTCAGATCCTGTGCATAATTGTTGTCGCTGTCAGGACCTCCGTAACTTGAGGTTCCCCCTTCCCCGACACTCAGATAGAGATAACCCTCCCCGTCGAACACAATGCGCGATCCGTAGTGGCCATACCATGTATTTGATCCATTGGTGGAAAAGAGATTTTCGATATTTCCGACCTGATTATTGTCGATTTTAAAGCGGATTAATCTAAGTTGTCCGCCACCTCCGGGATTCGCTGCAGAATAGGATGAATAGATCCATCCATTGGTTGAATATTCAGGGTGTACCCTGACATCGAGCAATCCTCCCTGTCCTGTCGAAAGAACTGCTGGAAAACCAGAAATCTCTGTGACGGTTTCGTTGGTTTTCCTGTAAAGTCTTCCCCTCTTCTCACCAAAAATAAGGTCACCGTCCGGAAGGAAATCCATTCCCCAGATAATTTCGTAACCGTTTAAAATAGGTTTGACCTCTATTTGCGGAAATCCCGGGAGAGGGGTGTTCGGATCTCCTGAAGACTCTTTGCTGCATGAGTCGAGCAAGAGTATGCTTATGCTCAATATTATCAACACTTTTATTCTCATTTATAAATGTTTAACAAATCTGTAAACGATTAAGTTCATTACGGGAAGAGGAAAGACCGCAGATGCAATCCAATAAATAATGTTGTATAAATTGTATTATTCAATTGATTATTAATTTGTAATTTTAATGGAGCCATTAAAACCTGTGTCATATATTAACCAATACAGATTAAGATGAGAACAATAATCGAGCTGCTGGAAAACAGTGTGCAAAAGTATCCTGATAATCCATATCTTCTTGAGAAGAAAACCGACAGGTATGAAGCTCTTACTTATAAAGAGACAAAAGAGCAGGTATATAAAACAGCTGCGGGACTGCTTGCGCTGGGCATCCGGAAGGGAGACCGGATCGCCTTGATATCTGAATCACTCACCGACTGGGTTATCAGCGAACTGGGTATATTGCATACAGGCGCTGTCAACGTCCCTCTGTCAATACTCCTTAAAGAGGGCGCCGACCTGAAGTTCAGGCTTGAGCATTCTGAAACCAGATGGGTTATTGTTTCCGGAAACCAGCTCGAAAAAATCAGATCTGTCAGAAAGGAGCTTAAAGACCTCGAAAAGGTGATCCTCCTAGATCCATGCGACAGCTATGAAAAGAATGAGATCTATATGGGAGATGTAAAAAAATCGAGGGAAGAGTACCTTGAAAAAAATTATGAAAAGTTAATTGAAGCCATGAAAGCTGTCGGTCCTGATGATAATGCAAATATCTGCTATACATCCGGTACGACTGCTGATCCGAAGGGCATTATTCTTACACACAGGAATTATACGGCCAATATTGAGCAAACTCTTTCTTTAATGGATGTACCGGAGTGGTGGACAACTCTCCTCATATTGCCATGGGACCATTCCTTTGCCCATACCGTGGGGATATATATTATGATGGCCACCGGTGCCAGTCTGGCAGCGGTTCAATCCGGGAAATCATACCTCGACAGTCTGAAGAATATACCGGGGAACATCAGGGAGATCAGGCCGGTCTTCCTGCTGAGTGCACCAGCCCTGGCGAAAAACCTGCGTAAAGGAATCGAAAAGGGGATCAGGGACAAGGGTAGTCTGATAGAAGGGCTGTTCAATAATGCTTTAAAGATCGCTTATAGTTATAATGGCCTGGGGTGGGACAGGGGGAAAGGACTTAAGATCTATCTTAAACCTTTGTATAAGCTTTATGATATGATCCTGTTTAAAAAGATCAGAGCCAGTTTTGGAGGAAGGCTGCAGTTTTTCTTTGGAGGGGCAGCCCTGTTGGACATTGAGCTTCAGCGGTTCTTTTATGCGATAGGTATACCAATGTTGCAGGGTTATGGTTTGTCTGAAGCATCTCCTGTTATTTCCGGCAACACTGAAAAATGACACAAACTCGGATCATCAGGTATGGTAGTTAAATACCTGGATCTGAAAATCTGTGATGAAGACGGGAATGAAATGCCGGCAGGGAGCAGGGGAGAAATTATAGTCAGGGGTGAGAATGTCATGAAGGGTTACTGGAAGAACGAAAAGGCAACCAGCGAAACAATCAGGAACGGATGGCTCAATACCGGCGATATGGGATATGTTGACAACGACGGATTCCTCTATGTGCTTGGCAGGTTCAAAAGTCTTCTGATCTCCGACGACGGGGAGAAATATAGTCCGGAAGGTATTGAGGAGACGATAACCGACAGATCCCGGTACATTGATCAGTTTATGCTTTACAACAATCAGAGCAAGTATACATCTGCACTGCTTGTGCCAAACAGGGAAGCATTACTGAGATGGGCAAAGAATCAGAACATTAGCCTTTCTGATAAAAAAGGGCAGGAGGGAGCTTTGATTGAGATTGAGTCGGTGATCGGACAGTATAGAGAGGGGGGCATATACGGTGACTTGTTCCCGTCGAGATGGCTCCCGTCTGCAATAGCTATCCTGGATGAACCTTTCAATATTGACAATGCCCTGCTGAACAGTACAGGAAAGATGGCCAGGGCCAAAATTATTGAAAGGCACAAGGATAAAATTGACTATCTGTATACTCCCGAAGCAAAGCATATTGTAAATCCGCGAAATATTGATGCGATTAAGAAAGTTCTGAACATAACTTAGCTTAGGTTGACTCTGGCTGATCAGAATTGCTTCAGCTCTTCCCCCCTGAATCACCCTTGGCCTTTATATCCTTGCTTTGTTGCTGCGGATCAGATCGTGGTACATGAGAATTATGTAACATATTTGAAAAATTATGTAACATTTTTACCGGAGTCAGTGGTTAGTTTTGATAGTCGAACTAAAAAAAACATCATGACGGTAAAAAAAGTGATTGAAATTATGGCATCATCCCCAAAAAGCTGGGAGGATGCTGCAGGTATTGCAGTCAGGACAGCAGCCAAGACTGTCAAAGGGCTCAAATCAATTTATGTTAATCATATGAGCGCTGTAATAAAAGACGATAAGATTACAGAATATCGCATCAACGCCAAGATTACTTTTGATGTCCTGAACGAATAACTGATTGAGTGATCTTCTGGAATCAACTACTCCTGGTTCTGTTTCAAAAGCATAAATCGTCATGAATATTCTACTTGTGTACCCTCAGTATCCGGATACATACTGGAGCTTTAAGCATGCTTTAAAGTTTATTTCCAAAAAGGCATCAATCATACCCCTGGGATTAATTACCATAGCGCCATTATTACCGAAAAAATGGAATAAAAAACTTGTTGACCTCAATGTCACCAGGCTCAGGGATAAAGATATCAAATGGGCAGATTATGTTTTTATAAGTGCAATGTCAGTCCAGCTGGCCTCAGTAAAACAGATTATTGATCGATGTTTGCTCCTTAATAAAAAAATCGTGGCAGGGGGACCTCTGTTTACGGAAGGATTCGAACAATTTCCCGTAATTGACCATCTGGTGCTTAATGAAGCAGAGTTAACATTGCCTCTCTTTATTGAAGATCTTGAAAATGGCAGACCACAAAAGATCTATCAATCAGATAAATTTGCCGATATCACAAAATCACCCTTACCCGACTATTCTATTCTCGAATCCGGCAAATATGCAACAGCAGGAATCCAGTATTCAAGAGGTTGCCCTTTTGATTGCGAGTTTTGTGACATCACAGCCCTTTTTGGGCGTCAGGTCCGGACCAAAACCGCAGCACAGATTATTGCTGAATTGGACCAGTTGCTTCAAATTGGCTGGAGGGGTAGCGTATTTTTTGTTGATGATAATTTTATCGGGCATAAAAAGAGATTAAAAAATGAATTGCTGCCTGCAATAATAAGCTGGATGGAATCAAACGGCCATCCGTTCTTTTTTATAACGGAAGCTTCCATTAACCTGGCTGATGATCAGGAGCTTATGGATATGATGGTTAAGGCAGGCTTTGCCAAGGTATTTGTGGGTATTGAAACTCCGGAGGAGAGTTGTTTGATGGAATGCAATAAACTCCATAATAATAACCGCGATCTGATAGAATGTGTCAACGTTATTCAGCAATGTGGAATGGAAGTTTACGGAGGATTCATCGTAGGATTCGATAATGATCCTCCAAACATTTTTGACAGGCAGATCGATTTTATTCAAAAAAGCGGGATCATAACTGCTATGGTGGGATTGCTTAATGCCCCGCGATTATCAAAGCTCTACGGGCGATTGCAGAATGAAGGCAGGATAATTGATGAATTTACCGGGGATAATACTGATTACTCAATAAATTTTGTTCCTAAAATGGGCAAAGATGAACTATTGAAAGGGTATCAGAAAATAATCCGGGATATCTATTCCTGTAAAGCCTACTATGCCAGAGTATTAACCTTTTTGAAACAGTATGATCCCCCGTTTGTCGAGCCATTGTCATTCAAAAGGATTATGGCGCTTATAAAATCGATATTTTATATAGGCATCATCAGGAAGAACCGTATTTATTTCTGGAAAATACTTTTCTGGAGCATCTTCAACAAGCCAAAGACGTTCCCGCTGGCAGTCACCTACAGCATTTACGGATATCATTTCAGAAAAGTATTCAGGGATGTTATCTGATTGATTTCTAATCGATTCATGCCCTTCCCGGAATCCTGTCAGTTACAGGTTGCGGGAGCAAAAACAGCAAGCCTGCCAGTTATTTGCCGATTTGCCTTTGAAGTTGGTTTAGATAAGCTAATTTATTAGCTTTAGAGCAAACCAGGAAATGATATAAAAGAGATGAATCTAAAACAAGCAAACTTGTTCCTGATGTCACTGGTTACTCTGAACCTTGTGGCAGCAGATTTGCCGGCACAGACGAAAACAGGCTCCGGAACGATTATTACTGATCTGAGGGTTCAGGGCAGTACCAACCCTTTAGCAGTTGAAGACAAGAACCCCTTTTTCAGCTGGATGATGATCTCGCCGTTACCCGGGCAGAAACAGACCGCTTATCAGATCGTTGTTGTCAGAGAAGATGATAACAGCATTGTCTGGAACAGCGGTAAAGTAATGAGTGATTTGTCCAATGATATACGGTACGAGGGCAATACCCTCGAACCCTCGACAGCCTACAGATGGGATCTGACTGTGTGGGATGCAAAGGGAAAGTCATATACTCAGCCGGAGAAGTTCGAAACAGGCCTGATGGATCCGGGCATTACAGCATGGGATGGTGCTCAGTGGATAGGATCAAATCAGCTCACACTGGATGCTGCATCTGCTTACCTGTTTGAGATCAGCACTGATTTTCGAATCCTTCCTGGCAGTAAAGCAGCTTCTCTTATCCTCGGAGCCAACGATTTCCGTCTTAATGACAGATACCAGAATATCGAAGATGTTGAAGGAGAGAACTATATCCGTTTGGAGCTGGATATATCCGGTGTGGGTTCCGGTACAGGTGCTGTATTTAATATTTACAGGGTGGGGTATGGCAGGGATGACTCTCCCGTTAATCCTTACAAGGTTATCTCTGCAGAAAAGTTCCCCGAAACGAATCTGAACAATATTATTACAGAGGCAAATAAGTACGATGTTCACAACCTGAGTATCAACGTTGATGCAGGAGCTATAGTTTTGCAGATTGATGGCCAGACTGTTCTGACAACTCTCCCTACAGCTGTTCAGGGCGGCCCGGGAGGTCAGCAGGCCGGCGGTATGGGAGCCTTCCGTGGCAGACCCGCCGGATCAGTTATTACTATTACCAATTACAGC
This sequence comes from Bacteroidales bacterium, assembly GCA_019429325.1. GTDB lineage: Bacteria > Bacteroidota > Bacteroidia > Bacteroidales > VadinHA17 > LD21. The sequence goes on from JAHYJA010000051.1 coordinate 6,714, forward strand.
ACCGGGGGAAATTACAATACATTTCCTAACCTGAACTCAGTCGGTTTTGCCTCAAACCCGGGTGATGAGGTGATCTTTAGCAACTATAAAATACTCAATAAGGGTCAGAGCAGTCCGGAAAACAATATTGTTTTTAGCTCAAAAGCAGGTGCTACCTATGAAATATTCAGCAGTTTACCAGGTGTGACATTGACCGGAGACGGTACCACTATAAGGGTTAAAAATGATACAGGGGAGACTCTGACCGGATATGCCGATCCGAGTTTCGGTTCCCTGACCATGCTGAGGACTCAGTTTGAACCGGCAACCGGAAAGTCAGTTGCCCGGGCAAAGTTGTATGCAACTGCCATGGGAGGGTATGAGATCTTTATCAATGGTAAGCGGATGGGAGACGACTGGTTCAATCCTGGCGCTTCACAGTTTCGCGAAACAATCTGCTACCATGCCTATGATGTTACAGGCATGCTTACCAACGGCGCCAATGTTATCGGGGCGATCCTCAATCCCGGCTGGTATACGGGTTATATGACCTTCACCCCCGGTAATTTCAACTTCTTCGGCGATACGGAAGCCCTTATGCTGAAACTGGTAGTGACCTATACGGATGGTACGAAAGATATTATTGTTACTGATCCTGAAACCTGGAAGCTCTTCAAAAACGGGCCGATCGAGTATGGCAGTTTTTTCCAGGGGGAACGTTATAATGCTCTGAAAGAAGCAAATGTTTCTGTAAATGGTAACGTTACGGGCTGGTCCACAACCGGATATGAACCATCAGGTTGGGTAAAGGCCGAGATTATCAACCAGCGCGATTGGATTAGTTTTGATATTACAGCCCGTTACGATCAGCCCGTAAGAGTGGTTGAAGTTCTTACAGCTGAGAGGGTTATGGATGTTCATAGTGAGGATGGACACACGTACACATACGACATGGGGGTTAACATGGTAGGCGTACCGTCTGTTACCATCCCGGAAGGATGGCTCAGAAAGGGAGATGTTGTTATAACGCGTTACGGTGAACAGGTTTATCCGGGTTTTCCCGGAGATAACCAGGAGTATATTGACCTGTACGGATATTCCGGAGAGGGGAGGGGCGTTGCCGGGCGCATCCTTACCGAGACTTACAGGGCTGCACTGGCAACCGACTTTTATACTGCAGCCGACGGCAAAGAGGTTGTAATCCGGCCTCGCTCGACCTGGAGAGGCTATCAGTACATACAGATTACAATACCGGGTCGCACAGGACCGATTCCTCCGGACAATGTAAAGGGTCTGGTGCTCTCTTCCGATGACCTGCCTTCAGGGACTTATGAGGCGGTAACCGCGGATGGCAGGACCGGAAACCTGGTGAACCAGCTTTTCACTAATATTCAGCGAAGCCAGCTTGGAAATTTCTTTACCATACCGACCGACTGCCCGCAAAGAAACGAGCGCATGGGCTGGACTGGCGATGCCCAGGCATATACCCGCACCGGTACTTATAACTCGGATGTCAGGAACTTTTTCAGGCAATGGATGGTGGCCCTTCGCAACGACCAGGGAGAGGGTAGTGAAAAAGATGCTCCCGGCGGTATCGGAAGCACAGTTCCGGCATACAGCCGTTCAAGAGCTGCAAATTTTGCTGACGGAACAACATGGGCAGCGGCTGTCTGTATGGTTCCCTGGCAGTTGTATATACAATACGGCGATAAACAGATCATAGAAGAGAATATTGAGACCATGATGAAATGGCTCAACGGAATGGACTTTTATAATTTCAGCGAGGAATTTACGTTCCTCTCATCAAAAACAACCGGATTGTCCGACTGGCTCGCAATGGATAATAATACCCCCGCACAGCTTGTCAATAATGCGATCTATATCTATATGATGGAAGTCACGGCAATTATGGCGGAGGCGATCGGGAAAAGTGAATACGCGGCTATTCTCAGAGAGCGTCATGCCAGGGCTAAAGACGAATGGAACAGGGTTTATGTTGATCCTGAGACTGGCAGGACCAGAAATGCCAACGGAGCGACGATACACACACAGACGTCCTATGCAACACCGCTGAACTTCAATGTATTCAGTGATGCGAACAGGAAGAGGGCCCAGGATCATCTTGCACTGCTGGCAGTTGATCCCTCAGCCAGTCATACGGGAGAACGGACATTTCCGCCATATACCATTACAACCGGCTTTTCAGGAACACCGAATATACTTCCCGCACTGAGCAGGGCAGGCAAGGTGAGTGAAGCATACAATATGTTCACCTGTACAGATTTTACCTCGTGGCTCTACCCTGTTACAAAAGGTGCAACCTCAATCTGGGAAAGGTGGAACGGATACGAGGCGGCCTTCACGGCAAAGAACCAGAACAGCATGAACTCCTTCAATCATTTCGCCCTGGGTGCGGTCGGCCAGTGGATGTATGAGTTTCAGCTGGGTATAACCAATGATCATGTCAACGGCGCAGCCGGATACAAGCATTTCATTCTTCAGCCTTCAGCAGGAGATAAGTACACATCTCTGAAGGGCAGTTTTGCCTCCAATTATGGTGTAATACACAGTAACTGGACTGCTGACGGATTCGGGAACATGACTTCTTTTAGTGCTGTTGTGCCGGCGAACACAACCGCTACACTTTATCTACCGGTTGTTGAAGGATTGACGAAATTCAGGTCTGTAAAAGGCGCGAGGTTCATTAAAAAGACCACCGTCAATAATATCGCTGTGGCGCAATATGAACTCTCTTCCGGTAGTCATAGTTTCACCGTAACTGCCAATGATGTTAAGGCAAAAGTGATGAAATAACAAGGCTTTGTCACCAGACCTGGAGATTGAATGATTTCAGGCCTGGCGAAAGGCTCCCTGTGCTTCTGTCAGCCCGGAAATGGTGTTGTTTCAGGCCAGGAGAAAATCCCTCGGGACATCTCTCAGGCGGGAAATATCTGCAATTTTCTTCTTTAGATTAAACCCTGAAGGGCATTTCACACTGCAGGTTTCGCATTTATCACACAGATCGTTTGGTAAACCGGCCTCTGCCAGAGTGAACCATGCCTGCTCCATGTTCCTGTAACCGTATGAATACATATAGCTTCGCATTATCGCAGGGATATCGAGGTTATGAGGACACTGAGGAATACACTCTCTGCATTGCTGGCAATAGAGGCCGGTTTCGGACCCGGCAGATGCGATCTTCAGGTCTTTCATGTCCTGCTCCGACATTTTCAGATCCCGGATCATTGCAAGGTTTTTTTGCAATTCGTCGAGCGATGTCATTCCGGAAACGATGGTTGAAACTTTTTCATTCTGCAGAACCCATTTGAGGGCCGTGCTGATTTCCGGGGGAGACCCTGATTTATCCCGCCCTCCACCCGCTGTGGTTTTCATTGCAATAATGCCCATGCCTTTATTGACGGCATTGGCAACTGCAGTGTTAAGTGAATCCAGGTCCTGGATCTTAAAATTATAGGAAATCATTGCAAGATCATATATACCTGATGCGGCTGCAGCATTCAGTGCCTCCACGGTGTCTCCGTGCGAGGCAATTCCCGTAAAACGGACCTTCCCCTGTTTTTTGACCTGCTCCATTGTCTTCAATATCCCTTCGTGAAGAACAGTCTCTCTTTTCGCTGCGTAGGGGAAGAGCAGGATATCGATATGATCAAGGCCAAAACGTTTCAGACTCTCTTCGGCTTTTTTCATGTATGCCTGGGCACTGAAGTTACCTGAGAGGGTTCCGGAACGCGTGTCAAGTCCATCAGGTGACGATGCAGTCCCGACAATAAAAGAATCCCTTGGCAAACCTTTCAACCCTTCTCCCACAAGTATTTCATTGTTCCCTTCACCGTAATAGGTGGCGGAAAAGAACAATTTGATTCCGGCTTCATAGGCAGCTCTTACGAAACCAGGCGATGTTACACCGCTTGTACCCATGCTGATCAACGGGGTACTGATGCCCGTTTTGCCAAGCAGGCGTGAAGGAAGTTCAGGCGGGGCAGTTTTAAAAGCATCTGCACCAGTATCAATTTTCAAGGAAGATGGCAGTAATGCAGCCCCTGATATACCTAAAACACTCTTTTTCAGAAATTCACGACGATTTTTCGTTTCCATGTCTGACAAACTTTAATTAATATTTTAAATCTAACAAACCAGCTGATTATGTTAATTCTTAGATAAAGATAAGAATAATTTTACCTAGTTTTGATTCAGATCATAAATACTACCCCAATGATTAATCCCGGATCCCTGATTTTCATACTATCGTTTCTGATTGTGAAGACTTTCATCGTTAAACTTTCGGAGTATGCACCGGAACAACAAGATTTTATACCTGAGAATCCTTTGCCTGTCGCTTTCGGTGATCCCTATATCCTAAGGGCGTCAGATGGTGTATATTATATGGTCGGAACAGGAGGGGTCAGGGACGGATTTAAAATGTATTCTTCCCGCGATCTGAAGAGCTGGAAAGATGAGGGACAGATTTACCGGGGAAACACTGCAACATCCTGGGGCATTGCTAATTTCTGGGCTCCGGAGCTGTATGAGATCGACGGCCGGTTTGTTTTGCTCTTCAGCGCCGACTGGAGGCAGAATCCGACCAATGAGGAGGAGAATTTCAGGATTGGTGCAGCAGTTTCGGACAGGCCTGAAGGCCCTTATACAGATATGTATAACAGGCCTCTTTTTGATCCGGGGTATCCGGTAATTGACGGTAACCTGCTATTTGACAATGGAAAAATCTACATGTATTACTCCAGATGCTGTTATAAGCATTCTGTCGAAAGTGAGGTTACTGAATGGGCCCGTAAAGAAGGGTTGTTTGATGAGATTGAGGAGAGCTGGGTTTACGGAGTTGAGATAAAACCTGATTTCTCAGGTATCGTCGGAGAACCCGTTTTATTGTTACAGCCGCCTCTCTCGATGTCTGACAAACAGGCCGAATGGGAAAGCCGTTCGGTTACTTCCGGTGAGGTAAATCGCCGCTGGACCGAAGGATCCTTCATCTTTAAAAATAATGGCAGGTATTATATGATGTACTCTGCCAATTTTTTTGGCGGGATGAATTACGCTGTGGGGTATGCCACTTCAGATTCTCCCCTCGGGCCTTTTGTAAAGGCTGAAAATAATCCTGTCCTGCAGAAAGATGTTGAACAGGGAGGTGTTGTTACAGGCACCGGACATAATTCGGTGACGTTTTCTCCGGATGGTAAACAGATGCTGTGCGTTTATCACGGAAGAACTTCCCTGACCGGAAACAGGAGGATAGTATTTATCGATAAGATGGAAGTGCTTGACGATGGCACCCTGGTAGTACACGGCCCGACGACAAAAAAGCAGGAATGATTTAACCTTACTTGACCATGACGTACACAGTGGCGAAGAGGACTATCTGTTCTCCTTAATGTCATACGCCATTAAAGCCTTTCCGTGCCTGATGTAAAGGTATCCGTTGTGGATAACGGGATGGGCCCAGTAGGGGCCTGAACCCAGTTTGACCTTAAAGCTGCTGACTAGATCAAACTTCGAAGGACCAGGTCTTACAAGACCAACATTTCCATGCTTCTCGTCGTATATGTACAGCATTCCGTCGGCGGCGATAATTGATCCCTTGCAGTGCCAGTGTTCTTCCCACATCTTCTCGCCGGTGTCCCATTTAATGCAGCACCAGTTGCCGTTGCCATTATTAATCCAGTTGGCGCCGTAAATATATCCGTCAATCATAACGACTCCTCCATGATGAACATCAAGTACATCGTCATTCCAGACAACCTCCGCGCTTCTTCCGTCATCTGCAATGGCTATAAGTCTGCCCTCGCTATCATAACCTCCTGTAACATAAACTTTCCCATCGTGAAATAATGGGGTGACACATTTAATAAGATCACCTCCGCGTTCCCTGGAAGTGTGCGCAACCCTCCAGAGAATATCACCGTTGGATACGTCAACTGCAAAAGTATATCCAAGCGACACATTTATTAACATTTGCATGCCTGCATATTCAACCATTACAGGGGAGATGTAGCCGGGCTTGTCATTCAGAGAGGGAGATTTCCAGATCAGATCCCCCGTGTTCTTATTAAGAGCAATGGTCATTGTTTCGGGACCACCCGGTGTATAATAAAGCTTATCTCCGTCGATTATAACCGATTCGGCAATACCCCAGCTGCCATAAGTACCCTTGTGAATTTCACTGGCCCTCTGTGACCAGATTATGTCCCCGCTATTGGCATCAATGCAGGCAAGATCGCCGTAACCACTGGATACATAAACCCTGTCGCCCTCAACAGTTGGCGTGCATCGGGTTTCCGGATGCGATGCGTTCCAGGCTCTGCCATAAGGCGTCTGCCACTTTATTTCACCAGATTCATCAAGGGCAATCAGCACATCAGTTTCTCTGTCAATGCCAGTAATATAAATTGTATTGTTTCCTATAGCCGGAGAGGAGTGTCCTGCAGGCAGCTCTGTATTGGCCCAGACGAGAGCCGGTCCGCCATCGGGCCACGATTTCAGCAGGCCTGTTTCTGAGGATACTCCAGTACGGTTATCTTCCCGCCAGCCTGTGATCCTTCCGGAAAGATCGACAGCATCTCCGCTCCTGACCGGACCTTTGCAGGAGGTGACTAAATAACCCAAAACCAAAAGAACTAAAATTGCAGATGGAATGATCAGAACCCTTTTTAAATAATCTGACATATTTTAAAGTATTTATTTATAAATGGTTACACATTTTATTATTTTATAAGCGAGGACAAAGATATATAAATGGCGATTTTGTGCAAAAAAAATTGTCACATCACCCAATCCGGCAAACCCGGTTATAAACCTCCATATCCGATTAAAATAAAAGGAGCCCAGTAGAACGGATTTTTTTCTTTTAACTTATTGCCTGATTCTATTTCGTAGGTCAGAGCCTCATCCCAGACAACAGTACTGGTTCTTGCGCCTCTTATGACTGCAGCTTCGAAATTATTATTTATCAGATCGCGCTGGGCGAAAGCCAGCGCTTCGTGAAGCAGGTAACCTGCGGTATAATATTGGTATAACCTGGTCATGAGGAGCGTTGTGGAAGCATCTTCCACCGGCCAGAGACTTACAATAATTGAAGGTGTTCCTGCATAAATGAAGGCCCTGCTCAGGCCAATCAGTTCATCACCTTTTGAATAGTGTCCAAGACCCGTTTCACACGCACTCAGCACTACAAGCTTTGATTTCAGGTTCAGATCAAATATCTCGTTCACAGTTAGCTGTCCGTCATTATCGTCATCAGACGGCATAAGGAGATACGAATGCATCGGACGCCGGCTGTCCAGATAACCATGTGTGGCCAGATGAATAATATTATGATTTTCCGATTCTTTCTTAAAGTATGATTCTGAAATTTCATCTTCGTATTTTGCCGTTGCTCCCGGGTATAACTGAACAATCTGATTAAGCTCAATTCTTGTTCCCGGCAGGGGGGAGAAATCTGACAGATTAATATCTCCAAGGGCTAGTCCGAGGAAATCGTCATCTCCTGCACTTTTCTTCAGACTGCATTGTTTAAGGACAGAGGAAGAGGGGGCATACAAAACATTGAATTTTTCAACTAAATATTTCCCTTCAGTATCAATAAGAGCCTGAAAGGGCAGAAAATGCAAACTTCCGTGAGGTATAATAAACAATGATTCATATCCTCCAATTTCTTTTTCTATAGGTACAATAAGTGTATTATACAATCCGGCAAGCAGTAATTCGTAAATTTTTGTCACACCCGAATTTATTAAGGCTCTGCTGTCTGAAACCGATTTTTCTAACTTACCGGATCCTGTATCCAGGATTCTGGCAGTAATGGTTTTGCTGGTTAACACCCATACGGCAGATCTGTCCCTGCCTTCCCAATACTGTATTATTGCACTGTTCCCGCCAATAAGATCTTGAATTTCAGAAAGTTTGCATGGGTCAACAGAAATAAGTGAATTATAATCACTGTTGCCAAGTTTAATTATATCGAGAGTTCTGATATATTCTCTGTTTAAAGACTCAAGGTGTTTTTCAGGTTCTTCGCTACCGGTCAGGTTGAACTTGTTCCTCTCAATCTCTCTTGTGACTTTCTGGATCTGGAGTCTTAAATTATATTCCTTTTCCAGGATGATGGTATCTGAAGTGTTTTTCGGACTGATCCTGGTGTTGCCCAGCATATCCAGAAAGGCTCTTGCCCTGGCTCTCTCCGAATAATAAAATGCTGTTTCAACAGGTGATTGCCCCGGATTAAAAACTACGTCGTTCTCATTATTCTCCAGAAGCAGCAAAATCACTTTTTCATAAACGTGCATCTTATCTTTCATATATGCAGAACGGAATTCCTCGATGCTTAAATCACCCCTGATCTTCTCAATAATGTCTATTGATTTTATATATTCCTGAAATGCTGAGGCCGGCTTATTCTGTTTTTCCAGGATCCTGCCTTTTTCAAAGAATAGTTGCCATTCAATTTCCGGGTTTTTGCCGTATTCTCCAATCTGGTCCAGCAGTCTGCCTGCCTCGTCCGGCATATCTTTGCCGGTATATAACCTGCATAAACCGAGTTTTGCATGGGCTTGTCCGGCATTTGAACCTATGATCCTGAAGAGGCTGTCTGATCTGGTAAAATAATATTCAGCTTTATCCGGGTTATTGTTTCTTTCATTCATTTCGCCGAGCCTCAATCCGGCCAGGGCACTACCGGTAAGCGATCCAGATTTAATAAAAAGCTCACTGGCCAGTTGCACGTCACCAAGCCTCATTAACAGGGAAGGCGATTCTGCTATGATCTGATCTCTTTTGCCTGAAGTTTGAGAAAGAGCTGTTTCATAATAACTTCCGGCTTTTTTTTCATCACCTATGAGTGAATATATATCGCCGACTTTTATGTTCATCCAGGCAATCTGAGGAATAATATTTGATTCTTCTGCTTCTCTCAAAGCCTGAAGCATGTTTTTGAGAGCCTCTTCGTATTTCGACTCCTGCAAAAACGAACTTCCGATAGCCTGATAATGCCTGGCAGTATTAACATTATAATTTTCTGCTATTTGCATTGAATATTCCAATAGTCCGCGACCTTCAGGGATTTCTCCCCTTTCAATCCTGATCTTACCCAGGAGAAGATATGACTCCAGCAATCCCGAATAATCACTTTCTGCCTTTTTATAAATCGGAATTGCCTTATTAACTTCTTTTTCCGCATCATGAAAATTTCCGGTAACGAAATTAACCCTGGCTAAGGAGAGCCAGGTATCTCCGATCGAAATAAGATTTATATCCCTGATGCTTTTTTCCATCCCTGAACCAAGCTCCAGGGATTGTCTGAGGAACCGGATGCTTTTAATATAATCCCCCTTATACCCGTAGGTCAGACCTATGTTCCGGTAGTCATCAATTAAGTTAAGCCTGTTGGGTTTATGAACAGAATCTATCATTGCAGCTTCTTGCAGGTAATATAGTGACGAATCATAGTCAGGGATTGCAGACCATGCATGTGCCAGCTTCCTGTATACATCTGCTTCCATTGACATATTGCGGTAAACACCAAGGCCCGGAGCTGCCTTTATATAACTTTCGTAGCAAGTGATTGCTTCCCGGTATTTTTTCTGGTTGTTGAATTCGTCTGCCTGGTGAATAATCCGCGTTGCAATTACTGCCGGTGTCTTACATGAATTGATGAGCGGAGTAATGATAATGAGGATAAAAACTGTAAAAATATAGGTTGATCTATGCATCCCTGTTTTTTCTGACGGCTAAAAGATATATTGCAAATCAAGATTATACTGTGGATTGGCAGGGAAGTATCTGCCGAAAAGAGGTATAAACACGCCCTGGGCAAGCCTGAATTTCCTGAACTGAAAACTGATATTTGGATTGTAGCAGATTCCTGTCTGGGGAAAAGTGGTCATGGCAGTTTCACCTTTATATTCATCAGCCTGCCTGTAAACAAATAACAGATCGTTCCGGACCGCTATCCAGTCATTCAGGAGGAAATTAAAACTTCCGCCCGCCTGGTAACTGTTCCCTGACCTGAAAGGAATTGAGTTCTCGTAGGGCAACATAACCTTCTCTCCGCCAAAGGAATATTGGAACAGGCCGTAGAATGAATATGAGTACGGATAGGTGATTTTCCTGTAAGTCAGTTCAAGATAAACAGATGTTTCGCCCTTACCGGTCGGATAATCATATTCAAAAATTTCCCTGATATTGGCCGGATTCTTTTGTCCTGTCGGGAAAGCCACGCTTAGCTTGCTTACCAGGGATGGTTTTGCATTGGTCCCTTCCAGAAGCTGATATGATATTCCGAATTCTATATCTCCCAATCCATTGCCTCTTGATTTATATTGCGTTCTCATTGTTGAATCATTGACAGGCGTCTCGTCAATTATGGAATAAGTTATAGTTTTTATCACATAAGGCAAGGCAAGGGAGAGTTCCAGCCGGTTTGTCAGACCATAGCTTAGAAGAAGATATTCAGTTGAGTAGCTGCCCCACCCGTTTTCCGGTTCATATTCTTTTTTACAGTTTTCCGTAAATAATCTGTCATCTGCCGTATAGGTAAATATTGCACCGAGTTTAAAGAATCCTTTCCTGAGAGTGGCAGGTTCTGTAATTACAGTGCTCTGTTTTATTTCAGCCACAAGCAGCCTGTCTTCTTCCTGAGAATATGCTATACTGCCGGCAATTATCAATATCATTCCTGCAATTATTCTTTTCATTTATATGACCATTGTTAATTAATGATATTTACGGAATGCCCCTGCTTAATCCTTTTTTCAAAAGGGAAAAGATTATAGCTCAATCCAAGGCAAATAGAAAAAGGTGCCAGCTGATTTTTACCCGTTAATGCGACGGATGCTGATTGGTTTATCCAGACCCTGCCTGTGGCTTTAATCTCATAGTTAATTGTCATTATGGATACTTTAGATTCGGGATTTCCGATCCGGAAGCCGGTGACTTCAGTCCAGCCTGAGGATGTCGATTCAGAATACCATGACAGGGACAGGTTAAACCAGGATATTGCCTGATATGCCAGACTTACCTCATAATCCAATGTATTGCCAATAAGGTATTTATAATCAATGGCATTGTAAATGAATGAAGATCCACTTAACTGATGTATCCAGTTGACTGTTTCACTCACGGCTACCGGCCAGGTGTAGTTCACTCCTGCAGAGATACTAAGGCCCTTGCCTGGTCTTAAAATTGTACCGGCTCCGATCTTCAGAGCTTTAGATCCTTTTCCCGAAGTATGATTATTGTGGTAAGTTATTAATGTAACAGGCTGTCCGACTGAAGGAAGCTGGATGCTGTGTTCAGGAGCTTCCGGGCGGGCTGAAAAGAGAGGCAGGTAAAATCCGGGCGATAGAGCGATCTCAATAACACTGGTTTTCAGAGGGAGTTTGATCACAGTACCAATATAAAGATCATCAAAGCCTTTATACTCATCAAAACTGGTAATATAAAAATCGGGTTGTTCAGCATAGGTCACCCATATCCGATGCGATTCACTCCTTTCACCCCTTAAGGAATAATTAAGTGCGACTGAAGCCTGGAGGAAATCCAGTATACCATAATTAAGATCAATCAGGTACTTATGCCTGACAGAAGCAGTTCCCTTGTCAGAGAGGAGAAGCCCCTTGCTGCTATTATCAAATTCTTTTAATATAACAGAAATCTCATATGCTGAATTGAACTGTAACTGGCCTTTGTGTAAAGTCAGGGGACGATCAATCTTTCTTTCATTGATCAGTATGGAATCACCGGAGGCTTGCCCCTTCAGGGTCAGGCTTGCATATAATAAGCAAAAGAGGGCGATGATATATTTCATATACAGGTCATTAGATTGACAATTGTCATCATCGGGAAGCTTAAGTGAACATTAATCCTGTAATGGTAAATACCTGGCAACTCCACCTTCCATCGTCCCAAACCAGAGATAACCATTCCTGTCCCTTATTATTTTAGTTACCGATCTGCCCGGAAGACCATCTTTGACAGAATAAGATCTCATAAAGGAACCATTGTATCTGAGGGCTCCCATCACTGATAATCCAAACCATACATTCCCATTATTATCAGAGGCAATTGAATTAACAGAATTTATTGATATGCCGCTTGGCAGATTGACCAGTTCAAAGCTGCCGTTGTTATATCTGGTAACGTAAGCGCTTAATATGGTCCCAATCCAGATATTCCCCCAGATGTCCTGATGCATTGCTGTTATGGCTCCGCCTGGCAGACCATCACTAGCGGTATATGAAGTCACAGTATTACGGGTAATCTTTTTCAGATCCTGCCAGGTCCCGATCCAGATGTTTCTCTCAATATCTTCAAACAGGACGTCCACAACGTTGCACCATTCACATTCATTGTCATAATACTGGTACAAGTCGTTGTTAGTATATTCCAGGACTGCATAGTTGGTGGTACTCAGCCACATATGATCATCATGATCTTTCAGAAGGGCAAATACACCACCAAAATCGGCAAAATTAGTCCATTCATTGCCTGCAAGAATGCTTAATCCCGCAAGAGTTCCGAACCACATATTGCCATAACCGTCCTGCTCAATACACAACACACTATTATCTGGCAGTCCGTCGGCAACATTGTAGTTGGTCCATGAATGGCCATCGAATTTACTTACCCCGTTATTCTGAGTACCTGCCCATATATTACCCTTTTTGTCTTCAAATAATGACAAAATATAATCATCTCCGGGACCATTGTTTATATCAAAGTATTCCCAGGCTTTAAATATCTCAGGATCGAGGGCATCTTCTGTTTTAATGCAGCCTGAAAGCAATGCGCAAGCGAGTGCAAGAGTCAGAATTGATTCAATTCCGGGAGTCTTTATGTATTTCATAGCTGACGGATAACAGGGTTATAAGCTATGCGTCATAACAATCAAATCATCAGTAGCGTGTATATTATGACCTCTGATTCGTAATACCGGTTATATCAAAGTTACGAGATAATTACTATACAAGTCAAATTTATTTCGGGTTACTTTTCCGCGTCCATTTTGAGTAAGTCCCGGCAAATGCTGGTATTGCGGCAGTTGTGTTGCAGTGTGCCCGGTGAAAGGGGCCATAACCCTTCGGCACCCGTTGATGAACCAGGTTCGCCGGGTGGAAAAGAGTCACCTGGTAACTTTATATGCCTCAATAGCATATTCATCATAAGCAGTGATAAAAATTATCGGGGTTTCAACCTTAATAGTGTCGAATATCGTAAAAGCAGAACCGTCAGACAGGTGGATATCCATCAGGATCAGGTCAGGCAACTGGTTGTTTTTTAACCAGCGCTAAAAAGAAAAAAAGGGGGTAATCACGAATCCGTTCAGTACGGAATTAAAATGCTTTTAGTACCTTGCAGGTATTGATTGGCCGCTATTTATTTGACCGTAACATTAATAAGTATGAAGAAGTTTATATACGCCCTGGTAAGTATATTGCTCTTATTCACCTCCCCATCCGAAGCCGGAATAACTCCCACAAGACTAAAATGTGAAAACCTTGACAATCCTCAGGTTGTAGATATCATTAAACCACGCCTGTCATGGGTTAATATTGCAGGTGAAGGTGAGCGGGGGCAGGTTCAGACTGCCTGGGAAATAAGAGTGGCAGGGACAAAAGAAAAATTGCTGAACGGTCAGGCTGATTTATGGAACAGCGGTAAGGTAAATACAAATCAATCTGTTAATGTAATCTATAGCGGCCGTGCCCTTACGTCAAGGCAGGATTGCTGGTGGCAGGTCAGGACATGGGATAGAAACGGAAAAGTTTCGGAATGGAGCCAGCCGGCTTTCTGGAGTATGGGACTGCTTGAACCCGGAGAATGGAAAGCGAAATGGATTGGGGCGCCATGGCAGGGAGAGGAGCCAATTCCTGATCCTGTTCGCAATGAAAACAGGCAGATGGTGCTGAAGGAGATGCCGCCGCCGGCACCCTTGTTGAGAAAAAAGATCAATATAAGCAAGGAGATTAAAGATGCCAGGGCTTATGTTACCGGACTTGGTTATTTCGAATTCTACGTTAACGGAGAAAAAGTAAGTGATGATGTTTTGGTTCCGAACCAGACAAATTACGGCAAGAGGCCGGGACTTGAAAAAGCCGGGATACCTCTCCCTGATGATTTCAGGGAATACAGGGTAATGTACCTGTCCTATAATATTTCAGATCTGCTGAGGAAGGGAGAAAATGTCATGGGAGCCATCGTGGGGAATGGTTTTTACAATGCTCCCATGAACTGGACAGAGTCCTACGGAACACCCAGGTTTATAGGTCAGATTTACATCACTTATACT
>JAHYJA010000242.1 GCA_019429325.1 Bacteroidales bacterium
CCGCGATCACCGAATGTGTGGCAAGCGGAAAGGGGAACCTTCTCGAGGCAGCAGTCGATGCCGCGGGAAAACGGGCTACGCTCGGTGAGATAACTTATGCATGTGAAAAAATAACCGGGAGGTATAAAGCTGTGATAAAAACAATATCAGGAGTGTATTCTTCGGAGAATAAATCGGATAAGGACTTTGAAGAAGCCAGGGCGCTGGTGGCCAGGTTCGCTGAAAAGGAGGGCCGCCAGCCCAGGATAATGATCGCGAAGATAGGGCAGGATGGCCATGACAGGGGAGCTAAAGTCGTGTCAACCGGGTATGCTGACATCGGTTTCGATGTTGATATAGGACCTCTGTTCCAGACGCCTGAAGAAGCGGCACGGCAGGCAGTTGAGAATGATGTTCATGTGCTTGGCATATCAAGCCTGGCTGCCGGCCATAAGACTCTTATTCCCCAGGTTATAGCTGAATTAAGGAGGCTGGGCAGGGAAGATATCCTCGTTGTAGCAGGTGGGGTGATCCCTCCCCGCGATTACAGGTTCCTTTACGATGCAGGAGTCACAGCGATATTCGGACCCGGCACCTCAGTATCGGGGGCCGCAGGACAGATCCTTAGAATTATGCTGCAGATGTTTCATTAAAGAAAATATTTGTTCTGAAGGACTCAGGAAGCAATGTTAAGAAGATTTTAACCACAAAGGACTCAAAGGCTTACACTAAGTAACACAAAGGCAAAAAATAAATAAATATTAACTATGGACAGGAAAGGTTAATAAACAGATGCCGGCAGTAAATATCATACTATTGAATCTTGTACCGCTCCTGGCTCAGGCACAAAACTTTGCTCCTGATAAGGGGAATCTGCTTTTTGCCTTTGGACTGACCCTGTTTGCAGGCCTCTCCACAGGGATCGGAAGCGTCATTGCACTGCTGGCACGCAGGACCAACATCAGATTCCTTTCGGTTTCCCTTGGTTTCTCAGCCGGAGTAATGACCTATGTCTCCTTTGTGGAGATACTGACCAAAGCGAGAGAAACACTGGTGGCTGATATGGGCAATATCCCGGGAAACTGGGCCACTGCAGCTGCCTTCTTTGGCGGGATGCTGTTTATTGCATTGATAGACAAGTTGATCCCCGCAGCGGAAAACCCTCATGAAATGAAACGGATCGAGGAAATGAATATCAGTAAAACCTCTCCGGATAAACACAGGCTGAAACGCCTGGGGGTTTTTACTGCTCTTGCCATTGCAATTCATAATTTCCCCGAAGGACTTGCAACATTTACAGTCGCGTTAAGCGATCCGGGGCTTGGAATAGTGATCGCTGTGGCTATCGCAATACATAATATCCCGGAGGGGATCGCAGTCTCGGTTCCTATTTACTATGCCACGGGAAGCAGAAAGAAGGCTTTCTCCTACTCCTTTCTGTCGGGCCTGGCAGAGCCGCTGGGCGCAGTTGTTGGTTATCTGATACTGATGCCGTTCATGAGCGACATGGTTTTCGGTGTGCTGTTTGCTGCTGTGGCCGGAATTATGGTGTTCATTTCAGTTGATGAGCTTCTGCCAGCCGCAGAGGAATACGGTGAACACCATTACTCAATCTATGGTCTGGTGGGTGGAATGGCTGTGATGGCTGTAAGCCTGCTGTTGTTTATCTGAATATTTTGTAATTTGCATTCCGAAAAACATATTGATGGACAAAATTATTATCCTTTTTCTGGTCTTCACAGTTACAGCCGGTAGTTGTAAAACTAAACAGGTTCTTGTTACTGAACCTCCTGCCGCCACCACAGAACCGGCCGTCGACCCTGAACCGGCTGTAAATTTCTCAGAGCAGTCAACCTGGCTCCTGGGTTACATCAACCACTTTCAGATGACCCGCTTTCCCCATTCTGAATGGTACAGGGATGAGTTTAACAATTACCGTGCTGATGATGAAGTTGTTAACAAGTTAAAAGCAATAAGTACAGATGATCTTTCAATCCTGATTGTTCTGGGAACCTGGTGTCCCGACAGCAGGAGGGAGGTTCCCAGGTTCATGAGAATCATGGAAAGCTGGGGTTTCCCGGAAAGCAGGCTTGAGTTTATCGGAGTCGACAATACCAAAATCGCCCCGGTAGGAGACTACGAAAAACTTAATATCGAGCGGGTACCAACATTTATCGTCAGCAAAAATAATATTGAGATAGGACGCATCATTGAAAATCCTGTAACGTCTTTAGAGCAGGATATGTTAAATATTCTCACAGGTGATCAGAAATAACAAATACCGGCAATACCATGGAAGATTTCAGTAAGAATACAGCAGAGAACAGGGACCAGGTAAAGAGTGATTTTACCGGTCAGAATCTGGGGATCGCAGCTCTTATAACTGCAATTATAACCTTTGTACTTGCAGTTATCCCCTGCGTTGGTATTATAGCAATTATTCCCGGAATAATAGCTATTGTCCTTGCCTCGGTAGGTTTGTCGCAGGCCGGAAGGAACAGCCCCCAGAGGGGTCTTCTTGTAGCGGGTCTGATAATAGGTGTAGTCGCCTCACTGATATCCTTATCGCAGATTTTTGTAACCGGAAAACTCGCAAAACATGCAGAAAAGAGATGGCCGGGTGATATACAGAATATAATTCAGGATGTTCGGAGGGATGTTCTCAGGGACCTTGAAGACGCGAGTATTTCCATCAAGGTAGAAAGCAACGGGGATAAAATTGAAATCAATACCGGAACCGACCGGAGAGACGGGG
>JAHYJA010000052.1 GCA_019429325.1 Bacteroidales bacterium
TGAAGGAGCAGAAGATTATTCCCATTTCAGCCAGCGTTTCCCGGAATGTTGTTTTTACGGAAACACTGTCCATAACAGCATCAACGGCCACACCGGTCAGATGTTTTTGTTCCTCAAGGGGTATTCCAAGCTTGTCGAAGGTTCTTTTCAGTTCCGGGTCGATATCGTCGATGCTCTCAAGTGTTTTATTCTGCCTGGGAGCCGCATAGTAAATGATATCCTGGTAGTCTATCTCAGGTATTTCGAGATGCGCCCATTCAGGCATTTTCATGCTGAGCCAGTGCCTGAAGGATTTCAGGCGAAACTCGAGCAGCCATTCCGGCTCACCCTTCTTTTCCGATATTATCCTGACAGTATCTTCATTCAGTCCTTTCGGGATCTTATCCATCTCGATGTCTGAATAGAAGCCGTATTTATAATCACCAGACGTGACGTCATTCAATATCCTGTCCTGGTCATTTTCCATCTGCCTGTTCTGCCGTACAAAATAAGTTTCACACTATTGTGACAATGTTATAACAACTGTAGCCCCTGTTTGTTATTCCGCTCTAAATTGTACTGCTTATGATGAATGTGGCTGCAAAGGCAATAATTGCATATAGTTCCGGAAAGACTGCAAGAACCATTGTTTTTGCAAAGACATCGTTGCCTGATCCTATCGACGCGATCCCGTTGGCGCAGATCCTTCCCTGCTGGATTGCGGAGAAGAGTGAAACGATTCCCAGCATCAGTCCTGCAGCAAATATTTCAGTTCCCTGAAGCATGCTGATCTGGCCGCTGACATCCCCACTGCTGTTAATGATAAAAAATCCCGCGAATCCATAGAGTCCCTGAGTCCCCGGTAGTGCGCTCAGCAGCATATAACTGCCGAAAGCATCGGGATTTTTCTTAAGCGCCCCGATGGTTGCATTTCCTCCGATTGATACCCCAATAGCGCTTCCTATACCGCTCAGCACAAGCATTAATGCCAGACCGACACTCGAAAAAATAAGCGCTGCTGAGCTCCCCAAAACATTTGCTGTTTCCATAATAATTTTTCTTTAACATATTTATTTCTTAATTCTGAATGGTTTATATTCTATTCCGCCTCCCTTAAAACCTGCATTCTTATAAAACTCGACGAACGTCAGCCTCATCGGATGCACAAAGCTGCCCAGGGTTGCTATAGCCAGGTTAAGTGAATGGCCGAACAACAGCAGCACCGCGAAGAAGAGCCAACCCACGTAAGGGACTGAAAGCAACTGTAAAGCTATCTGATTGAACACAAATCCCAGAATCGAGGACGAGATACCGAGGGCAAAAAGCCTTATGTATGAGAGAATATCCCCGAAAACACCGGTTATGATCGTATATGATTCCCATAATCCACTGCCAATCCGGCCGAAAATATTCAGATGAGGAGTATTGAAGAGGAAAATAAGGATGCCGGCAATAATAAGCAGAAGTTTAAACAATGCCTCGAACTTTTCTTCATCGATCAGGTTAGCGGAACTGCCCCCCTTGAAAATGATCAGGGTAAGGGCGAGGATCACCCATCCGATAGTGGAAAGACTGTATTTGAAACCTTTTACTCTGGCAATGTTCACTATCCTCAGTATCATTCCGAATATAATCTGCAATCCTCCTAAAATTATAGCAAGGTAAAAAAGATTCATGGAATTGAGCATGAAGCCTCTGATTGATCCAACCAGCGGAATATCTGATTCAGCGCTCTTAAGTATTATTTTCCTGTAGACAGAAAAATCCTCTTCGCCAACGAGCCTGACAGCCTCCTTCGTAAAGCTCTCCTTTGTTCTGAATTTCTGATCCTTTATTTCATCAAGGCTGTAAATTATCTTTCCGGGCACACCTGCATCCTGCATCCGGGCCACAGAGCCTTGAGTAACGGTATATCCTGAATCGATCAGGTTAATCCCGAAAAAGGTGCCTGATATCAGGCCAAATAGTACCGCTGCAATACCGAAGTATTGCGAAAGGGTAATGATCGGCCTTAACTCCTTTTTCACCTTCCTCTTTATAAAAAATCCTGCGACAACGAAAAGGAGTCCGTACCCTGCATCGCCCAGACAGAATCCGAAGAACATCATAAAGAATGGGGCAAAGAAGGGAGTCAGGTCAAGTTCCCTGTAATCAGGTAGTGCAAACATTTTTGAAATGGGTTCAAACAGCGAGGCAAACCTGCTGTTTCTGAGGATAACCGGGATCTTCTCACCTTTCTCCGGTTCTGAGACGAGTGAATAACAGTCGGAATCTTCTATCACTTCTTTTACTTTATTCTCTTCCGATATGGGAACCCAGCCCTCGAGGATACAGAGAGTACCTTCGGCCAGTCTCTCAGCCTGCTCGGAAGCAGAAGCATACTCTATCCTGTTTAATGCTTCCGTTGCTCCTTTATTAATTGCAGCCAGAATCGCAGGGCCATTTTCCCTTATCCACGATTCGGTCTCCTTTATCCTGGTCTCGTTTAACTCAATCTCTTCAAGAACCCTTCCGGCAGATCTTTCAGGCAATCTCTCCTGATCAGCTTCAATATCCGGCATCGCGCCTGCCGGGTGAACGATGGCAAAATGAATTATACCCTTGTCGTGACTTATCTCTTCCACCGCATGTTCCTCCTCCCA
Source organism: Bacteroidales bacterium (assembly GCA_019429325.1). Taxonomy (GTDB): domain Bacteria; phylum Bacteroidota; class Bacteroidia; order Bacteroidales; family VadinHA17; genus LD21. The sequence goes on from JAHYJA010000052.1 coordinate 2,622, forward strand.
TCTGTTCTGGTATTTGCTGAGGGAACATGAGAAGAGCGAAACTTCCCATCCCGCGTCACGCAGTTTTTCCAGTCTCAGAGGATCAAAATCTCCCCAGGGTTCGGCCTTTTCGAGCTCCGGTTTGAGCATCTCGAGCCTGCGGCCCGCTTCCTCCATTTCCCTGAACTTCGATTCAAGACCGGACAGGACCTCTTCGGGGTTCCCGGCAGGTGATGATGGAATGGTGCCTGGAGCGGATAAGGATAAAAGTCTTGTACTCTTTTTATATCTTTTCAGGAGTACCATATCTTTTGCCGCACTTTTGCACTCATGAAAATCGGGCTTCGTGACGATATGCACAACTCCTGCATCCCTGAGCTTCCGCAGGAGGTCGTCATATTCGCGGTGATAAATGACAAAAGTATATTTTCTTAATTCCGCTACCATTCTGCAATGCTTTCTTCAACCTCCGACTGCTCCGCCTGCCGGCTTTTAATTATCTTCTGTGAAGATTTCTGAAGGTTCTCCTCATCTTCCAGAAAACTCTTTATCCTTCTTATGGCATCCTCGTAACCAGGAATCTGGACCTTCTCGTAAAGATTCACCTTCTGGGTGGTCTTTTTCCGTGCCATGTTAAGAAGTTCCATCTTTCGCAGGGCCAGATCCTTCTTGGCAATAATTGTATAGAGTTCTCTCAGGATGATTATTCCTTCGGGATACCAGGCAGGGCTGCCAAAGAGGTTCAAAGGCTTTATTTTAAACGAAATATCTTCAAACTCCGGGATCTTGATCCCGGCAATTTTTATTGTCCCTACTTTGATCTCCTTAACCTTAAGAAGGTCCGGTTCAAATTCTGCCCATAGTCTTACCCCCTCTCCGTACCTGGTGAGAGTTGCAGAGAACTGACTCTGGAAACCCTCTGCAATACTCTTTGCATTTTTTACCTCGATCCTGAGGGCTGATTCCTTATTTTTAAGAATAGGCAGAGCCTGAGTCCTTATTTTCAATTGTTTGCCAAGGCTCTGAAGTGAGATCTTGTTATATTGGAATCTTATAGCCATCGGTTTTTATTACTGTTTGCCTGACTGACCCGGCCAGTATTTCTTCACAAGCTCCTCTTTCATCCCCACCTCTTCGGGCGAGAAATACCTGTCAAATAATTTCCATCCGGTATCCAGCATCTCATCTATTCCGATATTGATATCAATAGCCAGGAGTTTCTCAGAATAGTCCCTGGCAAATTTCAGTGTCCTCTCATCATATTCAGTGAGGTCGAAGCCATTCTCATGTTTGGTTTTGGCATTTGCAGCATCTGCATAAAGCCTTATGGCGCTGTTCATTACCTGTGAATGATCTTCTCTTGTCTGCTTTCCTATTACCAGCTGTTTGAGCCTCGACAGCGACCTGAAAGGATCCACGATAACCTTCCCGATATCCGAGTCGCGTCTGAGGAAGAGCTGTCCCTCAGTAATGTAACCGGTATTATCAGGGATGGCATGCGTGATATCGCCTCCTGACAGAGTTGTTACTGCGATTATTGTAATGGAGCCACCGTCAGGGAACTGTACGGCCTTCTCGTAGATCCTGGCAAGGTCGCTGTAGAGCGATCCCGGCATGTTATCCTTTGAAGGTATCTGGTCCATCCTGTTGGATACTATCGAAAGGGCGTCGGCGAAGAGGGTCATATCGGTAAGGAGCACCAGCACCTTTTCATTTTTCTCCACGGCGAAAAATTCCGCGGCGGTCAGCACCATGTCAGGGACCAGCAGTCTTTCAACCGGCGGGTTTTCGGTGGTATTAATGAAGGCAATGATCCTCTCAAGAGCGCCGGCGTTCTCAAAAACATTCCTGTAATAGAGGTAATCGTCGTGCGACAATCCCATTCCTCCGAGAATGATCTTGTCGGCCTGTGCTCTCAGGGCAACGGTAGCCATCACCTGGTTGAAGGGTTGGTCGGGATCGGCAAAGAATGGTATCTTTTGCCCGGTGACGAGTGTATTGTTAAGATCGATCCCTGCAATACCGGTTGCTATCAGCTGTGATGGCTGCATTCTGCGCACAGGGTTTACCGAAGGTCCCCCTATCTCTATCTCCTTTCCTGTCAGGGCAGGGCCTCCGTCGATCGGCTCGCCGTAGGCATTGAGGAACCTCCCGGCCAGTTCCTCACTTACCTTGAGGGCCGGGGCCATTCCCAGGAATACCAGTTCAGCGTTTGTAGGAACACCCTCGGTTCCGGAGAAGATCTGAAGAGTCACCTCGTCGCCAATTATCTTTACCACCTGGGCAAGGCGGCCATCAACAAGTGCAAGTTCGTCGTACCCGATGCCTGACGCCCTTACCGAGCAGGTAGCTTTGGTAATCCTGGTAAGTCTGGTATATACTTTCTGGAAGGCTCTCTTCTCCGTCATAACTCTGCTATTTCAATTAACATTTGATCAACTTCTTTCAGATGGTTATAAAACTCTCCTGATTCATATTTCGAGTAGTTCATCTGCCTGAGTGAATTAATGAGCCTCTTGAACCACGAGGCCACCTCATCGAAGTTTTTGAATTTCATCTCACGGTCGGCGATTTCGAGTACCTTGCCCAACATGTATTTCTGGCGGGCAATTGGTGATGTCCGGTCAACTTTGTCAAAAGCATCCTGCTGAAGGATAATAAAATCGATCACCTCCGATTTCCAGTATCTGACATGGTATTCAAGCGGCACTCCGTCGTCGCCCAGGATATTGATCTGTTCCTGGGCCTCCCGTCCCCTCAGAAGCGTGTCTCTCGCCCTGACTACCTGATCGACCCAGTCGGGGGAAATATTCCGTGCCATATAATCCTTAACCTCTTCATATTCAAAATATTTTGAATAGCTGTCAATAGGATCGATAGCCGGGTATCTTTTTGAATCTGCCCGTTGCTGAGAGAGTGCATAAAAACAGCGGGCTGCCTTTTTGGTTGATTCGGTAACAGGTTCTTTCAGGTTGCCTCCTGCCGGCGATACTGTTCCTATGAATGTTATGGATCCTGTTTTGCCATTGTTAAGCTCCACAAAACCGGCTCTTGAATAGTAGTTTGAAATAATTGCAGGCAGGTCCATCGGGAATGCATCGGGGCCCGGAAGCTCCTCCATCCTGTTCGACATTTCCCTCAGTGCCTGTGCCCATCTCGAGGTGGAATCAGCCAGGAGAAGGATCTTCAATCCCATCGCGCGATAATATTCGGCAATTGTCATAGCTGTATAAACAGAAGCCTCCCTTGCTGCTACGGGCATATTTGATGTATTCGCAATGATGGTGGTCCTTTCAATAAGTTTCCTGCCTGTTCTTGCATCGATCAGCTTTGGAAAATCGGTAAAAATCTCAACCACCTCGTTTGCTCTCTCACCGCATGCCGCAATCACCACCATATCTGCATCTGCCTGCCTCGACAAAGCGTGCTGAAGGACCGTCTTGCCACATCCGAAAGGACCAGGGATAAAACCTGTACCTCCCTCTGCTATAGGATTGAGGGTATCGATGACCCTGATCCCGGTCTCCATTATTTTAAAGGGCCTTGTCTTTGCCTTATATGCCTTGACAGCCAGCTTTACCGGCCATTTCTGGACCATTGTTATCTGATGCTCCTCACCCCTTGAGTCTGTTAGAACGGCAATTACATCGTGTACCCTGTGAGAACTCTGCTCAGCAATCCATTTAATGGTAAAACTGCCTGAGAACTTGAACGGCACCATGATCTTATGAGGGATCCAGTTTTCAATAACCTCCCCCAGCCACGATCCTGCCTCAACTGTCTCTCCCGCTTCTGCAAGAGGCTTGAATTCCCAGGCCTGCTCCTCATCGAGAGGAAAGTTGTATTCACCTTTTTTAAGAAAGATCCCTTCGAGCCTGTCAAGGTCATTCTGCAATCCGTCGTAGTTACGGGAAAGTATTCCGGGGCCAAGTGTCGCTTCAAGCATGTGGCCGGTGAACTCTACATCTGATCCTACCCTCAGGCCCCGAGTGCTTTCGAAAACCTGGACAAACGCCTGATTCCTGTTAAGCTTTATCACCTCAGCCATCAGTTTAGTCCCCTCGTGTTCGATCCTGCATATCTCGTTCTGGGCAACCGGGCCGTCAGCATCAACAATTACCAGGTTTGATATTATACCACTTACTTTTCCTTTAGTCAGCATATCTTTCTACAATTTCATTCAGTTGTTATTCATTATATCCGACCGACATTATCTGTGTCTCCATCTGGTCTATAAGCTTCTGAAGCATTATCTTTCCTGTCTCCGGCTCAAGTTGTTTCCATCTCAGGACTATCATATACTTTATAAGATACCCCAGGATCAGGTCGAGGGTGAAATATTCAAAGAAAGTGTTGGTATCAACGAAATTCCAACGCTCCAGATCTATTTTCCTTTCCCTCTCAAGGAAATCGCTTTCCGTGGCAATCCTGAAGATGGCGGGTGCATACTCCGGTTCCTGAGGTATCACAAAATCCTTCCCGGAATTGAAAACAGCTATCAGTTCCTCTGCAAACTGGTCCTTCCCGGCTATGTACCTGGTTGCGTTGAGATGAAGCTCCTTTGCATTTATAAGGGCAAAGATATTCCTTATGTTACGGTCAAAGGAGACCCATTTCCTGAGGAATTTACTGCCCGACTTCAAAGCTATCTCCAGGTACCCCTCGGTAAGCTTTTTCCAGGTCGATACCCTGTCAATCGTCTGCTCTTCTCCGGTGCGCTGATTCATTACGGCCACCATATAAGGCGGAATAACATCTTTCTCACTGACAATCGACTGCAAAACCTTGCGTTCTTCCTCAAATTCACTTGCTGAATATTTTCCGAGAGGGCTCCACTTATCCGTCTTCCCTTCTAAAAATGCAATGAGGTTGTCGTTGTCATAAGGCAGAAAAAGCAGGGAGACGATTTTAAAATCGGAGGGGTGAAGATTGTTCTTCAGCTCTTCAACAAATTCGGCCAGATCGGGATATCCCTTGCCGCCGTCAAAAACAAGATCGGCTAACCCTGCCACCAGATAATAATAATGTCTTTTGAAAATCATTGCTGTTAAAACAGAAGGTCAATAAGTTTAGGCCTGAGGAACTCCTTGATGAAACTGACAAAATCGTTTTCGGTCACGCTTATCTTGTAGTCCTTGCCCGAAGGCTTTATTTCAAAGCCCTTTTCCATCGATTTAACAGGTTTGAGGACGATTCCTGCTGCAAGGGTTTTCCGCGTCTCCTGCGCGAAAAAATCCTCAATCTCCTTCTTCATTTCCGGGGAAATGAAGACTTCAATGCCTGCCTCGCTCTCTCCCGGGATCCACTTATCAGCTATCGATTCTATCAGGCGGGCTATCAGGCGGTTGTCAGAAAAGACCTCAGAAACAGGCTCATCGACTATTTTACCTGCAATTATTCTTTCTGCCTCCTGCTTCAGGGAATTTATTGCATGCCTGAAGGATATCTTTAATTCCGACTCGGTGTTTTTCCTCAGTTCATCGGCATCCTTCCTTGCCGCGGCAATTATAGTCTCAGCTTGCTTTTCAGCTTCACTTATCATCCTGGCCGATTCATCCCTGGCCTCAGATAATATCACTTCAGCCTCTTTCTTCCCCTTTGATACGCCTTCCCTGTAAATTTTTTCCGTTAGTTCGTGGAGTTTGTTTTGCATCTTAATATATTTTAAATCATCCTGCAAATTATCCCAATCTCTTCAAAATCAAATAGGTTTATCTATCCCTTTTCCGGATTGATTATTCCCTGAAAGACGACGGAATTAATTTGCCTGAAAAACCACGCAAATATGCAACATAAATTTATAATACCCAAATGGTATTTACCCTTTCAGGCTCTCTCTGAACTCATTGAGAAGAGTCTGGAAAGTCTCCCTGACTGAGATTATGCCGGTTGCCCGGAAGGCGTTGGAACCTGCGAAGGCATAACCATTTTCGAAGTTTCCTTTCAGGGCATTAATCAGGGCGATTATGATGCAATACGGGCTTTTTGTAATATCGCATGTTTTGATACATTTGAAGGGACACTTTTTGGGCTGTTTATATCCTGCCTTCATTTTCGTTATGAAATTGCTCAGGATGGCCCGGCCGGGCATTCCCACAGGGCTTTTTATTATTTCGATATCTTTTTCACTGGAATTGATATAAGCCAGCTTAAAAGCCGCCGATGCGTCGCATTCCTCTGTCGTGACAAACCGGGTTCCCATCTGCACACCGGAAGCTCCGAGCTTCATTATGTTGTTGATGTCGGCGCCGGTATAGATCCCTCCGGCCGCAATAAGCGGTATCGGTTGATTATATTTTTCCTCGAATGTTTTCAGTTCACTTACGATTTCAGGAACAAGCTTCTGGAGGGTGTAGTTCTGGTCAGATATCTGGTCCTCCTTAAAGCCGAGGTGTCCACCTGCTTCCGGTCCTTCAACAATTACTGCATCGGGAAGGTAATTGTAGGCGGACTTCCATTTTTCACATATTATCCTTGCAGCCCTTGCCGACGAAACTATGGGAACAAGCTTTGTTACACTCTCTTTCTTAAGAAACGACGGCAGGTCTAGCGGGAGGCCCGCACCTGCAATAATTATATCGACCTTTTCCGCGATTGACGTTTTGATCATATCCGCGAAATTGGTCATAGCCACCATCACATTAACTCCTATTACCCCGAGAGTATTCTCCCTGGCTTTGCGTATCTCTTCCCTGAGTCCGTGAATGCTTGCCTCAAGAAAATTCTCTGAAAAACTCCTGTACAAAAGACCCAGTCCTGCGCTCGAAATTACACCCACGCCACCCTCATTCGCAACTGCCGCGGCAAGTCCTGAAAGAGAGATCCCTACACCCATTCCACCCTGTATAACAGGTACTGCAACAGCAAGATTGCCAATTTTTAACTGTTTCATTGTTTCATTATAAATCAGGCAAAGGTAATCTATTGTACAGAACTGCAACGTTAAGCGGAACAATTAACATAAATTAACCATCTCATTCTCTTTGGACCAAAATTTGTTAATTAAATGTAGTTATTCAGGACAAATAAAAAACTTAACTTTAACCTGATAAACTCATAAACTTTGTGAACCTTTGTGTAATCCTTTGAGTTCCTTAGTGGTTAAGGTTTTTTTACCACTAAGTATCACAAAGGCAAACACTAAGTAACACAAAGGTAAACAATAGGTTAGTAATAAATATGAATAGTAAGGGTTAAATCGATATTATAATTAAGTCCAATGAAGAGATTATTTTTTGTAATATTTCTGGCTGCAGTATCTTTCATTTCAGTTAATGCCCAGACTGAAATGGATATAAAGGCTGCGATAGGTCATGTGACGGTGTACCCTGACCGTGCTCAGGTCAGTCACGAAGCAAAAACCGATATTCCTGCCGGAACGGCAGTGTTAAGGCTCTCCGGTCTTTCGCCCTACATTGATGCCCGGAGCGTCCAGGTAAAAGGCTTTGGCAATTTTATCGTCCTGTCGGTCACCCACATGAACAATTATCTCCGGAACCTTGAAGAATCTCCGGACGTAAAGAGTATCAGGAGCCAGATCGAATCCCTGCAGATAAAGGTCGAGGATGAAAAAGCCGGTATTTCCGTACTTAAGGAAAAGGAAGCTTTCCTTACAGCAAACAGAACAATCGCTTCGAGGGAATCGGCGCTTACTCCCGATCAGTTTAGAAATTTCATGGAACTCTATACGAACAACATGGAACAGGTAACCCTTGCAATACTCAAAAAGGAGCGGCTTATCAGGGATTATGAGAGGCAGATCTCTGCCCTCCAGAAGCAGCTTGCCGGGATAATCGGGAAGCAGGAACTGCCTTCGGGAGAGATCCTTGTTACGGTGAGCTCGGAAAAAGCCCATTCGGGGAGACTGACTTTCAGTTATGTTGTAATGAACGCGGGGTGGTATCCCTCCTACGATATCCGTGTTGATGACATCTCAAAACCGGTCACAATTTTTTATAAAGCAAATGTTTTTCAGAATTCCGGCGTTGAGTGGAAGGATGTGAAGCTGAGCTTCTCCAATGCAACACCCTGGGTATCAGGCAACGTACCGGTGCTCTATCCCTGGTTCATTGATTATTATGTCCCTCCTGCCGTTGTCCTCAGGGAAAGGGCATCGGGTATCAGCCGCAGCACTGCACCTGCTGTAACGGAGATGGTCGCGGAAGATGCAATGATGATGAAAGAGACTGAAGCTTTGCCTGTTGAGGTTGAAAAACAGACAGGAGCGACAACGGTAACATTTGATATTGCAATACCCTACTCAGTGCCTTCTGATGGGAAGATACAGACTGTCGAGCTCCAGAGGATAAACACGCCGGCTGAATATAAGTATGTAACCGTACCCAAAATCTCGCCGCTTGCATATCTTACCAGTGAGATAAGCGACTGGGCCAGGCAAAGCCTTATAGGCGGAGAGGCAACTCTCTACTTTGAAAATACTTATGTCGGAAGTTCTTACCTTAATGTGAATCAGTTGACAGATACACTCACCGTTTCTCTGGGGAACGACAACAGTATCCTGGTGAAAAGAGAGAAGAGGGAGGATTTCACTTCAAGAAGGGTACTGGGAGCCAATAAAACCGAAACCTATTCCTTCCTCATCACGATAAGGAACAATAAAGCCAATCCTGTAAAGATCTCCGTGCTCGATCAGGTACCGGTATCCTCGCAGAGCGGGATAAATGTCCAGGTAAGCGAGTTGTCAGGAGGCAGGCACAACCAGCAGACCGGGGAGATAAAATGGGAGCTTGAGATCAGGCCTGAAGAGACTAAACAGCTGATCCTTACTTATTCAGTTAGGTATCCCAGGGACAGGACAGTTATTCTTGAGTAAGACTAAAACGAGAAGCATATGAAATTTATCGGGATCCCCTTCGGTATTCAGCATTTCAAGCTGACTGAAGTGGCACTTAATCCTTTCGGAAGGGATATAGTGAGAATATGATCCTGGTTACCTTGGGCCGCGGATAATTCCTCTCTCTGCTTCCCTGATAAAACCGATAATATAGTCCCGGTCGGCTGACCTGGGGAATTCTTTTTCAACATAATCCAGAGCCTGCGAGATGTTGCGGCCATTCTGGTATATTGCCCTGTAGATGTTATGAAGCTCGTCTATTCTCTCGCTGCCGAATCCCCGTCTGGTAAGCCCCACCGTGTTGATCCCCATATAAGCCAGGGGGTCGCGGTCGGCCTTAATGAACGGAGGCACATCCATCCTTACTTTTGATCCTCCCCCGATCATCACGTGTCCTCCGATATGCACAAACTGATGGACCAGTGTTGCTCCGCTCAGGATTGCCCAGTCGTCTACCCTAACCTCCCCTGCCAGCCCCACTGCATTGCCAAGGATGCAGTTGTTGCCTATCAGGCAATCATGGCCCACGTGGGCGCAGGCCATAACGAGGCAATTATCCATCACGACAGTCTTTCCCTTCGAGGCTGTTCCACGGTTTATAGTGGCACATTCGCGGACTGTTGTATTGTTGCCTATTTCAGCCGTTGTCGCCTCGCCTTTGAACTTCATATCCTGCGGTATAGCTGAAACGACAGCTGACGGGAAGATCCTGCAGTTCATTCCGATCCTGGCACCGTCGAGAATGGTGCTGTTGGGCCCTACCCAGGTGCCGTCGCCAATAACTACGTCACCGGCGATATAGGCGAACGGCTCAACAATCACATTCTGACCAAGCCTGGCATCGGGATTGACATATGCTAAATTTGAGATCATGAACTGACTATTTATTTTTTACAACCTGAGCAGTCATCTCGCCCTCCATCACCAGGTTATTGCCGACAAATGCCTGGCCAAACATTGTAACAATTCCTCTTCGCGGCGGTTCCGTAAGTTCCATCTTGAGGATCACTGTGTCACCTGGCACTACTTTGTGTTTGAATTTCAGTTTATCTATCTTAAGGAAATAAGTTGAGTATTTCTCAGGCTCCTCCACGGTGCTTAAGATAAGCAAACCTCCTGACTGGGCCAGCGCTTCTACCAGCAGTACGCCAGGCATAACAGGTTCATCAGGAAAGTGCCCCTGAAAGAATGATTCATTGAAGGTCACGTTTTTTATACCTACCACAGTAGTATCATCAAGATAAATGATCTTGTCGACAAGCAAAAAAGGGGCCCTGTGAGGCAGCCGTTTCTTTATCTCCTCGATGCTGTAAACCGGAGGCTGTGAAGGGTCGTAGGCCGGTACTTTTTTTGAACCGGATTTCTTTATTTCCTGCCTGATCATCCGTGCGAGACGCGTATTGGCATGGTGACCCGGGCGTGTAGCCACTACCTTGCCCTTTATTGGCTGACCGACAAGTGCAAGATCGCCCATCAGGTCGAGCAGTTTGTGGCGTGCCGGCTCATTAGGATACCGGAGTTCGGTATTATTAAGGATTCCCGCTGTATGTTTGTTTATACCCGGCCTGTCAAAAAGCCTCGCTATACGGTCGATTTCAGACTGATCAACCTCCTTCTCGAGGATTACCACGGCATTGTCAAGATCTCCTCCCTTAATAAGTCCCATCTTATGCAGCGGTTCGAGCTCGTGAAAGAACACGAAGGTTCGGCTTTTGCTTATCTCTTCCTCAAAGTCATCGATCGAATCCAGAATAGCGTACTGATTCCCCAGGATCTTAGAATTATAATCAATCAGGACATTAATGCTGAAATGATCGTCGGGATATACAATCAGATCCACGCCATGCTCCTCGTCGGAGTATACAATCTTCTGCTTTACGTGAAAATAATTCCTCTCCTGGTTCAATTCCCTGGTGCCTGCATTTTTTAGAGCTTCTGTGAACTTCCAGGCTGCTCCCCCCATTATCGGGGCTTCCGGCCCGTCAAGCTCAATAAGGGCATTATCAATCCTCAGTCCGTGCAAAGCAGCCAGAACATGCTCTATTGTTGATACTGACGCATTGTTTTTGGTGAGAGTGGTGCCTCTTGATGTTTCGGTCACATTTTCTGCAAGGGCTTCTATAACGGGCTGATCCGGCAGATCGGTTCTTACAAACTTATATCCGTAACTTGCCTCTGCAGGCTTGAATGTAATCTTTACATTGATCCCCGTGTGCAATCCTTTGCCGCTAAGACTAACCTCCCTTGCAAGTGTCCTTTGTTTTTCACTCATTATGATCAGCCGTTATTTTTGTTCAAGGTTACAAAACAAGTAAAAAAAACCCGACAAGCCAATAAATAGTCTCACGATTATACTCATTCCGGTAATCCCGGGGCCGGTTTTGCGTATCTCAACCCCCGCCCTTCAGAGCTGCAATCTCTTTTTCAAGTGTTTCAATCTTTTTTTTCATGTCCGGTAAAACTCTGAATACCACAAAGGATCGGAGAAACTGTTTATGATCCATTGCCGGGGTGCCAAGGTAAACAGAGTTCTCTGATCTGATATCTCCGGGAACGCCTGCCTGGGCGCCAATTTTTGTTCCGTCAGCAATTTTCAGGTGCCCGGCTATGCCAACCTGACCGGCAAACATGCAGTTCCTTCCCACTTTAGTCGATCCTGCTACACCAGTCTGTCCTGCCATCACAGTATTCTCGCCCACTTCCACGTTATGCCCGATCTGCACCAGATTGTCAAGCTTGACTCCCTTACGTATTATTGTTGAACCCATGGTGGCCCTGTCAATAGCAGCGTTGGCACCTATTTCGACATTATCCTCCAGGATCACGTTCCCCAGTTGGGGTATCTTCATGAACTCACTGTCCGACTGCGGGGCAAAGCCAAATCCGTCACTGCCGATAACGGCACCTGCATGAATGGTGCAGTTCTCGCCTATCAGGCAATCGTGATAGATCCTGACACCGGCATGGAGCGTAGTGTTCCTGCCGAGCCTTGTATTGTCACCCAGAGAAACGTGAGGGTGAACCGAACAGCCATCTCCCACGTAACATCCCTCACCTATGTATGCAAAAGGCCCGATATAAACGTCAGATCCTATAACGGCTGAAGGTTCAATTACTGCAGAGGGGTGAATGCCCTTCTTCACCGGCCGCGATTGTGCCACAAGATTGAGCAGCAGGGCGAATGACTCATAGGCATTGTCAACCCTTATCAGTGTGGCGCCAATGACACCTGCAGGCCTGAAGCCTTTATTGACAAGCACAACAGAGGATTTCGTGGTGTATATATAGTGCTCATACCTGGGATTGGCAAGAAACGACAGGGCACCTTCATGCCCTTCTTCAATCTTTGCCACATTATTTACTGTTACGTCCGGATCACCCTCAATCTCTCCCTTGAGAAATCCGGCAATTTGTGATGCGGTGAATTCCATGTTGTCAGATTTTTGTTATCTTAATTCTTTGGGATAGCATATGAAATATTTGGTTATTCTTTCCGAGAAAACTTCATGATCAAACATGTCCGAAACCGTCGAGATGCCTTCGGTGCTGCCGTTTTTAAGCAATATCCTCACTTCGGGTGAATCAGAGGCATACATCAGGTTCGATATATTTCCTGAAAAAACATAATAATCGGCCATTTCAGGAGTGATCTGCATCAAATCTCCTGCCAGGTTCTGCAAATTCAGTAGCCTTTCAGCAGTGAACGGATCATTCTGCAACTCGACAGCAAAAAGATCCCTTCTTATGAGCCTGGAAGAGAGGTCTGAAAGGACAGGATCGGAACTATCGCTCCAGTATCTTGCGGAGACATGTATATCCGAGTCATCCAGTCTTGTAAAAATGGCAGCTACATGGTCGGGCGGGAAAGTACCCGTTCCTCTTATGTCGGCAGTACTGATTTGATTATAGAGAAAGAACCGCAATGCCGGTGTAGCATAGATATCATCCCCCCTCAGGGCGATCTCCTTGGCTCTTTTCAGTATCCTGACAAGAAGGTTCTCGGATGAGATGACAGCCTTATGCATATAGACCTGCCAGAACATTAGTCTCCGCGCTATCAGGAATTTCTCGAGAGAATAGATGCCTTTCTCGTCAATCACCAGGGTGTCGTCTACAACATTAAGCATCCTTATGATCCTGTCTGAACCAACCGAACCCTCAATAACTCCCGTAAAAAAAGAGTCCCTCCTGAGATAATCGAGCCTGTCCATGTCGATCTGCCCCGATACCAGCTCATGGAGAAACCTTCTTTCATAGGCGCCTTTGAATATATCGATAGCCAGGCCGAGTCTGCCCCCATATTTCTCATTAAGCCTTGTCATCAGTAAAAGCGACAGGTCCTCGTGGGTGATGCCGGAGATTATAGAATCCTCAAGTGCATGAGAGAAGGGGCCATGCCCGATATCGTGGAGAAGTATCGCGATCAATGTAGCCTCCTCCTCCGTGGGAGTTATCTCCGTTCCCTTGCGGCGGATCGTAGAGATTGCCAGATCCATAAGATGCAGGGCGCCAAGAGCATGCTGAAATCTGCTGTGGTTTGCCCCGGGATAAACATAATTCGTAAGCCCCAGTTGCTTGATGTTTCTCAGCCTCTGGAACCAGGGATGCTCCATAAGGTCAAAGATAAAATCGCCCGGGATACTTATAAATCCATAAACAGGATCGTTGATAATCTTCCTTTTATTCGTTTTTTGACCCACAACGGAATAATTGATTCACAAAAATATGAATTAGTTTTACAATGCCTAACAGTTATTTCACAGAGGAAAACCCATTCTGAAAGAGGAAACGTTAAATCTGAAGCAAAACTTTACGATTTAATGCAACAATTGAAATAAATGGCGTCTTTTGTATGTCAAATAACTGATCCGATAATTTGTTCCCATCAAACTGCCCGTTCGTATGAAAATTGAAATTCAGGGACTTAATAAGATATACCCTAATGGCAATCATGCGCTTAAAGACATTAACCTCGAATTCGGGAACGGAATGTTCGGACTTCTGGGGCCCAATGGTGCCGGAAAGTCAAGTCTTATGCGAATAGTTGTGACCCTCATGAAGCCAACATCAGGCAGGATACTGGTCGACGGAAAGGATATTCAGAAACACAGGAAGGAATTAAGGAGCATGCTCGGTTACCTGCCCCAGGATTTCAGGTTCTTCACCTCGCTTAAGACCTGGGAATTCCTTGATTATTCCGGAGCGCTCAGCGGCCTCAGAAACAGAAAAGAGAGACTGGCTGAGGTCGACAGGCTTCTCGACCAGGTGGGCCTTCTGGAGGTGCGCGACAGACAGGCCAACAGACTGTCGGGGGGTATGAAACGAAGGCTCGGTATCGCTCAGGCACTCATCGGCAATCCCAGGATCATAGTAGTTGATGAACCTACAACAGGACTCGATCCTGATGAAAGGATACGATTCAGGAACATACTCTCACAGCTTAGCCGGCAGGACGTAATTATAATCCTTTCGACTCATATAGTGGGTGATATTTCTTCAACATGCCAGGGAATGGCCTTGCTGAACAAAGGCGACCTGGTCTTTTCCGGTTCACCCGAAAATCTCGTCAGACAGGCCGAAGGGCATGTTTTCAGGCTTCACCTTACTCCATACGAATATGAAAAGGTTAAGGAACAATACAATGTGATATCCACAATCCCGGTGGAAACCGGATGGGAGGTGCAGATAGTCTCGGACGATCCTCCTGAATATGACGCAACAGCCATTGTTCCGAATATCGAGCATGCATACGTGTATTATATGGAGCATAAGCTTCAGACATCGCTGATTGACTAGAACCCGGAAAAATAATGGACTTTCTTCACAATATAGGAATTGTAGCCAGGTATGAAGCCAAAACTCTCAGAAGGAGCTGGTTTTTCAGACTCTTTGCACTGGGCGCCCTTTTCATATTCACAATATTAAACATCGGCCTCTTTTCACCTGTCGGCGATGAACCCTGGGAAATGATATCAATACCCTCGGCGGTACCGCTTGTCAACCTCTACCTGCTTAATATAGCTCAGGCCCTTGTGGTAATCTTTCTTGCTGCAGATTTTCTGAAGAAGGACAAAAAGCTTGATACAAATGAGGTACTCTATACCAGGTCAATTTCAAACTTTGAATATGTAACGGGAAAAACATGGGGCATCCTCCGACTTTTCCTCGGACTCGACCTTTTGATATTATGTATCGGTCTGCTGATGAATATTATTTCAAGGAATATGTCGGTCGACATCATGGCATATCTGTGGTACCTCATTATTATATGCGTCCCCACTATTATTTTCAGCCTGGGGCTTGCGTACTCGCTGATGTCTCTCATCAGGAACCAGGCTCTTACTTTCATGCTCCTGCTGGGGTATGCGGCGCTCAATATGTTCTACCTGTATCACCGTGCAGGATCTTTGTTTGACTACATGGCATTCGGATTTCCGGTCTTCAAATCGGGAGTGATTGGTTTTGATAACCCCGGAATGCTTTTGAGCCAGCGGCTTCTCTGGTTCAGCCTGGGCATAGCCCTGATTATGACAACAATTCTTCTTTTCAAACGGCTGCCGCAGTCAAGATTCCAGAGAGGCCTTACCGTTTTCCTGCTTGTGGCTTTCACTGTTTCTTCAGCGCTCTGCGCAACGGATGTTTATTCCACCTGGAAAAAGAAGATCAACGACAAGAACCTGGTGCTGGAGACCAGCAGGCAGTACGAGAACAGGAATTTTGTGAGTATAACCGGGGCCGATATTGAGTTATCACATAAAGGCCTGACCTTCGAAGCTTCCGCATCACTCAGAGTCATAAACGATAACAGGGAAGTGATTGACACCTTGCTGTTTTCACTTAATCCCTCCCTCTCTGTATCGCGTATCACATCGGGTGGCAGTGAGCTTTCTTTCAGGAGGGTGAATCACATTATCGAGGCTGACCCTGGAAAGACTCTTCTTCCCGGTCAATCTGACTCGCTCAGGATCTTCTACTCGGGTACGATAAACGAATCATTCTGCTTTCCTGACTATACGGATAATATAAAAGATAATCCATACAGGATCGAGATGCTGAATGTCAGCAAAAGGCAGGCATTCCTTACCGAAAGGTATGTCCTTCTTACTCCGGAGGCCCACTGGTATCCTGTTTCAGGACTAAATTATTATCCGTCCAATCCTGCACGCATCAAGATTGATTTTACAAATTTCACCCTGAAGGTAAAAACATCCGGTAGTCTCACAGCTGTCTCACAGGGTAACAGAATAAAGGAGAACGGGTATTATCGGTTCAAACCCGGATCTCCTCTTACCGGGCTTACGCTGGCTATAGGCAACTATCTGAGCGACAGCATCAGGGTGGATTCCGTGGAGTACATAAGTTATTACTTTCCCGGCAACGACTATTATAAAAAGGATCTTGCCGGGCTGAAAGATACTATATCATTTCTTGTTTCAGGAATAATGAGGGAGCTTGAGACCAATTTCTCCACAAAGTATCCGTTCAGCACACTCACCCTGCTCGAGGTGCCGGTACAATTCTATTCGTACCCCAGGAATAACACCCAGACCAGGGCTGAATTACAGCCTTCAATGGTCCTGCTTCCGGAAAAGATGTCGACTCTGCGGAATGCAGGGTTTGCCAAACAATTCACCAGGCAGAAAAGGAGGATGGCCAGAAACAACCAGATCATTACAGATAAGGAATTGCAGGTAAGGCTCTTCAACGATTTCATAAGGAATACTTTCATAAGCGGGGAGAACTTCAGGTATGTGAACGGAGTGGCGTACAACGAACCTGTCCGTTACCGTCTGGGGCCAAGTTTCTATTTCTTCAAGAATAATTTCTATTCATCGGAATATCCTGTTATAAATGCTGTTTTCGAATCTCATCTTCAAAGAGTCGAAATCCCCGGAAGGGCACTGGGGATGGCATCAGCCTTCGGAGGGCTCTCCGACAACGACAAGGCAAATCTTATTCTGAAAGAATACAGCTTCAGCGAGATACTTGCGAAAAATCCCGGAGGGGATACGGTCAGAACAATCCTGACAGTCAAGGGAGACTATCTCTTCAACCTTTTCAGGGCAAAAGCCGGAATTGATGAGTTTAAGGAGTGGTTTCTGAAATATATTGATGATAACAAATTCCGGAGGGTGGATATCCTTCAGATGAATGCCGATATGGAACAAACGTTTGGCTTCGGGTTTTATCCTTACCTGCCGGACTGGTTCAACGGAAAAGAACTGGCAGGCTTCCTTTTCACCAATCTGCTGGCTACGGAGATAATATCGGGAGACAGATCGAGGTACCTGGTCTCTTTTACAGTGTCAAACCCCGAGCCTGTACCGGGGCTCTTCAATGTATCATTCCGCACGGGAGCAGGTCCGGGAGGCATGGGCCCGGGCGGCCGGCAGATGATAATGACGGAAATGCAGGGACCCCGGGGAGGAGGCTTCAGTATTGCTATGCAAGGCCGGGGCATGGAAGCTTCCGACATTTCAAGGATAGTGTTCCTGGGACCTGAAGAATCCAGAAGAATAAACATCGTCCTCGATGCACAGCCCAGGGCTTTGCTTATTAATACAATATCTTCCAGGAACATACCGGGAGAAATAAACTTACCCGTAGGGGATATTCCCAGATCGAGGGAGAGAATGAGGGAGGTCAGGGAAGAAGAGATCCTTCCTCTCATTCCGGAACTTTCCGATCCGCATGAAATCATTGTTGATAACGAGGATCCCGGATTCACAGCCAGCAGACAGATCACGGAAAGCCCTCTCAGGAGATTGCTGGGCATTCAGGACAGGAACGGACAGACATATCAGCAGATCAGGATGATGAATGTGCCCGAATACTGGCAACCTGTTGTCCAGTCTGCGTATTATGGCAAGTATATAAGATCCGCGGTCTATACCCGCGGAGGCAGCGGTGACAGAAAAGTCTCATGGAACGCTGTTATCAACAAACCCGGATATTACGACATCTATACACATATCGGCAAGTCAGGTGACAGGATGATGGTGAGGACAGGAAGGGCCGGAGGCGGGGGTGGCCCTCAGGGGGCTCCGCCGGCTCCCCCTCCCCCCGGAGGTCAGGGACCCGGGGGAGATTCACCCTACAAGGATATGCATTTCCTTATCTATCACGATGAAGGGGTTGAAGAGATAACTCTCGACTATGAGAATGCTGAAGGCGGATGGAATAACCTTGGGAGATATTACCTGTCACCCGACAGCGTGAAGGTGGAGCTGACAAACCTTTCGACGGGACGGATTGTGATTGGAGATGCCGTTAAGTGGGTACTTCAGGAGTAAGGGGGGGAGAAGGGGAGAAGGGGCACGGATCACAGATCCGCGCCAGCGGGGGCAAGGAGCGTGGAGCGTAGAGCGGGGAGCGTGGAGCAAAAAAAGATGATTATCAGGAATTTAGTAATAATAAAATGGAAAAGTTAA
>JAHYJA010000053.1 GCA_019429325.1 Bacteroidales bacterium
CCTTGCCGGATACGGCATAACAGATGCTGATAACAGCAATACGAACGAGATACAGACATTGAGTCTGAGCGGCACCCAACTCTCCCTGAGCCTGGGAGGCGGAACGGTAACCCTTCCTTCATCAGGAGGAGGTGATAACTGGGGCACACAGGTTGTTGTGACAGATGCGACACTTGCAGGAAACGGCACCACGGCAACACCCTTGAGGATTGCCGACAATGGTGTTACTTCAGCCAAGATAGCCGACGGAACCATTGTAAGGGCCGATCTGGCGGAAAATTCGGTTACTTCTGAAAAAATTGTGGATGGTACTATTGTTACGGCTGACCTTGCTGACAATGTAATTACAAATGCCAAGATAATCAATACGGCTGTCACCACAGACAAACTGGCCAACTCGGCTGTCACAGCACCAAAGCTGGCCTCAATGGGTGCCACTGCAGGAGACGTTTTAAAATTTAACGGATCAGCATGGATGCCAGGAATTGATGAAGGACTAACCATTCCTTACTCAAACTATGCGTCTACTTCCACCCCTCTATTCACGATTGAAAATTATGATACTGGACATGGTTCTGCAATATACGCATTATCAAAAGGTGCTTACGGGATACATGGTATATCATACTCCACGTCAGGAGTCGGAGTCAGAGGTCTGGCCACAGCCGATAATGGGACAAACTATGGGGTATACGGCCGGTCTGAATCCCCGGACGGATTTGGAGTCGTTGGCTACAATGCAGCAGCCGACGGACATGCAATCGGAGTACGCGGCGAATCATCATCAACTAAAGGAATGGGTGTATTTGGTATGGCTTCGTCTGCAATAGGCTGGACTCATGGAGTAAGAGGCAGATCAGAATCACCAAATGGTTACGGCGTCTCTGGTTTTGCGGCAGCGGGCATCGGAAACACCTACGGAATTCATGGCGCATCTGCCTCAAACCAGGGTCACGGGGTCTTTGGATATACATCAGCAGGGAGCGGCATAACTTATGCTGTTGCCGGCAGGGCTAACTCAACGGAGGGACGCGGCGTCTTTGGTGATGCAGCAGCCACGTCGGGTACAAATTATGGTGTATATGGGAAAACAGCCTCCCCCCAGGGTTATGCCGGTTATTTCGAGGGACAAATGCATGTGAGCGGTAATGTTGGCATTGGAACAATCAATCCAGCCTATAAACTGGATATTGCAGGAGGAATGAACCTCAACAAGGGGATTACTTCAGGTGTTGCCATCCGTTGTAACGGAGCCGAGGCTTTAACGTACAATGGAACTTATTTCAGCTTTGGGTTCGGCAATCCGGGCAACTACAGTGTTTTCGGCAGGAAAGTGTGCATAGGCACAACAAGTGACCCGGGCGAACACCACCTGGTGGTAAACGGCACAGCTGCCAAACCCGGAGGAGGATCATGGGCAACCTGGTCGGATGAGCGGCTGAAAGATATCCATGGAGTTTATTCAAAAGGATTGAGCGAAATTATTTTACTGCAACCGGTTTCCTTCTCATACAGGGAAACAAATTCCCTTAACCTGCCTGCGGACAAGGAGTATGTCGGCCTTATTGCCCAGGATGTTCGCGAAATCCTTCCCGAAGCCGTTACCGAGGGACAGGATGGTTATCTTCAGCTCGACATTCACCCGGTCAATGTAGCGTTGATCAATGCCGTCAAAGAACTTAATGATAAGATAAACAACCTTAAGCATGAAAACGACCGGCTGAAGTCGGAGAATGAACAGATCAATTCACGAATCGCCAGACTTGAAGAGATACTTTCAGCGGCTTTCGCAAAATGAATATCTCCCTGAGATAACAGGGTCAGATTTTGTAATTCTCAACAAAATATGCCAGATATTCAGGTATTCTTGCTCCGAGATAATAGGGCATATTCATTAGCAGATATGGTTTGCCCCCGGGCGTTTTTGTCCTGACGATTTCAAATTTTCCGGCGTATATTCGTACTGCATATGGATGATTGACGCGGTCAATAAACTGGTGCAGAGACCTCAGAGTACCAACGCTGCCTGATTTAATTTCTATAGGAATAACCTTGTCCGATAACGAGTATACCAGATCGACCTCTGCTGAGGATTGTTTCTTCTCCCTGACCCAGAAATTTGGCTTTTTGTAACTATATGTGTTTAATGAAATTAACTCCTGGTTAATCAAATGAGGAATGACAGCTCCTTTATGAGCATTATTAAGATCAGCAAAAGATGACATTTCCGGCTGGATACCAAGTTCATGGTTAATAAGCCCGGTATCGAGAAACTGAAGACGGGGCGATTTTCGAAGATCAGGTTTAACCGGAGGTTCAATATCGGTAGTCGGATAAATAAGTTGAATGATCCTGGCATCGTCCAGACTCCTTATTGCTTCACCAACTTCCCTTGACCTGTAATTAGACTGACCAAAATTCTGAAACCTGATCCGCTGGTCCAGATAGAGGTGAGCAGTAGACATAATGTGCCTGATCACTTTCCGTTCTGTCTCATTGGCTGCATATTTTTCAACATCATTAATGTAAGAACCCCAGATACTCTCATAGATTTTGGGCAATACTGTTATACTACCGTACTCAATGAAATTACTGATAACTTCGGGCATGCCTCCGATTATTGCATACTGGTTATAAAGTCCGAGCAAAACGGAATGTGCAAATGAATCAACCGGCATTTTCTCCATTTGATAAATTGCCTCCTGATGATTAATTGCCCTCAGATATTCAATAAAATTCATGGGGTGCATGTATAAATATTCTACTCTGCCGACCGGATAACTTTTCACTTTCTTCATGGCAAACTCCAAAAGTGATCCGGCTGCAATTACATTCAGCCCGGGAAATTCCTCGTAGAGGTACCTCAGCATTTCAATAGCCTTTGGGGATTCCTGAATCTCATCAATAAACAGCAATGTATCACCAATTGAAGTTATCGAGATGTTCCTTGACAGAAACAGCGAGTCAAGAACAGATTTTGCATTAGTATTGTTATTAAAATGGACCTTATCCGAGGGTTTCTCAAGATTTAATAATATACGATACCGGTAGGACTTCGCAAATTCATTCACTGTAGTTGTTTTTCCCACCTGTCGTGCCCCCCTTATAATAAGCGGTTTACGATTTGGGCTATTTCTCCAGTCATGAAGATTCTTGTCTACTATTCTTCTAAATATCATACCTTTACATTTATGTATGTAACAATGTCAAGGCAATATTAATATATATTTGTAATAAAGTCAAGCATATTTGTTATATTATTTGTAACAAAGTCAGGAATAAATCATTCAACCTCACCAGCCTGAAGCCTTATAGAAGCTGAATGTTGTTGACTCATTGTGGAACAGTCAAAACCGGAGGAGGAACATGGGCAACATGGTCAGATGAGCGGCTGAAGTCGGAGAATGAACAGATCAGCTCAAGGCTTGCCAGACTTGAAGAGATTATTGAAGAAGGTTCAGTAAAGTAATTCTTTTTACAAAAGCTGACTTGCAGCTCTGAAAGAGCTCAATGTGAATCGGGCCTATCCTGACTCTTGCCGGGCATGAAATCCTTAATCGTATCGATCGGAACCGGGAAAATGATCGTGGAGTTCTTATCAGATGCCACCTCGGTTAATGTTTGCAGATATCGCAGTTGAATTGTTGCAGGGTTTTTGCTTATTATATCGGCTGCTTCCGACAACTTCTGACTTGCCTGGAACTCCCCTTCAGCATGTATTATCTTCGCACGTCTCACCCTTTCGGCCTCAGCCTGTTTGGCCATCGCTCTCTGCATCTCCTGAGGCAGGTCAATATGCTTTACTTCGACATTCGATACCTTAATTCCCCACGGCTCGGTCTGATTGTCAATAATTACCGCCAGTTCGCGATTGATCTTCTCCCGCTGCGAAAGCAGTTCATCAAGCTCCGACTGCCCCAAGATGCTCCGCAATGTCGTTTGTGACAACTGGGATGTGGCCGAGAGAAAATCTTCCACCTCGACGATTGCTTTATCAGGCTGCATCACGCGGAAATATACCACGGCATTCACCTTGATGGAAACATTGTCCTTCGTGATAACGTCCTGCGACGGCACGTCCATAACAACGGTTCTCAGGCTTACCCTTATCATCCGGTCAACCACCGGTATGAGCAGAATAAGTCCGGGCCCTTTGACTGCAATCAGTCTTCCAAGACGAAAAACCACACCCCGCTCATATTCCCGCAGGATCCTTATTGCACTTGCAAGTATAAGCGCCAGGAAAAATACTCCCGCGATCAATAACGTATAGTACATCTGGTCCATAATGGTCTCCTTTCTGTTTTATGTTGATTTACGAACAATTAATTTCAGGTTCGAAACTGCTGTAACGATCACCTTTCCACCTTTGCTTACAGGGCCCTCCGGACTCTCTGCGTTCCACAGCTCCCCGTGCACCCTTATCTGTCCGCCCGGTTCCAGGTCACTTATTGCCTCTCCGATCTCTCCGATAATCCCTTCCGCACCCGTTGTTGGCTTCCTGCGTTGCGCCTTGATTCCGAAGCTTATGGCAAAGATGAAGAAAGCGGCCGTCAGAATAACGATCACCAGGATCACCTGCCAGGAGATCCTGATAACTTCCAGTGTTGATTTAGCATCTATAAGCATTATCGATCCGAGTATTAATGATATGACTCCTCCAATTGTAAGGAGCCCGTAACTGACTACTTTTATTTCAATAATAAATAAAATTATTGCCAGGATAATCAGGGCAAGACCTGCATAGTTTACAGGAAGAGTATGCAGGGAGTAGAAAGCGAGTATCAGACTTATTGCTCCCACCACTCCCGGGAAAATTGCTCCGGGATTATAAAGTTCGAAAAAGATCCCGTAAATGCCTATCATAAGCAGTATGTAGGCAATGTTTGGGTCGCTCAGAAGGCCGAGTATTTTTTGCTGGAAATTCAGTTTGAGTTCAATGATCTCAGCATCCTTGGTGTTCAGTACCTTAACGCCGGCAGATGTGTTTATTTCTTTCCCGTCTATCTTTTCAAGCAAATCGCGGATTGTAATTGCTATCGTGTCGATCACCCCTTCCTTCAGCGCCTCGGTCTCGGTTATGGAGACGCTTTTCCTTACGGCATCTTCGGCCCACTGAGTGTTCCTGGCACGCTTTTCACTGATTGTCCGGATAAATGCAGCGGCATCGTTGGTGGCTTTTTCGTTCATGATCGAATCCTGCTCACCCTGAAGACCTACAGGATGGGCAGCACCGATGTTTGTCCCCGGCGCCATCGCCGCTATATGCCCCGCCAGTGTGATGAAAACCCCTGCAGATGCCGCCTGCGACCCACCGGGGTATACGAAGACAGCAACGGGGATCTCAGAATCAAGAATATCAGATACGATTACGCGGGTCGATTTCAGCAACCCTCCCGGAGTATTCAGCGTAATAACCAGACATTCTGCATTGTTATCGCGGGCATGTTTTATGCCCGAATTTATATACTGGGCACTCGACGGATTGATGGAACCATCAACAGTGATCACTACCACTCTCTTTACGGCACTGCTACCCTCAGCCAGTATTACTGATCCGGAGCCCATTACTGCAAGAAGAAGTACAGCACAACGAAGTAAGATGTCTTTACTTATCATGATGAGAAATAACTATTCGCAGTACATCCTGTTTTGTCAGAACAGGAACAGAATACTCCTGCCCGGACTTTGTTCTTCCAACCACACATACCAAATTTACACTTTTTGATCCAAATTCCAAGTCAATCTGACTGCTTTTATTGTCATGATGAGTTCAAATCCACTCATCTTAAGGTTTCAGACAATTCTGAAACGTTGTGATATTGAGGTGTCTGACAAATGGCAAGAATTTCAAGCTTAACCAGATCCTCTTTCTTAATTACCGTATAGAAATGGCTGATATATCTTAACAACTGCCTTTTGTCAGATCCTGAAAGAAGCTCATTATTCTTTATAATCGATTCAAACTGTAGCTTCAGGTTCTCATAAAATGTAAAGATATCTCTTAGTTCTTCTTCAGTATAGCAGAGTCCCCTGAAAACCCTTTTATCCCGTAATTGCTTTGCAGGAACTCCTTTGGGTTTGCTGTAAGCGGGATTGACAAAACCTGCAAGGTCGAAATCATAAGGGACGGCAACCGGCATTGAAGAACTGTCTGACGGCTGCATGACAATTATATTCCGCCTTGACTCTACGTACCAGTCGAGGTTCCCTATAAGGTACTGAAAGAAAGCCAGTTTTTTATAATTATCCCTGTTCAGGTCATGCGTTGTGATGAATCTGTCTCTTATAACAGCATTATTCCGTTTGGCGATGTGATTTTTGTCTTCAAGAAAGAAACTGTGCCCTTCAAACAATTCCTTTCCGGACTCTGTATCAAAATAGCGAACCTTTGCCAGTCTTGCTTTCATACTCTGTTCAGTAACCTGGTTATACATTCTGTAAATAATGTATTCCTCGATTACCTCCTTTTCTCTCTGGCACGGGGTGACCAGCTTCAGTTTATCATGGTTCCCGAAAAGAGTATTCTTCGCTTCATTTTTCATGAATTCCACATACAGGGGTGGAAATGCGCAGTTTTCCGGGTCGCGCCGGAAATTTCCGCGTGCCGATACCCTGACAGAGAGCTTTACGGATCTCCCGTCCAGATCATAGTAGACCATCTCCCCATCGAAAAACTCAGGATCTTCAGTTCTGCTTTTCAGGATTGCAGAAAAATCGGTCCTCAATTCCATTGTGATAATTTCATCTGACATAAAAAGCCTCCCTCCCTTTTCTGCCATGGCCGGTCCAGCCATTAAGAAAAGGATAACCAGGCAAAATGAGATGAAAATCAGGTCATTGTTTATGTACCGGGTTTTATGTAACGTAACTGGCATCTGTTTTAACACAGTTGTGATTATAATTATTATTGATGTGAAGCCAACACCCAGTCAATAAACAAATGGAGCGGATATTCTGTTCATTGCCGGTTGCCGGCCCTCATTGACCATTCTTCAATTATTCCCCGGTTTTTCCGAAAACTAAGATTAGGATCAAATTCAGGCTTGTGAACAACAAATCCGAATGAGGTGTTGTTATTATTACTGAGGTGTTGTTGTTATTACGAGGAAGAACCTGAAAAATATTTAAACCGAATCAACAGTGACCGGACATAGTTTTAAGAGATTGCTCTTCAGCCTGACATGTGGCTTTATTTTGTGTCTGACAATTTCAGCAGGCCATGATCCGGCAAATGTAAGAACCGGTCAGCTTAATGATGGTCCCTATATCAGGAAAGTCAATAACAGGTTTAAAATAAACTGGATTGAAAATGGCACCCCCCGGGAAGATTACATTCACGCCGGCAACTTTAAAGAAATCCGGAGCGCATTTAACCTTCTGTTTGATTACCATCACCTGAAGGAGACATTTCTGCCCAGGCCAGACTACACCCATAGCTTTAACCATGCTGACAGTATCTGTGTAATCAGCGATATTCACGGAGAATACAATTCTTATATTGATCTGCTGAAAGCAGGGAGTATAATTGATAAGGACCTCAACTGGAATTTCGGAGGCGGTCATCTGGTGGTTCTTGGAGATATCTCCGGCAAAGGTGACAGGGTTACTGAGGTTTACTGGCATCTTTACGGCCTGGAAAAACAGGCTGCCAGTGCCGGCGGAAAAGTCCATGTTCTGCTTGGAAACCATGAACTCCTGCTGTTTCGGAAGAGCCTGAAGGACCTTAATGAGAAGTACAGGAAGGTCGAGTCAGTGTTTAAAAAGGATTATACCGATTTTTACGCCGAAAATACGGTATTGGGCAGATGGCTTCGTTCCAGACCAGTAGTGATCACAATTAACAATATTTTATTTGTTCACGGCGGAATTTCATCTGAAATGGTCCGGAGAAAACTTACACCCGGACATATTAACCGGATATTCGCCAATAGAATTATCGGGAAAGACCCCGAATCGGTTTATTCAAATGAACTTCTGAAATTCTTAAGTCACACCGACGGACCATTATGGTACAGGGGATATTTCGAGGATGCAGATTTTTGTGAAGACGAACTGCAGAACATTCTTGATTTCTATAATATAGGACATATTATTGTCGGGCACACCCAATGCCTGGAAATTGAAACAATCTTTAATAACAGGATCATCGGAGTGGATGCAGGCCTTCAGTATAAGCAATCTGGAGAAATGCTCATTTACAGCAACGGATCGTTTTACAGGAGCACCCGGACAGGAAGCAGGATAAGGCTGCAACCCCCGAATAATATGATCATTGACAACTGAATAACTACCTTTGGCTTCGCCGTCATTCGCTGCGCGTCATTTGTCGCTGCGCGCCGTCATTCGCACTGCGTGCGTCATTCATCGTTAAAGAACTGAGCAGCAGTTGAATGACTATTGAATGACTATTGAATGACTATTGAATGACTATTGAATGACTATTGAATGACCCTCTTTCGCCAAGGCTTCAGAGGGCAAAGCTATTGAATGACCTCAGGCCTTCTTTATTCCGAACCACGCGTACGCTGCACCGACCAGGATCCCCAGCCAGCTTTTCCCCATGGCATTCAGCGGTTCAGAAACATCGGGGCACCTGATCACGCCAATATAGAAAGTTGCTGCACCGACCAGGAGCCAGATTATGATATAGGTCCAGACTGTTGCCCTCATCAGACCGGCTCCGTAAGCTTTAATCATTTCCCTGACCTGTGTTTCAGGAGTCTCACCTGTACCGGCCAGGGCAAGATTTCCTATTACTACCGCTGACACTAATCCCCCCAGGATATTTACTATCCACAGGATATTGGAGTTTATTATAAATTCTCCTGTTTGCGGGTTCCAGTAATATACTGAAAGGATGATTTTACCCAGCGTGAAAGCGTAAATAAGCAACAGCGCAATTGCAATTATACCCATAAGTATTTCCTTCTCCTTTGAATTCATTTTGTTCCTGCGTTTGGTTTGAATAAAGATAGCAATAAACCTCATAGTAAAATTCATTTTCATGGCTGAATTTTTGTCTTTCGGAAAGCCGGATTCTGAATTTTATTAAATTAGCCGGGCGGGAGATATCCTGAGGAAATAAATCTGTAACAGCTGGAATATGAACACCGGTAATCGAATAACAATCTGGTCCTTCACCCTGCTGAGGATCGCAGCAGGCTGGAACTTTCTTTATAAAGGCATTTCCAGGATACTATATTTTCATTCAAAACGGAAGGAGGAGAGATTCCCTGCTGCGGAAAGTCCTCCGCTACACTCAAATTATGATGGCAAGCGGCGGGAAATGATAAAGAACCTTGCCGTTGTTCCCTTTTTTGGCGCTGTTTTTTTCAGGATGTACAGGAAAAGAGGATGGGAAAGCTTCGAGGAGGAAAATCTTGCCTCAAACAATGAAGCCGTGAGAGGCGCATCACTTCTGCCCGGAAGGAATTATTCCCTGAAGGAACTGCAGGGGAAGGTTCCCGCCGGGAAGATAGGAGCTCTTGCACTGAGCAGGATCATGATCGGGGGAAACCTTATCAGCGGATTCGCACATGCGCGTGACCTGTTATACGTTTCAACCTGGCTTAAGAAATATTTCACCGACGAAAAGGTAATTGAGACGCTGTGGCTCTGCGAAGCAGCCGGCATCAATACTGCAATTTTCAGGTGTGATGAAAATACGATCAGGATAATGGAGAAATTCCGGGCCCGGGGCGGAAAGGTACAATGGCTGGCCCAGACTTATCCCAGGGGCGATGATATGACGAACATCAAACTGGCAATAGATCATGGTGCTGTCGGAGCTTTCGTCCAGGGGGGAATAGCTGATCAGATCGTGCTGGAAAACAGGATTGATGACCTGGCCAAAGCCATTGAGTTTATACGCGGTCAGGGGATTATTGCCGGGACAGCAGCTCACTCTGTTACAGTACCGGAGGCCTGTGTAAGCAACGGGATACCGGTTGATTTCTTCATGAAGACATATCATCACAATAATTACTGGTCGGCAACACCTGTAGACCCTGCAGATCCGTATCTGCCAAAAGACGGCAAAGATCACGACATGGCACACGATAACATCTGGTGTGTATCAGATAAAGCCACTGCTGATTTCTTTTCAAACAATACCACACCCTGGATTGCATATAAAATACTGGCAGCAGGGGCAATAAAGCCTGAGGACGGACTGCGATTCGCCTTTGAAGGCGGAGCTGATCTCGTATGCGTGGGGATGTTTGATTTTCAGATAATTGAAGATGCAAACCTGACAATTGCCATTCTCGGATCAGAATTGAAGCGTGACAGGAAGTGGTATGCCTGATGGCTTGAAGCAACCTATTTTTCGGGAGTGATCCGCGCCACCCAGCCTCCTCCTGAAGCCAGCTTCAGCTTAAGATCATCTCCTGACTGAAAATAGGTTTCTGTTTTCCTGTAATCTTCAGCCCTTGTATTTGAGTTAATGCCATCTTCAATGGCTTCGATCCTGTAGCGGCCTGGTCCGAGGAAACCGGTCTCAAGGTTAATGATCCGTTCATCCCGGTCGGTTATGGCGCCTACAAACCACTCATCGCCTGACCGGCGTGCCAGGATTGTGTATTTCGCTATTTTACCTTCAACCAAAAGACTTTCATCCCATTCGACGGGTATTTTTGCGATAAAGTCCGTGCACTCCTTTTCGCGGTAATAGTCGGAGGGTGAATCGGGAAGCATTGTCATCGGGCTGTTCAGTATAACAGCAAGAGCGATTGAATGTGCACGGGTACCCTGACCCATGGGGTAATCGCCAACCGGTCTGAAATTGCTTTTTGTTGAATTGCGCATTGTTCCGGGTATGTAATCCATGGGCCCGGTGAACATACGGATATATGGAAGGAGGTTATGATGGACAGGATTGTCAGAGTCCGTCCATCCGTTATACTCAAACTCTATCAGACCCTCCCTTGTAAGAACATTGGGATATTTGCGCCGGAGGCCGCACGGCTTGTAAGCACCATGGAAATCGACAACCATCTTCATTTCAGCTGCTTTGCGCGCCAATGCCTCATAGTACATCACCATCAGCTGATCGTCGCGGTTCATGAAATCAACTTTAATACCTTTTATGCCCCATTTCCCAAAGAGTTCAAAGGCTTCTTCCCATTGCCTGCCGAGAGTGTTCCAGATAACCCAGAGCATCACATCAACCCCTTTGCTCCGTCCATGCCTTACAACCTCTTCCATATCCAGCTCCGGCACCGTTTCAAGTATATTGTCACGGGGGCTCCACCCGTCGTCAAAAAGAAAATACCTGAACCCGTGTGCGGCACAGAAATCAATGAAGTATTTTGCTGTTTCAGTGTTCACCCCTGCCTTGAAATCCACCCCGTAGATATTGTGCTTTCCCCACCAGTCGAACATCACAATTCCGGGTTTGATCCATGAAACATCTTCAATTGCACAGGGAGAGGCAAGCAGATAAACCATATTGTTTGAGACAAGCCCCTTCTCATCATCCTCAATAGCAAAGATACGCCATGGATAGGTGCGGGTACCCTTTACCCTGGCTATGTAATCATAAGTCTCTTTTACCTGGCCAAGGCCATAAGCAGAACCGGTCTGAGTGAATGTTTTAGGGAAGGGAGGATGGACAGACGTTAACATGGACTCTCCGGTTCCCTTAAGCCATAACCCGGGATATTCATACAGATCTGCCTCAGTGATCATTACGAAAGTCCCGTTCGCCTTCTCTGCAAGGAATGGCAGGTTGCAGAGCTTTCCCTGCCGGATACTGCTTATTGCGTCGTGCTCGTAAGGAGTCTCATAAGCCGAATTGAAGGTCTTTGACGACTGAAACCTTGCAGAATCGTCATCTTCGAACCTTACGTTAATACTTTCTCCGTATATAATAAGGCTGTCCCCTGAAAAGGTACTGAAACGGTATGCAAGGCCCTCATCATATATTCTGAATGTTATTCCAAAGTACGCTCTGAACCTTATTTCCAATTCGTTGAATTTATTTATTAACGAGCTTGCCTTTTCGCGGATTTCGGGTTCAATTACTTCATTTACTGATCGCCTCGTTACTCTCTGCACCTTAAGAGAGGTATCCTTTCGTACAACGTTGCCGGCCTTAAGAAAAAGGTTCTCCAGCATTACCACATTCCGGCCATCTTTTTCAAGATTCACTGAAATATTCTGGCCTGTTTCAATTTTTGCAGTTAGTTTTCCGTCAGGAGAAATAAGCTGGTATTCTTGCGCATTCGCTGAAAGGGTTATCAAAACAGATGCAATGAGCCTGAAGAGTTTTTTCATATTTTACATTTAAATATCGTCTGGGCGCACTCAGTCCTTCACGCAACGGACTGAGTATCCGTTTTTCTTAATATAGCTGTTCCTGAACAACCTGGCACTGTTATAGTACATAAGCCGGCTCCAGGCTTCTAAATCCGAATTCTGGGCAGATGACCACCATATTCCGGCATAACCGGGATCATAAAACCCGCCGATGAAAATATCACGCCCGCCGCCGGGAAGGGCGGTAAAACCGGTTTCGTTGGTAGCCCCGCTGTTGGGGACCTGCCAGTGTATTGTTTCAGTCTCCTTCAGCATACCGGCAGCAGTTCCCATATCTCCAAGAAAGGTTGAGAGGTTTGTCCACTCCGTGTCTGTCGGGACATGCCAGCCCTCAGGGCATAGCTTGCCCGTATTCACAGCGTACCAGTTATAGAGTGCTCCATAAAGATCCTTATATACCTCATCATTCTGAGGCCAGCAAAAGGCTGGTGTGGATAGAGCGTTCCACTCAGAATTGCCGGATATTGATTCAATGGGAGTCCCATCGTTGGCGGTGGTGGTCCTCAGGTTCTCAGCCATCCATGTCATGGTACCAATTGTTATGGTTTTATATTCATTTCCTTCAGTATCATGAATGGATCCGTAAACCAGGCCGGGATGAAAAATTATATCAAAATTTATGGAATAGGTTCTGAAGCTTATCATCTCACCATAGCTCACACCTGCGCTGTTGATGGCATAAGCCCGTACAAAATAGAGTGTGCCTTGCTCCAATCCTGTTATGATGCTGTTAAAATGCCCTGAACCTTCTCCATCTGACGTTCTGTTGTCATTTATTGTTGGCTGCTGATTTGTGTCGGACCAACAAACCCCGCGTTCTGTAACAGCTCCCCCTCCATCATAGGTTATATCACCGCCGCTCATCGCAGTTGTATATGTAATTGACTTAAATGAAGAGGTTATTATTGTTGCCGGTTCTGCCGGATTTGTTTTGAATGAAAGTTCCTGGCCGTAACCTGTCCCGGTTTCGTTTATCGCGTATGCGCGGACATAATAAGTTGTATTGGCTTTTAACCCGGTAATGTCACTTGCAAAGGAACCTGTACCTTCACCATCGGTCGTTTTAAACGATGCAGTAGTCGGGTTCATGGAGACAGACCAGCAAACACCCCGTTCAGTTACATAGGATCCACCGTCTCTGGAGACCGTTCCTCCTGAGGTTGCAGATGTAGGGGTGATATTTGTTATAACAGCCGTCGTTAAAACCGGCACAGAAGGACCCTTCTTGCAGGAAGTAACCCACGGCACTGCCGCAAGAAAAGCGAAAACGGCAATGAAAGGCAATTTAACCAGATATTTCACTGGAAAATATAAATCTGTAATAAACTGTTTCTGTACCATCAGCATTATCAAATTTACGAAATCCAGGAAATTTAATAACACGAAAATGTTTTTTTACGCGAGCGGAAAGAGTGTATTGTGTGAAATTCATTTATGCCGTTACTTTTATATCTTTATCAGAAGAATTATAAGGATTACCAAGCCCGCAGTATGTCAATAATAATCAGGAAATAATCATGGAAACAAACCGGCGTAAATTCATATCAACTGCAGCGGCCGCAAGCCTCGCAGCAGCAACAATGCCTTTTTCAGGGTGCAGTACCTCCGAACGCAGTTCCTCATTCTCTCCCTCAGAAATGAAATCCAGATATGCCAGGCTCAATGAAATCATCAGGGAGCCTCTCCTGAAGAAAGAGCTCTTCACTGACCCGGTAATAATCGACACTCTTGAACTGTTGCGCTACGGACGAAGCTACCTGTGCCGTGTGCGCTCAAAAGACGGCGCGGAAGGCATCTCTGTGGCTCACAGCGGTATCTCCACACTGTTTCCCATATTCCTCAGAAACCTTCAGACTTTCTTTACAGGTCAGGACGCACGGGAGCTCGATCTTATACTTGAGAGAGTCTATATCTATAACTTCAATTTCCGATATAACGGCATTACCCTTGGCCTGCCGCTCGCTACCATAGAATTCGCTGTCCTCGATATGCTGGGACGCATAGCCGGCAAACCTTCAGGAGAGCTTATCGGGGAGGTACATAACCCTGAAGTTGCTGTATATGTGGCTACCGAGTTCCGGGAAAAACCGCTGGAAGAACATTTTGAACTTATCAAGGAAGCTGTTTCGGAATATGATGCCAATGCTCTTAAGGTCAAAGTGGGTTACCAGTATTCCGGTACGAAAGACCTGAATTACAACGGTGTGCCCGGCAAGACAGAGAAGCTGATACCCCTGTTACGGCAGACATACGGTGAAGAAATGTCGCTGTACGCCGATTCGAATGGCTATTACAATGTTGAAGAGGCCATACGGATCGGCAGACTGCTTGAGGAATATAAATACAGTTATTTCGAAGAGCCGGTTATGTACGACCATTTTGAAGACATAAAAGCGGTTGCTGATGCTCTGACCATTCCCATAGCCAACGGCGAACAGGATCAGAGCTTTGTTAATTTCAGGTGGCTGATTGCAAATGATGGCCTGGATATTGTCCAGCCCGATAATTACTATTTCGGCGGTATGATCCGTTCAATGAAGGTGGCGCTTATGGCACATGCATTCGGGAAAGAGTTCATTCCACATATGTCAGGAGGGGGGCTGGGATTTCTGTATAATTCCATAATAGTATCAATAGCGCCCAATGCCGGAGCTCATCACGAATTCAAGGGTCTGGATACCAATGTGATATTTGAATGCCCGACATCCCCCCTGAAGGTGATTAACGGAAAGATCAAAGTACCGACAGGTCCGGGTATGGGTGTGAACTTTGATCCTGACTTCGTCAGCAGGCACGAACCGGTTAAAATGTAATATTCAATTAACAGCTCCGGGGTAATGAAAAGAAAATGGAACCCCTCCGGGGTTCGTATTAATAATTATATTGCTCTGTGCAAGTATTAGTGGAACGCCTCCGGCGTTCTTGAAAGATTTGACTGCTGTTCCCAGCATTGATGGAACACCTCCGGTGTTAACCGCGGAGCGGTTACACCAGTGCTAACACGTGACCTCATTAACCGTGTTCATAACCGCGGAGCGGTTACACCAATTCCCATCTTTGGTGGAACGCCTCCGGCGTTCTTGAAAGATTTGACTGCTGTTCCCAGCATTGATGGAACACCTCCGGTGTTAACCGCGGAGCGGTTACACCAGTGCTAACACGTGACCACCTTAACCGTGTTCATAACCGCGGAGCGGTTACACCAGTGCTAACACGTGACCTCATTAACCGTGTTCATAACCGCGGAGCGGTTACACCAGTGCTAAGGCTGACACGTGACACTTTAATCTGCTATATAACCCCGGGGGGGTTACACCAGTTTTTTATTACTTTGAATAATATAGAAAACTTTAATATCTTTATAAGGTTGAACAACTTGCTACAATAGCTGTTTTATTGTTAAACCATACTTTTTGATTATTCACCCCAAAATTTGATATTATGCCAATCAGAAACCGTATGAACCGCCGGAAATTTGTCAGGACTACCGGAATGGCCGCTGCAGCAGCCGCTATTGTCCCCGGATTGCTAACCAGATGCGCTCCGGCCCCCGCGCCGATGAAACGTGTATTCGGCAAAATCGGGTTTGAAGTGACAACCTTTGGCCTCGGAGGCCAGGCATCAATCCAGTGGACACCCGAAGGGGTGGATCCCGTAAAAATCATCCTTAAAGCCTTCGACCTGGGTGTTAATTATTACGACACCTCCAATCTCTATGGCCCCAGCCAGGAGAATCTCGGCAAGGCTTTCAGGATCAAGAAACTGATTCCCGGAGAACCGGGCTATGATGAGAACCTCCGGAAATCTATTTTCCTGACCACCAAAACCCATCTTCGCCATGCAAAAGGGGAGAGTGATGTGCCCGGGGTCTCCAGCCGTACCAACGGCGAACGGGGCAGTCATACCATCGACGACCTTCACAGATCCCTTTCCCAGATGTTCGGCGACGGGAAAGGCAATTACCCGGAAGGCGCTTACGTTGATATGGTGCTGTTTCACAATCTGAACAGGAAGGAAGAGGTTGACGCCATATACGAAGGGCTCGACGATACAAATCCCAACGCTGAGAGAATAGGCGCCCTTGCAGCCCTGCGCGATTACCGCGACGGAACGAACCTCACCGGGCTGAATCCTGACAATAAGAGACTTCTCCGTCATATAGGCTTTTCGGGCCATATCGACCCCGCAGTCAATATGTATATGATACAAAGAGACAAGTACAACCTGCTTGATGCAATGCTTGTTGCAATAAACGCCAACGACAAGCTGATGTTCAACATGCAGTACAATGTCATCAATCTTGCCGCCGAAAAGAACATGGGCATTATCGCAATGAAGGTGTTTGCCGACGGTGCCATGTACACCAAGCCTGCCGAATGGTCAAACAGGCCCGACCATGTGGTGCATACAGTGGGTAGTCCGGAATTGCCCAGCAAGCCTCTCGTACAATATGCCCTTACCACTCCCGGTGTGCATGTTGCAATTATCGGAATAGGACATATAGATGACGATCCGGAAAAATGCCAGCTGACCAGCAACCTTGCAGCAGCGCAGATCCTGCCCGACGGGCTTACGGAGATTGAAAGGAGCGCCATTGAAGCGGTAGCTGCCAGGGCAAAGGAGGGCAAAACAAATTATTTCCAGCTTGCAGCCATACCGCTTACAGCCCCAAAACAAGTAGCCGTCCTGCAAAGCCGGGAGCAGAATCTCCGTAACATAACCGTGAACTGGAACACTGCATACGCAGGAGATGCCCCGATGACATCCTATGAGATCTGGCGCGACGGCAGCAAGGTAAAGGAGATCCCTTTCACCACCCAGATCTCTACCGATCCGTTCTCGTGGTCAGAAACACTGAACGACAGAGATGTACATACCTATGTTTTGAAAGTGACCGATGCCAAAGGCAGAATTGCTGAATCAGAACCTGTAACACTGGGAATAACATAGTATTTTCTAATACAGTCATCTTTTTTCAAACATCAGCGATCAATCCATTTCTTGAAACCCGCCACTTTGTCGCGGCTTACAATGAAAAGGTCACACTTCTCCCTGTTCTTCAGGGTGAGTTGAAGTCTGCTCGATGAGTAACTGTACATAAGTGAAATTGAATCGATATTGACGATGCACTCACGGTTGATCCTGAAAAACCTGCGGGGATCAAGGGTGTTTTGCAACTGCTCCAGGGAGTAATCAACACCGTAATCCCGTCCGTGATTATCATTCAGGAACACATTCCTTTCATTTATATGAAAATGGCTGATCTCTCCTGTCGGAACTGATCTGTACTTATCACCTATCCTAACCAGAAACCTCGATTTATAGAGGCTCCTGAAATCATGTATCAACTGCCTGAAATCCCTTCTGAAAGGATCCTTCTCACCAAACAGTTTTCTGTATTTCGCAATTGCTGACCTGAGCGAGCCTTCATCGATCGGCTTAAGGAGATAATCGACACTGTTCACTTTGAAAGCTTTCAACGTATACTCATCATAGGCTGTGGTGAAAATTACCGGTATTTCAACATTTACCGTTTCAAAGATCTCAAAGCAGAGCCCGTCATCGAGCTGAATATCCATCAGCACGAGATCCGGCAGGGGGCTCTCCTGCAACCTGTTAATGGCCTCTTCGACAGTCTCGATAACTCCCAGAACTGCTATTGTATTATCAATAACCTTAAGCAGTTTAATGATCTTTCCGGCTGCCGGTGCTTCATTTTCAACTATCAGGATATTCATTTCAGGAGTGGTATTTTTACGGTGAAAAAGTCGTTTGTCTCCTCAATCAACAGGTCCCGGCCCGTAATCAGACTGACCCGTTCGGAAAGGTTCCTGAGACCTGTCTCTGTGGATCTGAGCTGTGATGCCTTCCTCTGCAGATTATTCTTTACCACAATAAAGCTCTCTTCAATATATACCTTAATCGTCAATGGCTTTTCCCTTGTCGCACTGTTATGCTTTATGGCATTCTCGACAAGTATCTGTAACGAAACCGGAAGTATTTGAAAACTGTCGGTATCATCAATCCGTATATCAAGCAGGATCTTCTCTTCATCCCTGATCCTGTGCAGATTAAAATACCCGGCTATAAAATCGACCTCCACCTGAAGGGGAACCCTGTCCTTCTGTCCATTCTCCAGTATGTACCTGTAAAACGACGACAGATGATTTATGAAATTCTCTGCCGCTTCAGGCTGATTCTGAACCAGCGACGATATAGTGTTCAGGCTGTTAAACAGGAAATGAGGATTTATCTGATTTTTAAGTGTTTCATTCTGAAAAACAAGATTCTCTTCCCTGAGTTTTTGTTCCCTTTTAAGGGCATCAAGCCACTGGATCACAATAAAAATTGCTGCACCGAAGGATAATCCTCCCAACGTTGACTTTACCCAGGTTCCAAAATCATTAGTCCGGAAATCGTGAAGCACGGAAGAGAGGTCATATCCGAGAATCCAGGCTGATATATACTTGAATATAAGATATATAAGCAGGGCGGCGAAAAAGCACAAGACGAGAAAAAGTATGAATCTTCTGATAACTGTCGTTGTAAATTCCTTTACAGTGATGCCCGCATCCAGTTCCCTGAAGATCCTTGAGGCAATGAAAATAAATGCTTCCAGCTGGACCAGCAAAATGAAAAAGAAGCCCAGGATATCCGGGGCAGAGCCTGAAATATCGTTCCTGATAATGGTTATCGTCGTAACGACCAGGGCAAGAACTATAAATGTCAGGTGAGAGTATGGTTTTTTCTGATCCAGCAGGATCTCAGGTTTAAACTTCTTCATGGTATCAAATTTACGAGTTCTTTAATTAATTCTTTCAACCCAAAGTTCCCTGATTGTTTTTATAAGGAACTTGTCCTTCATTCCGCTGACTTCAATCTCTTGTATGGTCCCTCCGTACATTTCGGCATATTCGATCTGTTTGTTTGTCAGGTTTATCCACGTTGTTCCCCAGTATTGCTCTGTGCCCCTGGTCTTGATCTGAGCCATTGAAATCTCAATAATGTTATCGATTGCCCGGTATTCAAGAACAGCACACAACCTGCCGTTAAATTCTGAAATGCCTGTCCAGCATAACTCTATGGCAGCATGGTTATAGGTACCGATATCCCCCATATTGAATTCCCCGTTTAATTCTTTAATGATGAATTTCCGGTTCAGCTTCAGCGAATCTGAATAATTCCATGCAAACATCTCAATAGTCATCATATCCCAAACCAGGTTGCGGGCAAAAACATTTTCGGGACTGGACGGAAAATTCTCAAATGCCTCTTCTTTAAGCATTTCGGAAGAAGGAACATACCTCATGTTTTCCATATACTCCTGTTTTGCCCCATCCGGGAAGGGTTCTGATAAACTGTTTGAACCGGCGATGAATACATTGTTCCATGAAACATAACCATCTTCCGGACCCCGGGTGTAATCGCCGGTAATTTTCTGTTTGCCGGTGAAATTGCCGTAAAGGCCCCTGTTGGTGTAAATAGCCGTCATCCTGTATTTCTGAGGTGAGGAGGATCTGAGACCCGCCTCTCCTCCCTTTGGAAGTTCCCTGAGATACCTGTCTATTACAGCCTTTTCGCTCTGGCCGTAACTGACTGTAGCAGGCAGTATTACTGAAACCAGTAGTACCCCTGCAAGTGCTGAAATTGATTTCTTTTCCATTTTTTCATTTTTTTGGTTTGACAATAAATCCAAACCAAAGAAATAACACGTTTGCCCTGAATAAAAATTATTCTTGCGGAATGGTTGAATCACTACCATGAACGGGAAAATTGAATGCCTGACCCGGAATTTTTAATGGTTGTCAAACGTGGTTCACGTTGTTATGTAATTCTGCGTTTGGCGGTTTGCGGTTTGCGGTTTGCGGTTTGCGGTTTGGCGTTTCGGCGTTTCGGGGTTTGGCGTTTCGGCGTTTCGGGGTTTGGCGTTTCGGCGT
>JAHYJA010000054.1 GCA_019429325.1 Bacteroidales bacterium
GGCCTACCAGGCAGAAATAGAAAACAATGTGGCTGAAATCACCATAACTACAACAATCTTAAACTCCATTGAATCTTCATCGGTAAAAGTAGTTCATGAATTGTTCGATGCTGAAGGACATAAGGTTGCATCCACCTCAAAAAGCGGAAGGGCTGATGCTAAAAGGCTAACTGAATTTAGCCAGATCATGAAGCTTAAATCTCCAAACTTGTGGAGCATCGATTCGCCTTATTTGTATTCGCTCAAAACTTCTGTATTTAACGGGACTAAGCTTATTGACGAAAGCAGTTGCAGGGCCGGTATCCGGAAAATTGAATTTGATCCGGATAAAGGATTTTATCTCAATGGATTGAACACCAAGGTGAAAGGTGTTTGCATTCATCATGATGCAGGTGTTCTGGGTGCCGCAGCTACCAAATCGGTATGGCGGACACGGCTTGAAACTTTGAAAAGTCTCGGGGTAAATGGTATCCGTACAAGCCATAATCCGCAGGCTCCGTATCTGTACGAATTATGCGATGAACTTGGATTTGTTGTAATGGATGAAGCATTTGATGAATGGGAATATCCAAAAAACAAGTGGATCAAAGGCTGGAACAGAGGCATCCCGGGGCACCAGGGAACTTCCCAGTATTTCAGGGAATGGAGTACGCGGGATTTACAGGATCAGATTCTGCAACACCGGAAGCATCCATCCATAATAATGTGGAGTATCGGCAACGAAGTGGACTACCCGAATGATCCCTATACACATCCGGTACTGGCCGATGAAGGTATCAGTCAGCAGTCTGTGAGGAAATTTCTGGAAGATCATCCGAGAGCAGAAACCCTTGGTCAGATTGCCAGGGAACTCGTAGCAGCTGTAAAAGAAGCCGATGATTCCAGGCCTGTCACTGCAGCTTTGGCCGGTGCAGTGATGTCAAACTATACCGATTATCCCTTCGTGCTTGACCTTGTCGGCTATAATTACACCGAAAACAAATATGACACTGACCATAAGCTGTATCCGGAAAGGATTCTTTACGGGAGTGAGAACAGACATGACTTAGCGGCATGGTATGCCGTTAAGGACAAAGAATTTATTTTTGGACAATTCCTCTGGACAGGTATTGATTATCTGGGTGAAGCAGGTCCATGGCCCGCCCGCGGCTTTGTTTCTGGTTTGCTTGACCTGGCCGGTAATATCAAACCCCGGGGCTATTTCCGAAAAGCGTTGTGGAGTGAAGAGCCAATGGCTTATATTGGAACATACAGACTGGCAGAAAGAAGTGGTTCGTCACGTGGAAGCAGATTATCATCTGATGCACCGCCACTCTGGAATTACGATAAGAATTCCAGGGTCCAGGTAGTTTGTTACACAAATTGCAGTGAAGCAGAATTACAGCTTAACGGGAAAACAGTTGGTGAACGTAAACCATATGATCCTGAAACAGGAATAATCGCATGGATCGTAAATTACGAACCCGGCGAACTCAAAGTGATCGCATACAATAACGGGGCAGAAGCTGCATCTCACAAAATTACAACGAATACAATGCCGGCAGAAATTGACGCAGAAGTCCTTAAACAAACAGATAATGAGCTTTTAAGGCAGGTGAAGGTGCAAATCCTGGATGCTAATGGCAATCCTTCCAACTTTGCTGACAATGAAATCACCTGTGAAATAACAGGAGGGACTTTGCTTGGAATGGAAAATGCTTCAACCAATGTTGCAGAAAATTATCAGGATAATAAGCAGCGCTGCATTAATGGCAGATTATTGATTTATGTTAAAAAAGGCTCAGCCGGAAATGCAATGACAATGAAGCTATCATCGCCGCTTATGGACACAATAGAGCTGAAAATTGAATAATGAAAATAATAAAACCGATGGGGAAACAACTGATCGTAAAATTTGGACTTCTGTTTGTTTTGCTGTTTGCTATTAGTTGCAGCGAAAAAGTTGCCCCACCCTACATCATTAGTGCCGATTTCTCATTTATTCCTCAAACGCTATGAAAAGGATTTTGACCACCCTGTTAATGACTCTAAGCTTTGCATCCATCTTTGCTCAGGGCCGGAAGCCGGAAATCAGAGAAAATATTCCTCTGGATTCTATTCGCTTAAGCGACCCAGCCATTCTGGCCGATAAAAGTACCTCGACCTACTATATGACAGGTACTGGAGGGCTGCTATGGAAAAGTAAGGATCTCAGCAGATGGACCGGGCCGTACGTGGTAGCAAAGACGGACCCTGAATCGTGGATGGGCCCGCAGCCGATGATCTGGGCAGCTGAATTACATCAGTACAAAGACAAATACTATTATTTTGCCACATTCACTAACCGTAAAAAAGTTATTGAGACTGTAAAAGGTAATGTAATAAACCGGCGCTCGAGCCATGTGCTGGTGAGCGATCATCCGGATGGCCCATATGTTCCTATGCAAGATTCGGTGTACCTTCCTCCTGAGAAGCCAACACTTGACGGAACATTCTGGGTAGATACCGATGGGAAACCATACATGATTTACTGCCACGAATGGCTTCAAAACTGGAATGGCACAATGGAAAAAATTGGGTTAAAACCGGATTTAAGCGGTACGATCGGGGGACGAAAATTATTATTTTTTGCTTATGATTCGCCGTGGAGCAAGGAAGAAGACAAATACGGCCGTATTGTTCCCAACAAGGTAACCGATGGTCCTTATCTCTTCAAAACTCAAACAGGAAAATTAGGGATGATTTGGACAAGCTGGGTTCTTAGCGACTATGTTCAGGGTGTTGCCTATTCAGAAAGCGGCACATTGGATGGCCCATGGGTGCAGGAAAAGGAACCGGTCACTCCTCCAAACTTTGGACATGGCATGTTATTCCGAACGTTTGAGGGAAAACTGCTTATGTCGATCCATAGTCATAAAAGTGTAAACGGACGCACTATAAGGATTCCTCACCTGTTTGAAGTGGATGATTCGGGTGATAAGTTAGTAGTGAAAGGTCAATATCACCCTTAATGGGAGGCTCTGTAAAATGCATGTATTGATGAAGACATCTCTGTCTCATCTCTTCTTTTATCACCTTTTCCAGAGATTTTCCCCGTATTCCCATCCTTTACGGACAGGTTCCTTAATATAAACATCTAATTCAGGATGATTGCTGACTTTCATGTTTGCAGCATCATATTCAATGCGGGTATTGAATCTTTGTGCCAAAACGCCAATCAGCGCCATCTCCACCAATCCTGCAGAATAATCGAAATTCGAACCCGGCACTCTGTTGTTCTTGATGGCATCAACCCATTCGCGCTGCGGATTCTCTTCAAATGTTCTTGGGATGGTTTGAGCCGGCAGATTTTTCTGGAATTCGGCCCATTCTTTTTCAGGCAATAAAATTTTTGGGTTATTCGGACGACCGCCTGTCATCAGACAATGTTTGTCACCAACCATAATCATACCGCTTCCCGGCATTTTTTCAAGGTTCCATTCAGGGCGGTTATCGGGTTTCAATCCTCCTTCGTACCAGCGCATGGTAACAGGAACTTTATTTCCCCGTGCCGGGAAATCCCAGCGAATAATTGCCTGGTCTGAAACAAATCCGGTATCAGGAACAGGTGTTTTGAACTCACATTCAGCAACATTCGGCATTCCCAGATCCAATGACCAGAATGGAGCATCGAGGGTGTGGCAGCACCAGTCTCCCATTTCACCATTGCCGAAATCGAACCATCCGCGCCATGTCAACGGGGTATAAACTCTATTATAGGGCCGGTATGCTGCCGGTCCCAGCCACAGATCCCAATCGAGATATTCAGGAACCGGTTGTTCGGGCGGCGGAAAACTTTCGGGCTTGTCGAAATACATTCCTTTGCCAAAGGCAGGCCCGTCAAACCAGGCTATTACTTCGGTAACATTGCCCAGTATCCCGGCTTCATACCATTCCTTCACCTGGCGAATACCATTGGTTGCATGTCCCTGGTTAGCCAGCTGAGTAACTACTTTGTAATGACTGGCTGCTTTCCGGAGGGTCCTTAATTGCCAGACATTGTGTGCAAGTGGTTTTTCCACGATGACGTGCTTGCCAAGCTCCATTGCAGCCATTGCTGCAGGGAAATGAACATGG
Organism: Bacteroidales bacterium; assembly: GCA_019429325.1. Taxonomy (GTDB): domain Bacteria; phylum Bacteroidota; class Bacteroidia; order Bacteroidales; family VadinHA17; genus LD21. The sequence continues at coordinate 4,096 of JAHYJA010000054.1, forward strand.
TCAGGAGTACAGACCATCACTGCATCAATTTCCTTGTGCATCCGGTCGAACATCACCCTGAAATCCTTAAAGCGCCTGGCATCCGGCATTGCTTTAAAGCCGGCAGCAGCCCTGTTGACATCAACATCGCACAAGGCAACAATATTTTCGTTCCAAAGGGGATCTTTCTGATTAATCAGTCTGCTCCAGTTGGCTCTGCCCTGTCCGCCAACTCCAATAACTGCAACATTTAACCTGTTCGCTGGTGAAGAACTTATGAGGTTGGGAATAAAAAATGCACCTGCTGTTAATGCACCTGCTGATTTAAGAAAATCTCTTCTTGTCTTTTTCATGGCTGATTAGTGTCTTAGTAATCTGAGCTTTAAAATATAACAATTACCTCTGTATTGATTTAATTAACCGGTATTTCTTCCGCATTTAAATATAAGAGATTTTAATGCAATAAAATCAGGTGAAACCAACTTTTGTTCCCAAAACAGCCTCAAGTTGATACAATCTGCCATTTTTCGTCCTCCGAAGCTAAAGCGAAGGAGGGCTCACACTCACACTTTCTTTTCCGTGAGAGCGAGCACATCCTGTTACAATTACAAATAAGCACTTAACATTGGCCTGAGATGGACAAGCTGATCGGGTATGGGGCGGTCAGGGGTAAGGCTTTTTCATAAGAAAGCAATGTCATAAAAAGCTTCCCATGGAGTTCGTTAATTCTTATATTTGCAGATATTTTCAGTACTTTTAGTTACTTTTTACTTTCACAGTCAAATTTAAAACCTGTTAAAATGAAAAAGAATGAAACTCCTGATAATAAAAATGTTCATGATTCGCCTGAAAAACGGGAATCAAAAAAATTAAGCAGACGCAAGGTCCTTAAAAATCTGATTTTTTTACCGATCCAGATAAGCTTGTTTCAAGGTGTGATAAAAGCTCAGGGATCCTCCAGTCTGTTTTCAGGTGTGAAAGACATTCCCGGGGATAGCTATCCGGGTATTCCTGAGAAACTGATTGAAGATCAGTATTCACCCAATGAGCCCGTGGGAAAAGGACAGGGAATTATACCCGGGCGCGTGAGCTGGGTATGGAATCCTGCGGCAACAAATCCCTCATGTGCCAATCTGCCTGTATCAGCCGGGCTGAGTGAAGATAAATATGATGCATGGTTCATGGACAAAAATACAAACCAGGATATTGTCGACAGGATGCTTGCAGAAGGATTATGTTCAATATCAGGCAAGAAAACGGCAGATGATGCATGGAACACTATTTTCAGATACCATAACCTGAAAAGGGGTAAAGGAGATGTTACCTGCAAAAAAGGAGAGAAGATATATCTTAAGCTGAACAGGACTGCCGCCTCAGGAGCAATAAATAAGGAATATGTCAGACAGAAAGATCAGTCACTGGCCCTGGCGTTCGAGACATCACCTCAAATTGTTCATGCTATGCTTCGGCAGCTGGTCAATGTGGCAGGAGTACCTCAGGAGTCCATATTTGTTGGAGATACCATGCGGAACCTTTACCAGGATGAATATTTAAAATACTTTGCCGAGTTTCCAAAAGTGAACTATCTCTCAAGTTTCGGCAACACCTCCGGAAGGATTAAATCCGGAGAGAGTGCCTCCGACCTGATCTTCTATTCTGATAATAAGAGTGTCATGAGCGAAGCCGGTTCAGATAAGCTTTACTCCGTAATGGAAGAGTCTGAATACCTTATCAACCTTCCATCAATGAAAGGGCATAATCTTGCGGGAATTACCCTTTGCGCCAAGAATCATTTCGGAACACATGTACGGCCCAGGGCAGCACACCTGCATCCCGGACTGAACACCGACAGCAGCAGGAAAGGTTACGGTTATTACAGAGTGCTTGTAGATATCATGGGCAACAGGTATACAGGTGAAAAAAACCTGTTCTACATTCTTGATGCCCTGTGGTCGGGGTCGAACTGGAACGGACTTCCGGTAAAATTCCTGATGCCACCTTTTAACAATCACTGGAGCTCCTCACTTTTCTTATCACTCGATCCGGTGGCAATAGAATCTGTTGCTGTCGACTTTCTCAGGACCGAGTTCTCAAATCCTGAGCATACAGTTCCCTATATCAGCGAGCCCGGTGTTGATGATTACCTTCACCAGGCGGCAGATCCGAAAAACTGGCCTGCGGGCATCGTCTATGCTCCGAATGGTGATAATATCCCTATGAAGAGTCTCGGGGTTCATGAACACTGGAATAATCCCGTGGACAAGCAATACTCGCGTAACCTCGGAAAAGGAGAAGGGATTGAGCTTGTAAAAATCTTTCAACAGGCCTGAGGCTTAAGTTTTCCGGCAAAGATGCAACTTTTGATCTTCTTTATGCTATTGCCGTCTGACCACATGTAATACTCCCTGAGGCACTCCTAACCGGCGAAATCCAGAATATCTAATTTAATTATTTCCCAGTGTTTCCCCTTTAAGCAAACCGGATCAAAATCATCATCTGCATTTTTAAAATTTGTAAAATTGCTTCTGATTTGATCCTCGTCATGAGTGTGCGGATACCTTTGCTTATGTAGGGCAATCATTTTTTCTAATGAATAATCATCTTTTAATTCGTGAATATCCCAAAAATCCTTTTTCCTTCCACCCCTGGAGATGCCATCAATTTTCATAGCTATAATTTCTTCAGCAGACGCCAGTCTGATACCATCTATAAGTGTGATTTTTTGAATAAATCCATCTGTATAAAATAAATCCAGTTTAACACAATCATCTTTGCTCTTACCAATAAAATATGATTTCCCCATGCCGATAACATTACTTTCAATAGTGTCAACATATGAATAAGTTTTATGTAAAAATGCATCGATTGCTGCAAAGTCTATTGAATCATAGGGAGCATCAGAAAAAAAATCTAAATCGGCTGATTCCCTGTGCCCCCTGTACAAACTTAGTGCAGTTCCGCCAATTAATCTGAAATTATCAAATTCCCTGGCTGCCATTAATGATCTCAAAACATTTAATAATAAGGGCTTAAGTGTATCGTAGTATAGGTTATTACTCATGCGGCTTAATTATATCATTAATAGTCTTTATACCATAAAAGCTAATGATTTCGTTTTTCTCAATATCATTACCTCTTTCAAATATTCTTTTTATAACAGCATTTTTTTGTTTGACCCAGTTTATGTTTTCCATTTTTGTGTCCCAGAACAAGACCCGCCTCAATTTAGTTAAATCCGGATGTTCTTTATTTTGACTTTTTTTTGTCTCTTCAATATCATGATATACCTGTAAAATCATAAAATACCCTTCTTCTATCCCAAGTGCTTTCTCAATTTTTAAAGCAATATTAATATTCATCCTTCTCTTTCCTTTGGTAATTGAAACCAGTGTTTGAGGATACTCCTGCAAAGAAATAGCAAATGGCCCTTTTCGCAGATGACGCGCTTTAAGTTCACGGTTAAGTATAAAACCCGGATGAACTCCTTTAATTATTGATAAGTGAGTATTCATGATACAAATATAATCATTTTTGTTTACATATTTCTGTTAATATATTCCGATAATTAACAAATTTACATCCACCTAAAATATTATGTAAAGCTTTACATAATATTTACAGGTATTTCAAAGCAAGGCCGGAGATAGAAAATTTCTCTTGAAAAACAGCTCTGGCAGTAAAGCAGGGTTTTTTACCCAAAGTATTTACCATGACCCTTTGTTCAGACCTTGCATTCCCAACTGAAGAAAAGGTAAAGAAACGGTCATGAACGAGCCCATTTCTTCTGTCACTATTGTAATTAAAAGTTTGAGTAATGAAACTAAACGCTTTAAATAATAATACAGCTTTGAGGAACACACCAAAAATGCCTGTGCTTTTTCTCGGGCATGGCAGTCCGATGAATGCTATCGAAGAGAACGAATTTGTTGAGGGATTTCGTAAAACAGAAAAATCGATCCCCAGGCCGGATGCCATTCTTTGCGTGTCGGCTCATTGGGAAACACGAGGTACAGCTGCTACCTTGAAGTATACATGAATAACCAGAATAAAGACCTTATCGAGATCTGTATTTCTATTGGGTTCAGGATCACAGGTACGCTATATCCATAATTTCGAAAATAATAGTTTCCCTGTCTCGCTTTAATGTAATCCTGTCTCCGGTTTTTTTATTAATCAATGCTTTGGCTAAAGGTGATATAAAGGAGATCCTGCTTCTGGAGATATCTGCCTCATCAACACCTACAATCTGAAAAATCTGAATGTTACCTGACGCGTAATTCTTAAGGGTCACAGTTGCACCGAACCTTATTTCGCTCTGAGGCTGGTTCTTCAGGTCAATAACTCTGGATTCGGCGATTCTGTTATTCAGCAACTGTAGTTTTGCATTTATATAGTTCAATGCAATTCGTTTCTCATTTTCGTTACTGCTGTCCAGGTTTTCTTTTTCATTGATCAATATTTGTTTTTCAGCCAACAGCTGATCCATTCCTGCCGGTGTTACAAAATTTGGTAAACCCTCCGGCAAATACGCCCTCTGTGGTACTATCGGAACTTCTTCCTGATCATCCTCCCTGACAAATCCCCTGCTCATAGCTTACCTCTCCTAACCGCTAAAATTATCTTACTTCGGATGCAAAAATGGCAATTTTGCAGCATTTCTCGGCAATGATACAACATCCTGAGCATATAAATTGCCGTTGGCTTTAGCCAACGGATATGAGGCTATGAATAATCCGGGCTTTAGCCCAATATTTTCCTGATCTGGACTAAAGTCCGGGGAAGAGGGAGAGAAGAGATATGTCATCCGTCAGCTAAAGCTGACGGCAATTCAGAAGAAAATTGAAACGGCATTCGATGCTAAATCAAATTCAAAGTATTTCTGGATTTTGTCATTTATTGTTTTAACCTATGGTGGACTTAACTAAATACTCCCTCCTTTCAGACCACAGGATATAAAAATAAGATATATCCGCTTACTGGTAATTCACCAGATTAACAAATTCCTGGATGTTTTTCCAGGCAATGATCCTATTTTCATCAATCTGGTTGTCATAGTCTCCCCCATAAACAAGAAATGCTTCTTTCTTTTCATTTACTGATATTTTTTTCCAGTAATTCAAGCCTGTAAATAAATTCTTCGTGTAAGTGTGTGCTGACTTTATCTCAACCGGGATCAACTGCCGGGCTTTCTCAATCAGGCAATCTACTTCGTTCCCTTTATGATCTCTCCAGAAATAACAATTATTGCGTAAACCCCTGTGATAGCGACTCTTTATCAGTTCTGAAATTACAAAGTTCTCAAATAATCCTCCTGTGAGATAGTGTGTCTCCAACTGGGATGCCGTCTCAATGTCGAGTAATGAGCAGGCCAGACCGGTATCAAAAAAATAGAGTTTAGGCATTTTTACGAGACGCTTGTTAAAATTCTTATGATGCGGCTGAAGCAAGAAAATAATGAAACTGGCCTCCAGAACCGATATCCACGATTTAACAGTATTAACGCTTACACCAGTGTCATTTGCCAGTGAATTCATATTAAGCAACTGTCCTGTTCGCCCTGCGCACAATTTCATAAACCTGATAAACAGGTTCAGGTCCCTGATGTTTTGAAGTAATCTCACATCCCTTTCAATATATGTTTGAATATAGCTCGGGAAAAAATCGGCAGGTCCAATTTCTTTATCATATATCCTGGGATAGAACCCTTTAAAGATCAGTTGTTCATATGAGCTAAAGTTAATATCTGCATTCCTTAACTCAGAATAACTGAAGGGAAGCAGTCGCAGGACAGCAACCCTTCCGGCAAGTGACTGGGCTATATCCTTATTAAGCAGGAAGCTTTGTGAGCCGGAAATAATAAACTGACCACTAATACCTGTATTATCAGTAAGTGTCTGTATATAGGAGAATAACTCCGGGACACGTTGTATTTCATCAATGATCATTCTCTCTGATCTGGCCAGGAAAGACCGGGGATCCTCACTTGCAATTATCCTTGTATCAGGATCCTCAAGGGATGTGTAAGTATATTCAGGGAAAGATACCCTTAACAAGGTTGTCTTGCCTGACTGCCTTGGACCGGTAACAGAAACAACCGGAAACTTGCTTGCCAGTTCAAGCAGCTTGCTTTCCAATTCTCGCTTTATCATACCTCAAATATAATACAATTAGTACAACTTTGCAATTATAATTCAATTTTGTACTAACATTGCCCTGGCTTCCCGGAAGAGATATGTTATCCGTCAGCTAAAGCTGACGGCAAATGACAAATAAGAAACAATAAGGAAACTGAAGATGACTGCAGTTTAAAAAAGCATTCCATCTTATCGATTTTAAAATTTTGCCGGGTCATTCATATGAAACTAGTTTAGCGGCATTGGATGTATTATTGTTCCTCAGCACAACATTCCTTCTCTCAGCTTTACTGACCCGGATGAATGCTTTGCATCCCGGTTCAGCTTTCGATTCGGCAATAAGCCCATCAGAAATATTCTCAAGATGGATCGCAGGGTCTGATCCGTTGATCAGTCCCTGCCGTCCGGAAAAGGACCTGATCTCAAACCCGGAAACATTTTTCAGAAAAAGAGCACTCTTCCAGGCTGGTTCAGGGTTTCCCTCATCCCATTTAACTGTCATATCCCTGATAAAAAGTCCTTTGGTATTTTCTATCAACAGAGCATGAGAGCTTCTTTTATCGATAGCATCCTCAGGTTCCATGAAGATCTGGACATTGTTCATCCTTATATTTTCAATGGGCTGGTCCGGATGACCTTTAATGGTGCTGGTCCCGCGGGGGTGTGATATGATGGTTTCGACAACTATGTCCCTTACCCTGCCGAGCTTTGAAGTCTCTATCCTTTTACTGAGTTTAAATTTGAACAACTCAGCGCTGCCCCACCAGTTCCAGTGCCTTCTGTTTGTTTCAATGGTCAGGTTCCTGAAAATTATATCGCTTACCGTTGCCCCATCCTGGACATTAATCCCGAATCCCTTGTTGGAGTTTCGTATGGTGCAATTGCTGAAGATAACATGACGGATATCCGCGAATGTTTCGGTACCGATCATCAGGGGTGTTGATGAGGAGGTCAGGACACAGTTGGTAACAACTACATTTTCAACGGGACTGACCTTATCCTGCCCTCTTCTTTCCGGTGTTTTAAGCACGATCGCATCATCACCTGTAACTATCAACGAATCGGAAATTGTAACATTGCTGGTGCAGCAGATGTCAATACCATCAGCGTTTACACCCTTCTCAAGATCGGAGTATATATAGACTCCCCGTATGAAAACCCGGTTGCAGTCGTTCAGGCGGATATTCCACAGAGGTGAATTGATAACAGATATATCACTCAGAAGAATGTTGGTGCAATTATTAAGAATGAACATATAGGTCTGCATCCCTGTCCTGTAATATCTCCGCATATCCACTCCCGCTTTCCGCGCGATTTCTATTTCCGTCGCTATCTCCGGATCAATTCCCCTCATTTCGACGAACTCATATTGTGCCAGGCCGTCGAGCGTTCCTCTTCCGGTCACGGCAATATTCTCTGCACCCTCTGCAAAGATCATTGTACGCGAGCCCTGGATAAAATCAGCCGCATCCTGACTCAGGAAGAGTGTCGCCCCGGCTTCAATATTGAGATTGACATTGTCTTTTAATTGAAGTGTTCCGACTGTGTAGTCACCGGGAGGGACATAGACTGTGCCTCCTCCGGCTGAATTACATGAATCGATTGTTGACCGGACAGCCATTGTAGCATTGTCATCCCTTTTTCCTGTTGCTCCAAAATCCCTGACATTAAAAATATTATTGGGGAATTTTCCGGAGGTCTCAACCGGTGGAAATGCAAATGAGCCAACCAGTCCTGCACCTAAGAGGGCTGTTCCGTTTCTGACCATTGAACGGCGGTCCATCCTGCCTTTCTTCCGTATACTTTCATTCTCCATGTGCATAAATTATTTTTTCAACACTCACCCTTGCACCTATATATTTACCTTTTTTTGAAAGTGGTTATCAGTCTTTCAAAGCAATCCGGCAGGCAAAGCCTCCTCTTTCCAACAGGTTGAGAGTTAATGATGAGCCGGCATTCACTTCAATAATCTCCCTGTTCATTGACTGGTGAGTATCGTCACTGAAAATGAGGGTGTTGTAATCTTTCCCGGGATCCAGAAAGTTTAAAGGTACAACTACAGTCCTTGCCGAATCCGTCATTCCTGCAACATACCAGTCCGTACCCTTTCTTCTGGCAATGACTACATGACTGGCTGGTAATCCTGCAATAAACCTGGTCTCGTCCCATGCGGCCGGTATATCCTTTATCAGTTCCCTGCCCGGCCATTCGAGAAGCGTTCTGCCATGTTCGGCGTATATCTTCAATCCGGCCTCATAAACAACGGGCATTGCAAGCTGGTAAGCATGAGTACCCGGTGAACGTTCAAAATGTATTACAGTATAGCTCACGGGACCCATAACATTCCTTGTATAAAGTATTGTGAGGTCATTTGCCGCAGGTTTTGCCCTTCTCTCCATACCGTCAACTCCTTCCAGCGTCATCAGGTTGGGGAATTGCCTTCTTTCTCCCGTCGGCATAGTATTTCCGTGCAGTTCCAGGAGGAACTCGTTAGCGATGGAAAGATCAAAGATCCAGTCCCTCATCTGAAGGCTCTGCTGGGTATCCTCGTAGTCCCTCCATTCACGGGGATTTTCACTCAGGGTATTATGGTCAAAGAAGTCGATCTTGGCGCCCTTGAGGCCCCACGAAGCATACTGCGCCATGGTTTCGGCAGCCTTTTCGCGGGTATCAAATTCGCGCGTATGAGCCCAGCCAATAACGTTAACGTTCTTCGTTGCCGCGTATCTGACAATGACCGGTACAGAATCGCTTCCTCCCCACCTGTTTGCAAAACCGGCGTCGGCCATATAGTAATCCCAGCCCATTTCGGATGTGGCGTCAATCCACATCCGTGGCTTATCGGCATCTCTTGCAATATAATCCCACATTACATTCCCCGGCTTTACCCACTCCTTTATTTTACCGTCTTCATTCAGGTATGCTCTGTCTGTTGGAGGATTCAGATTCTCCACAAGATAAGACTCAACGATCTTTCCGGGATTTTCAGGAGAGATAATTATCATTCTCCAGGGTGACGTAAAAGGAAGAGAGCTCATGACGGGGCCGATTTTCTCCTGATCGAGAGGAAAACAAAATTCAAAATCAGAACCGGTCCGTTTGAAATGGGGCTGAATATAATGGCCATAGGAGGCTGCCTGGCTAATTAAAACAAAATGTCCCCTATCCTTCAGCTCTGCAAGTACGGGGATTGAAATTAGCTCACTCTCAACCGGTCCCAGGGCCCCTTCATAGCCATACCTGTTCGGGTGGGATTGTCCCCAGAATGTGAAATTCTCGCCTGCCAGGTGAACGCTGCTGACCTCACCATGAATAATAATCTCTCCTTCACCGGGCATTTCATACCTGAAGGCCACCCCGTCGTCGTACACCCGGAACCGGATGTTCAGCTTCTTTTTATCCTTGCTTACAGTAAGGATCTGTTCATTTGCATGATTATGGTATTCTGAGACTTTCCCCTGGGGCAGTGAGTAAGTTTCATCCACAATTCCTGAGGCAGTTTTTTTAAGTTTCAGTCCGGAGCTGAAGTCCCCTGCGTCAGTATTGACTCCCAGCCGGCTGGGAAGGATTATCTCATTATCCCTGCTGAAAACACTATATGCCAGTGTTCCCTCATCGCGGTCGAATTTAACAACAGTCTTCAAACTGCCGTCGGGAGAGGAGACGTTGAATTCAGACCCCGGTGTGCATGATCCTGCTGATACAATTAATGGCAGCAGCAGGAATAAAAAGTAATTCAGTTTCATGGTTGTTAACTGTTGATTGAATATCAAAGTTACAATATTAATCATCCTGGTTGGTAACACGGAACCAGAAATTGCACTTAACCACCACCTCTGAAAATTCCTTACACTTACTATGTGCTCCGGTTATGATTTAGCTTATACTGACCTCAGGGCTCAGGGCAATCTATGTTCTGCTCTCCCCTTCTCCCCCTCTCCCATTCTTTCTTCGGTCTTCCGTCTTCCGTCTTCGGTCTTTCTTAGTTTAAAGACCTGTATTCATTAGGGGCGTATCCGGTCTCGTTCTTGAACATCCGGCTGAAGTGCTGAGGATGCTTAAACCCTAATCCATATGCTATCTCACTGATCGATTTACTCGTGTCAAATATCCGCTCTTTGGTAATGTCAATCAGCTTTAACTGTATATACTCCTGTGCTGATCGTCCTGTCTCTTTCTTGATCAGATCACCAAAATAGTTGGCAGACAGATGCAACCGGCCGGCACAATATTTAACAGTAGGCAGGGCATGGGTCTGGGTTATTTCAGAGTGAAAATAGTTGTCCAGCAGTCTTTCAAATTTTACCAGAATGTCCTTGTTGACTGTACTACGAGTAATGAACTGTCTGTCATAGAATCGCAAACAGTAATTTAAAAGCAATTCTATATTATTAGTAATAAGTGTTTTACTATGTTTGTCAATCGATTGATTCAGTTCGTGATCTATTTTATTCAAACAATCGATTATAATATGTCGTTCTCTTTCTGAAATGTGAAGGGCTTCATTTGCTTCATAGGAGAAGAAAGTATATTGTTTAATATTCCGGCCAAGAGAGGTACCCCGGATCAGATCCGGATGAAAAAGCAATGCCCATCCTTCAGGTCTGGGACTCCCGGGTTTACTGCCAATTCCGACCACCTGACCCGGGGCAATAAAAACGAGTGTTCCTTCCTGGTAATCGTAATAATTACATCCATACTTCAGGTCGCCGCATACTGCTTCTTTAAGGAAAACACAATAAAAGCCATTGTTTCTTATGAGCCCGGAAGCGGCTTTCTTTTTCCAGAAGGAGAAGTGCCCTCTCCTATCCCAATGGCTGGAGGTGCACTCGCCGCATCCGGAGTGTCATTACCGGATTTTATGAAGCTTACCAGAATACCCATTATTATTTACTATGGTGATTTCATTCCCGAAAAACCAATGGATAACCCGGGTCAGGATGGTTAAAGGAAAAAGGACTCGAATCAAATGGTATGAACCCCAGAGCAAGCTCTGGACTCAAAAAACGGTGCAAGCACCGAGGAACCGAACCCCGCATCAGCGGGGTGAGCTCGGCGAAGCCAATTATACCTATTTTTCGCGTCCGCCGAAGCTTTACGCGAAGGCGGATTAAATTAAAACATATACATAACCAATAAACTGTATATATGAAAACAGTAATAATAAGTTTAGCGATCATAATGTGCTGCACGTGCGGCGCTCAAAAACCAGCGGTCAATTCTGACCAGGGTGAGCCTGTTATCCAAACTGCCTCAGGTTTGGTGCGCGGAGTGAAAGAAGGAGATGTGGACATCTTCAGAGGTATTCCGTATGCCGCCCCTCCTGTGGGCTAATTTCGCTGGAGACCTCCCCGGCAAGTTACTCCATGGGAAGGGGTGCGTGATGCAAAAGAGTTTGGACCTGGCTGTGCCCAGGCCGGATTTGGCGGTGGACCGGGGGCAATTTCCCAGGGATCATCTGAAGATTGCCTCTACCTGAATGTCTGGAAGCCCGCGGGCACCAGGCAGGGAGCAAAGCTGCCTGTTATGGTGTGGATTCATGGATCAGATAGCTGCTTTAAAGTGGGTACAGCAAAACATCCCGGCGTTCGGAGGCGATCCCGAAAATGTTACAATTTTCGGTTTCTCTGCAGGAGGCGTTTCGATACATTCTCTCATGACCATACCATCAGCCCGTGGACTGTTCCAAAAGGCAATCGGCCATTCCAGCGGAGGAAGGGATGGAGTTCTGACAGGCAGGCAGGCAAGAGTCCCGCTCATGATCGGGAATAACAGTGCGGAAATAGGTGGCGCTTTTGTAAATGCCAGCAGTTCGAAGGAAGAACTGTTTTCAGTGTTCGGTGCACTGAAAGAAGAGGCAAAGGCTGCCTATGACCCGGATGGGAATAAGGAATTCGCTGAGGTTCAGACTCTTTTTAACACTGACAAAGTTTGGGCTGAGCCTGCCCGCTTTGCAGCTCAATCGGTAGTTGCGAAAGGCGATCCGGCGTACATTTTTCTTTTCTCTTACGTACCCGCCGCAATGAAAGAAAGGATGCGTTTTGGTCCGGGGCACGGAACTGATATTTCTTTTGTGTTCGATAATCTCAGAGTACCGGAAGGAGGAACTGCAGACCCCGAAGACAAAGAGGTAGCCAGGCTTATGAATGATTATTGGGTAAATTTTGCAAAAACCGGCAATGTGAAACATTGAACAATTGCGAATCTCAACTGCTATTGACTCCTTATTCTCTGACTCTTAAGTTGCATTTTATATACTGATGTTGGTCAACTTAATAATTATCTGTAGATGAGTAGAAAAATAAAAGCCAATTTTTTGATAGTTATGTACATAACTGCAACCATTATTGCTTCAGCTCAAACCAGGCCTGACAATCCTTTTGGCCTGGTTTACAGCGGTGCCATTACTGAGAATGTGTCTGGCTGGGTTTGTTGGGCATTTGCGGTGGCGGCGGTTATTCGCTGGCAACTGCCCAAACAGACAAACGTTTTAAAGCAGTGGCTACGCTTAGCATGTTTAATTCAGGCGCGGTAAGGCGGAACGGATTCATGAATTCCGGAATCTCTACCATTCAGGAACGGTTAAAACAGGCTTCCGATGCACGGGCACAGGAAGCTGCAGGAGGTAAAGTGATTTATGCTGCTGATACTCCAATGCCAACGGAAGAAGAAGAATTGGCAAAAATTCCGTTTGACCTGTACAGGGAAGGATATATTTACTACGGAAACACCCACGCACACCCAAATTCAATCTTTCGCTATACGATGAGCAGCCTGCTCGATCTGATGGCATTTGATGCTTCAACCAACATGAACCTGATCAACCAGCCGCTGTTAATGATTGCAGGAAGCAAAGCCGATACCTATTACATGACAGATGATTGTTTCAATAATGCCACAGGAACAAAAGAGAAGGAATTGTTCCTGATTCAGGGTGCCACCCATATTCAAACCTATTATGTTCCTGAATATGTAAACCAGGCAATGAACAAGCTCAATGATTTCTTTAAAAAATATCTGAAGTAAATAAATTAACCAATGATCTGCGATGAGTTACAGTTTTAAATACAGTCTCCTTCTTCTGATCATCCTGATTGCAGGGTGTAATATGGAGAAGAAACCGGACGAAATAACCGGGCAAAGTGATTCTGTTTTTGACAAGGGTGAAAAAATGTTAAACAAATAATCCATGAATTTTTCCCTTTTATGTTAATGTTTTTCCCTTTAAAGACCCGGATGCGCAGCCCCGATGGCATTTAACTATTTTTATTCTAAAAATTTATAAACTTATAATATGACAAAGATTAAATTGCTCTTCATTACAATGGTTATGTTCGCCTGTATGTTGGATATCAACTCGCAGGACTGGCCACAATATTACGGACCTAACCGAAACAGTATATCCGAACAGAAAGGTATTTTGCGCTCCTGGCCACAGCAGGGACCAGAGGTATTGTGGAGTGTCAATATCGGGATCGGGTTTGGCGGACCTGTAATTAAAGACGGCAAAGCATATCTGCTGGACAGGGACGATAAAGTGGGTGATAAGTTTAGGTGTTTCGATTTTTCAAACGGTAAAGAACTCTGGAGCTTTTCTTATGATGCACCCGGATCAGTTTCTTTCCCGGGATCGCGAAGTGTTCCCACAATCGATGGCGACCGGATCTATACAGTCGGCCCTTACGGGAACCTGTATTGTATCGATATTAATACCCGCAAACCTGTTTGGAGCAAGAATGTCTGGACAGATTTTGGAGGCGGGCAAATACCAAGGTGGGCAATTACGCAATGTCCGCTGATATATGGTGATCTTCTTATTGTAGCTTCCCAGGCCCCGGATGCAGGAGTGGTTGCTTATGATAAACTGACCGGCAATGTCAAATGGAAAACCCCGTCTCTTGGTCCGACAGGATACGTAAGCCCTTCAATTGTAAAGATAGGAGGAGAGAACCATGTGGTTATGGTTACGGCCGCAACCGGCCGCGGGCCGGAAGCAAGCGGCGGCAAGACCGTCGGAATCAATCCGCTTACAGGGAGGCTCCTGTGGGAATATACGAACTGGAACTGCATAATCCCGGTCCCCAGTGCCGTTGATGCCGGCGAAGGAAAAGTACTGATTACAGGAGGATACAACGCCGGAGCTGCGATGATCAAAGTTGAAAAAACGGGAGATGGGGGCTATACTGTTAAGGAACTTTTCAAACATAATGAATTCGGTGATCATACCAAGCCTCCGATCTTGCATAATGCGTATTTTTATGCCCAGTTCTCTACCAACAGCAAGCGTGACGGATTGGTGTGTATGAATTATGATATCTGCAGTGTTTAAAGTTATTATTTGAATAACAGAGGTGCAAAAGTATTCAGGTATATCCTCCAGTTTGCCCAGGTATGCCCTCCGCTGTTCACGAAAAAAGTGTGCTTTATTCCATTGCGCGTGAGGGTTGCATTGAGGGTTTTGGCTGATTCAATCAGGAAGTCATCTTCACCGCATGCCAGAAAATAAAGCTTGTAACCGGCTTTTCTAAGTGCAGTGAACTGAGCATCGTAGTCAGCTTTAGCCTTATCGTCAGCTACCCGGATACCATTGCTCAGTGGGCAGATGTAACTGAAAAATCCGGGGTAGAGGTTGGTACACCTGATCGTATGACCTGCTCCCATGGAGAGTCCCGCAATTGCCCTTGAAGCCGGTTTGGCAATTACCCTGTAGTTCTTCTCTATGTAGGGTACAATATCTTTCACGATGCTGTGAACATAAATGTCTGCTGTTTTGGGATCGCTCCTGTCGAGCGTAATTTCCGGCATTAAAAGTGTTCTTGCAGCCACCTGACCCGGATTGCCGTTTGGCATTACAACCAGCATGGGCTTTGCCAGTTTCTTCTCAATAAGATTGTCCATTATCTGACAGGTACGCCCCATGGTGCTCCAGGCATCTTCGTCACCACCGGCACCGTGGAGAAGGTAAAGAACCGGATACCTTTCCTTGCCTGTTTCGTATCCGAAAGGTGTATAAACGAACATGCGGCGCGTTTTTCCGATGGTTGGAGAGTCATACCATACATGTGAAAGAGTCCCCCGCTGAGTTGCTTCGAAATAATTTGCAGACAGTTCCCCGGGGATTAAGAGCACGCTAAGGTATCTTGTGCCGTCCCTTTGCATGAATACATTATTCGGATCGTTGATTGATAATCCGTCAACTATAAAACTATAGGTGTATAATTCCTCGGGGGGCCTTGGAACAGACACCACCCAGACACCGGAAGTGTCTTTATTCATGTTGATCGATGAATCAAAGCTTCTCATCCAGGAGCCATACAGCCTAACCAGCTTGGCCTGAGGAGCAGACATCCTGAATGTGACCGTTTTCTCGCCTATTTCAGGAGACACAACAGGAGCTCTCCTGAAATTTGCCAGTTCCTGAGCGTAAGAGCCGGTAATGAAAAACAGGAAAAAGAGTGATAAAAAGAATTTACTTCTCATTGGTTAATGTTGTTTTAGTGAATATTATTTTCGGATTATTGTTTTGATATTACAGATGAGAAAACATATTTACCTGAATTAATGTTGAAAACAGCATAATTGTCTTCAGTTCTGATAAAAGTAATGTTTTTATTGTTCTTTTTTAATGCTTTTCCGTTTTCTCTGATTTCACCCGCTGACGCGGCAGGCACATAAACAGTTGCAGTGCTTCCGACAGGAACATTCACTTCCATTACGAAGTTTTTATCTTTCATTTCCCACCTGATTCCGGCGGTACCATAAGGAGTGAGATTTGAATAGGATGCATATTTCAGGTCACCTGCAGGCTGAGGACGGAAAATTATATTGCGGTAACCTGGATTTTCAGGATCGGCATTCATTCCTGCCAGTTTCCTGTAGAACCATACAATTCCTCCGCCAAACATGGGATGGTTACGTGATCCGCCCCCATCCCAGCGCTCCCAGGTTGTGGTAGCTCCCTGTTCGATCCACCAGCCATAGGATGGCTGTGTTTTCTTGTTCAT
>JAHYJA010000055.1 GCA_019429325.1 Bacteroidales bacterium
AGGGTCTCTCATTATCTCACCTCCGAAAGGATCAGGAGTCTCTCTGGTAATTCCTGAGTTTCTCAGAACATAACTGTTTACCAGGACAGAATGTCCGTCGGCCCTGCTTAGAACAACGGGATTATCCTGAGATACCGCATCAATCAGTTCCTTTGCCGGCCATTGCCTGTCGATGAACATTTCGTGCTCCCAGTGCCCCCCTCTTATCAGTTCCCCGGGTTTTGACCTGGCAACCTGATCCCTGACTTTTTCAGTGAAAACGGAAGGATCGGTTGTGTACCTGAGTTCGATATAATCAGGGTCGAGCGGACCAAAATGCACATGAGCATCATTAAATCCGGGGACCACAAGCCTGCCCCTGGCATCAATTACTTTCGTCACACCCTCTTCGATCATTCCTGATATCTTCTTCGAAGAACCAACTGCAATGATTA
This sequence comes from Bacteroidales bacterium, assembly GCA_019429325.1. Lineage (GTDB taxonomy): Bacteria > Bacteroidota > Bacteroidia > Bacteroidales > VadinHA17 > LD21. Next base: position 435 of record JAHYJA010000055.1, read on the forward strand.
TTTCACCCTTTACAGCTATGGCTTCGGCCCCGGAACCTGAACCGTCTATAGTCAGAACCTTGCCGTTGATTATGACGAGGTCGGCTTTTTCCTTTTGATTACAGGATGTAGTAAGTATCATGACAGATGCAGATAATATTAGTAACAGTTTCATCATGGCAGGAACAAGTTTTTTTGTTTCAAAGTTTCAAAGTTTCAATGTTTCAGAGTTTCAGAGTTTCAGAGTTTACCTTCGGCGAAGTTTATCCCGCCTGGCGCGACCTTTGGTGATCTCGTCGCTTTGCTCCTCGTTTCGGAGTTACAGCTTTTAGTGCGCCACGACCCAGAACCCAGGACCAGGGACCGGGAACCAAGGATAAAATAATTTTAACTTGTTGTGCATTGTAAAGTTTGCAGTAAAGATATAAATTCACAGCAATTTTAAGGTTCTTAAACTTATAACAACCAAGAGAAATGAGAGAATCACTTTTAACAGGGATATGCTGTATTCTCCTGATCAGCCAGGGTTGCATCCGCGAATCTGTACCATGGGAAGGAGGGAATCACATCCGCCCGTACACAGCCAACCCTTTCTACTGGCAATATAAAAGCAAGCCTGTTCTCCTTCTGGGAGCCACCGGTAATGATAATCTTTTCCAGAATGAAAACCTGCTGACACACCTTGACAGTCTGAAAGCGTCAGGGGGCAACTATCTCCGTAATACAATGAGCGACAGGGATCCGGGCAACCTGCATGCATTTGGCTTAACCTCCGGGGGGAAATATGATCTTAACACCTGGAACGATCAATACTGGGGCCGTTTTGAAAGTCTCTTAAAACTTGCACGGGAGCGGGACATTATCGTACAGATTGAAATATGGGACAGGTTCGATCACTCCCGCGATCCATGGATAACCGATCCCTTTAATCCGGCGAATAACGTTAATTACTCTTTCGCGGAGACAGGACTCGATTCTGTTTATCCGCTTCATCCGGGATCAAATGTCCAGCCTTTCTTCTTCTCGGTTCCTGAACTTGACAATAATATTATCCTCCTGGAATATCAGCAGAAGTTTGTTGAGAAGCTTCTTTCGACCTCCCTTCAATACGACAATGTGTTGTATTGTATTGATAATGAGACGAGCGGCAGGGAAGAATGGGCAATTTACTGGGTTGACTTCGTCAGATCAGTTGCCGGGGAGAGAGATATCTGCGTAACGCAGATGTGGGATAACTGGGATGTAAAAACAGCCACTCATAAGCGCACCCTAGATCATCCCGACCGGTATGGTTTCATTGATATTTCCCAGAACAGTCAGCTGGCGGGTCCTGTCAACTGGAGCAATGCACAATACGTTTTTGATTATATTAAAGATAAGACCCGTCCGGTAAACAGCACTAAGATTTATGGGAGCGACAGTGGCAGCTGGCTCGACAGGGGCATCAACACGGAGCATGCAATTAATACATTTTTCCGGAACATAACCGGTGGTTTTGCATCCAGCAGGTTTCACAGGCCTCCCTCAGGTCTCGGGCTCAGTGAAATTTCAATTAACTGCATTAAAACAGTCAGGGACATTGAGAAGATCACAAAAATGTGGGATATGGAACCTTCGATGCACCTCCTTGAGGTTGAGGAGGGTGGCGAGGCATATCTTTCAGCCCGGGAAGGGAAATGTTATATTCTCTATTTTATCACTGACTGCAAAGCCTTGCTTGACTTAAAGAAGCACGACATTAAATACAGAATGATATCTGCAGAAGTTGAAAAGGCGGAATGGGAGAGGAACGAACCCGTCAGGGGAGGGTCTGTGGTGGAACTAAATGGAAAGAAGAGATCTGTTATTGTTTTATACAAATAGGCATACAGTTATGAATATTGCACTGATTGGTTACGGCCGCATGGGCCATGAGATCGGGGAGGCAGCCCTTAAGAGGGGACATGTGATAAAGATTATTATCGATGAAATAAACACTGCTGATCTCAATCCCCTGAATTTTAAGGAAGTTGATGTGGCGATTGAGTTTTCTGTCCCTGGTTCGGCTTTCAGAAATATAACGAAGTGTTTTGAAATGAGGGTACCCGTGGTAAGCGGCACAACCGGATGGCTTCATGATTACGATAAGGCAGCAAGGCTATGTATTGAAAACGGCACCTCGTTCATACATTCAGCTAATTTCAGTATAGGGGTGAATATTTTCTTCAGGCTGAACAGCGACCTTGCCGGTCTTATAGAGCGCTATGAAGACTATAAACCCTCAATAGAGGAGATCCATCATGTGAGGAAGCTGGATGCTCCAAGCGGAACCGCCATAACACTTGCCAAAGCAATCACAACCCATCACAGCCAATACAGAGGATGGATTTCCGGTGAGCCGGCAGCTGCGAATATGGTGCCCCTTCATTCAGTGAGGGAAGGCAACGTTCCTGGCACGCATATTGTTGCCTGGAGCTCAGAAATTGATACTATAGTAATCAGGCATGAAGCAAAAAGCAGGAAAGGTTTTGCGCTGGGAGCAGTGATTGCCGCTGAATATATCTCCGGCAGGAAAGGGGTCTTCACCATGGACGATGTGCTTGGATTCTGATTATTATTTTTACTTTTGCAACTTCATAATTATAGCGATACCATGTTTGAATCTTTTGACAGAAGGCACCTCAGATTTGCAATAGCGGCAGTTATTTATCTTTTGCTGGTGATCTGGATCGGCAGTTTCTGGCTTCTTCTGGGGATTCCGGTTCTTTTCGACATTTATGTCTCAGGGAAAGTAAACTGGACCTTCTGGAAGAAACGCTCCGGCACCAACAGTACTTTTATTGAATGGCTTGATGCCCTGATATTTGCTGTGATAGCAGTCACGCTTATAAACATTTTTCTGTTTCAGAACTACCGGATCCCGACCGGATCGATGGAGAAATCATTGCTGATAGGCGACCATCTCTTTGTCAGCAAGATGGCTTACGGTCCGCGGATGCCCAACACACCGATAGCTTTTCCCTTTACACAGCACACCATGCCGCTTGTCGGAGGGAAATCATGGTCCGGTTTAATCCAGTGGGATTACAAACGGCTTGCCGGGTTCGGGGATGTGAAGAATAACGATCCGATAGTTTTTAATTTTCCTGCAGGAGATACTGTTGTTCTGGAGGAGCAGGAGACAAGCTACTATGAAATCCTCAGGAGGAAGGCCCGTGAGCTGAGGGACAGGGACAGCTACGGGAACAGCCGCGTTCAGCCGTATGAGAATTACCTCAGGCTTGCTCGCAGGGAAATTTGGGACAGATTCAATATTGTTTACCGCCCAGTCGACAGAAGGGACAATTATGTCAAGAGATGTATAGCTGTTCCCGGTGATACTGTTACTATCAGAATGGGAGTCGTATTCGTGAACGGGGTACAACTCGAAGAGAACGAAAGTCAGCAGACCACCTATGTTGTTGGCACGAACGGGACCACCATTAATCCAAAAGCGTTTGAGAGGCTTGGTATATCCAGGGCGGATCAGACTATGATTTCCGGATCTGCGTACATTCTCCCTCTTACCAGGAACAGTGCAAACACAATTTCAAAATTCTCAAATGTAAGGGAAGTAACACAGATTTTTGCCAGGGAAGGAGAATACGCCCCTCATATTTTCCCCCACACCGGGGCGTACAGATGGAATGAAGACAATTTCGGCCCCTTATGGATACCGGCCAGGGGTGTTTCAGTCAGGATCGATACTTCAAACCTTTGCCTTTATGAGAGGATTATTGATGTGTATGAGGATAACACCCTCAGGGTGGAGGGAAGCGCCATATTCATAAACGATATACCTTCATATTCCTATACCTTTAAACTGGATTATTACTGGATGATGGGTGATAACAGGCATAATTCCGCCGATTCGCGATACTGGGGTTTTGTGCCTGAGGACCATGTAGTAGGAAAACCCAAATTTATCTGGCTTTCGCTCGACAAAGAGGCATCCGGCCTGAAGAAGATCAGGCTGAGACGGATGTTTATGAAAATCAGGTGAATTGTTACTTAACCTTCTCGACAATGGCTTTAAAAGCCTCGGGATGGTTCATTGCCAGGTCTGCCAGTGTTTTCCTGTTAAGCTCAATGCCTTGCTTATCAAGCTTACCGATAAATTCTGAGTAACTCATATCATACTGGCGCACACCGGCATTAATCCTTTGTATCCACAGCGACCTGAATGATCCCTTCTTTTTCTTCCTGTCGCGATAAGCATACCCCAACCCTTTATCGAGGGTGTTCTTTGCTACTGTAAATACATTTCTTCTTGAGAGGAAGTTCCCTTTTGTCTGTTTAAGGACCTTTTTTCTTCTGGCCCTTGATGCTACTGAATTTACTGATCTTGGCATTACTTAATTTTTGTGAATGTCAGCGTTCCTCTTACGGACACTTAACAGCTGAACAATCTGTTTAACATAATTTATGTTTGTCAAAGCGGACAATACTACTTTATTGCCAGGAGAAGCTTGATATTTTTCTCATCAGCTTTGTCAACCTGCCCGAAATAGGTAAGGTTCCTTTTCCGCTTGGTTGATTTTTTAGTAAGTATATGGCTTTTATATGCATGCTTACGCTTGATCTTTCCTGACCCGGTGAGGGTGAACCTTTTTTTTGCACCGGGATTTGTTTTCATTTTTGGCATCTCTTTATCCTCAAAGTAAATTATTACATCTATTTTTTCTTTTTTGGCGCGAAGGAAATGATCATCCTCTTTCCTTCGAGCCTGGGAAGCTGTTCCACCTTCCCGTACTCTTCAAGGTCGCTTGCAAAGCGCAACAGAAGCACTTCTCCCTTTTCCTTGAATAATATCGATCTTCCTTTAAAGAACACATAAGCCCTTACTTTTGCTCCTTCTTCCAGAAATCTGATTGCATGCCTGAGCTTAAAGTTATAATCGTGATCATCAGTATTCGGTCCAAACCTTATTTCCTTAACGACTATTTTTGTCGTTTTTGCCTTGATCTCCTTCTGTTTCTTTTTCTGTTGATAAAGAAACTTCTGATAATCAACTATCTTACATACCGGAGGATCAGCATTGGGTGAGATTTCCACCAGGTCGAGTTCCATTCGGTCTGCGAGACCAAGCGCTTCCTGGATACTCATTACGTTTGCTTCTATATTTTCACCGACAACTCTGACCACTTTTGCTGTAATCCGGTTGTTGATCCTGTGAGCCGGTTGGGTATTAGTGCCCCAGCTTCGCCTTACTGTTACGGCTATAACTCTGTCCTCCTACTTTTTGTTAATACTAAAACTTCAAAATATGCAATCAATATGCAATCTCGTTTTCTATTTCCCTCCTGATAAAACTCACAAATTCTTCGACTTTCATACTTCCCCTGTCGCCTTCTCCCTGCTTACGGACAGCAACCGTTCCGCTCTCAGCCTCTTTTTCACCTATTACCAGAAGGTATGGGATCCTCTTTAATTCATTATCCCTGATCTTCTTACCTATCTTTTCATTACGGTCGTCGATCAAGGTGCAAATATCGGAATTATTTAGAATATCCAAAACATTTGCCGCATAATCATTGAATTTTTCACTAATAGGGAGGATGACAGCCTTTTCGGGTGCCAGCCAGAGTGGAAACTTACCGGCGGTGTTCTCAATAAGTACAGCCACAAACCGTTCAAGGGATCCGAAAACAGTTCTGTGGATCATCACCGGCTGGTGTTTCTGGTTGTCACTGCCATTATAGGTAAGATCGAACCGTTCAGGAAGATTATAATCAACCTGAATCGTTCCAAGCTGCCATTTTCTGCCGATCGCATCCCTGACCATAAAATCCAGCTTCGGGCCGTAAAAAGCTGCTTCGCCCGGAACTACAGTGGTCTGGAGGTTTTTTTCCCGGGCAGCAACGATAATATCCTCCTCAGCCTTTTTCCAGTTTTCGTCCGACCCTATATATTTCTGCTTGTTATCAGGATCCCTGAGAGAGATCTGGGCAGTGAAATCATTAAAGTTCAGTATTTTAAAAATATAGAGTATAAGATCGATTATGCTTTTGAATTCTTCTCTCAGCTGGTCGGGCCGGCAGAAATGGTGCGCATCATCCTGGGTAAAGCTCCTGACCCGTGTAAGTCCGTGAAGCTCACCGCTCTGTTCATAACGGTAAACTGTCCCGAATTCCGCCATCCTCAGGGGAAGGTCGCGGTATGAGTGCTGTGTGGAATTATAGATCTCGCAATGATGCGGGCAGTTCATGGGTTTCAGCATGAACTGTTCACCTTCCTGGGGTGTCGACATTGGCTGAAACGAATCGGCACCATATTTCTCATAGTGCCCCGACAGCTTATACAGTTCAATATTTCCGATGTGAGGAGTTGTAACAATCTTATAACCTCTTCTCCTGAGTATTGCCGTAAGAAAACTGATGAGGTTCTGTCTGATGTCCGAACCTTTCGGAAGCCATAGCGGAAGCCCCATCCCGACCCTTGGCGAAAAAGTGAACAATTCAAGTTCCTTTCCTATCTTGCGGTGATCTCTCCTTTTTGCTTCCTCGAGCAGGACAAGGTACTCATCAAGCATTTTTTGCTTCGGATACGTGATGCCGTAGATGCGTGTCAGCATTTTCCGCTTCTCATTACCCCTCCAGTAAGCACCGGCAACGCTAAGCAGTTTGATTGCCTTAATGGGCTCGGTTGAAGGCAGATGGGGTCCGCGGCAGAGATCCGTAAAATCACCCTGTGTATAGAGCGATATTGTTCCGTCTTCCAGTTCACTTATAAGCTCTGTTTTGTACTCATCACCTTTCTCGGAGAAAACACTTATCGCCTCGTTTTTAGTAACTTCCCGTCGTTTGTAAGAAAGATTTCTGGAAGCAAGCTCCTTCATCTTATTCTCAATTACCGGAAGGTCGGCATCTGTAATGATGCGTCCGTCACCTGGATCAACATCATAATAAAACCCGTTTTCAATAGCCGGGCCAATGCCAAATTTGATCCCGGGATAAAGTGCTTCGAGTGCTTCGGCCATAAGATGTGCGGAAGAGTGCCAGAAGGCATGCTTCGCTTCTTCATCCTCCCATTTATGGAGCTTCAGTCTCGAATTGTCATTTATCGGCCTTGTGAGGTCGTAAACGTCACCATTGACGGTTGCTGCATATACCTCTTTCGCCAGTCGCGGACTGATGCTTTCGGCTATTTCCAGACTGCTGATGCCCCGCCTGTATTCCCTTGTGGAACCGTCAGGAAAAGTTATCGTGATCATTCTCTGAGTAAATCATTTATTAAAGGTGTGCAAAGATAATTAATAATTTTGGTTCCGGAAGACGGAAGACCGAAGACCGAAGACCGAAGAAAGTTGGCAGTAGCAGTTGGCAGTTGGCAAACAGAATTACTCTCTTGCCCTGAGCCCTGCATTGCCAGCCGAAGCTTCAGCGTAGGCTGGAGCACTGTGCCCTGCATTGCCAGCCGAAGCTTCAGCGTAGGCTGGAGCACTGTGCCCTGTGCCAAGTAAGACCGAAGACCGAAGGAAAAAGGGGGAGAAAGGGAGAAAGGGAGATCAGCGGGGATGGGTTTATTTTTGAACATTTACCAGAAATGTTTTGTTTTGTGATTATAATTACCGGAATGATGCAACTTCCGGAAAATAATTCAGACTTTTAAACTGTGGCACGTAATTTGGATTATTACCTTTATACAATTAAACTTATAAGCAATGAAAAAGAACATCTGCCTGATACTGCTCCTTCCCTTTATGCTGATGGCGTGCGAGAAAGATCCACAGGCTCATTTCTCAGCCACACCGGGTAACCCGGTAGTAGGGGAGGGGGTTACATTTACCAATACTTCGAAAGATGCTGTGAGGTTTGAATGGGATTTTGGCGACGGATGGGGCTCTGATGAGGCGCACCCCACTCATGTTTTCACCGGATCGGGCACCTTCGAGGTTATAATGACAGCCTTCTCAAAGAATGGCCAGTCCGATAAGGCATCATTGATAATGGATGTCAAGATACCTACTCTGCTGGAGATAGAGGTACGTGAATGGTTCGAAGAGTATCTTATTCCTGATGCCAGTGTGAGACTCTACCCGACTCTTCCCGACTGGGAAAATGAGACCAACATGGAATCGGAAGGCTTCACCGACAAGGATGGCATAGTTGTCTTCTCGCATCTTAAACCCTTTGTTTACTATGTTGATGTATGGGAAGAGACCCACAATAATTACGCCCTGAAAGCTGAAGATGTCGGCTTTATCAGGACATCGGAAGTGATGCCCAATAAGATAAACAGGTTCATAGCCTGGGTTGATTATGTCGGCCCGGGGAAAGGTGAGATATCACATGACAGGTCATATGTTATAAGGAAGCTCGAAAGGAAAACCGCCGATAAGCCCCTGTCATCCACTGATCCATCTGACGGCGACTGGAAAGCACTCTATGACAGAAGTATAAAACTCAAATAGAACATATCACAGAGGTTGTCTTAAAAGTCTTGCCTAACCGCAAAGAACTCAAGGTAGACGCAAAGGGCGCAAAGATAAGAGCCATATTATCAAATCTTTGCGTTCTTAGCGTTTTTTCTTTGCGGTCTCAGCGGTTAACGGATTTCCCCTTTTAAGACAACCTCTATTTCCCTGGAAATGCAATGGTTCCTTCATATCTCGATAAACCTTTTTCCGTGCGTAACGACATCTGGGGATTGCGGTTTCCCTTCATCGTTGCACAGCCCATCTCGCCCCTGCGATTAATTGCTACGAACTTTTCGCTGGGATAGAATTCCGGATTGATTTTCCTGTATCTGTCGATTATCATTTTGAGCGCATCCTCACATGCCTGCTGAGGTGTCCGTCCTTCCTTCATCCGCTGGACCATATAAAAGGAAGCACATGATTTAATTACATCTTCTCCTCTCCCTGTTGCTCCCGCAGCGCCAACTTCGTTATCCACATAAAGGCCGGCTCCTATTATCGGAGAGTCCCCCACACGGCCGTTTAGCTTGAAACTGAGTCCGCTGGTGGTTGTACAGCCGGCAATATCGCCGTTTTTATCAATGGCAAGGACATTGGTCGTTCCGTAATGGTGCTCGATACCTGGAAAATCCTTCAGGTAGGCTTCCGATCTTTCAAGGTTCTGAAGGTGTTCCGGCACGCCCCAGTCATCAGTGGGGCTCAGTTCCTCTTTCCAGCGAAGCCAGATCTTCCTGGCTTTTTCGGTGAGAAGATTCTCCTCAGGGAATCCCCAGGCCCTGGCAAACTCAAGCGCACCTTCCCCTACCAGCAAAACATGATCTGTCCTCTGCATCACGAGCCTGGCAACAGATGCCGGTGTTTTTATCCTTTCGAGGCAGGCCACGGCACCTGCCGAATAGGTTTTTCCATCCATAAATGAGGCATCGAGCTGGACCACACCACGCTCATTGGGCAGACCGCCGTAACCGACACTGGTATCCTCCGGATCAACCTCAATGATATTGGCCGCCTTTTCCACAGCGTCAACGGCACTGCCTCCGTTCCTGAGTATTTCCCAGCCTGCTTCCATCGCGTTCTGACCTGCTTCGTTGGTATGACTGGTTATAATAAGGGGGGTAATGCCCTGCGACTTTTGCTGCATTCCAAACGCCGGAAGGGATGGAAGTATGAGGGCTCCCGCCCCGGCGCCGACTGTTTTACTGAAGAAGATACGGCGTGAGATAGGCTTTTTCATAGTGTGACTGGATTATGGATATTTGTCTGAAGTATTTATGGCAGGTTGATCTGGTCTCTGAGCCAGCCGGGACGGTTTGTAGTTATGCCTTTGACTGACAATGAAATAAGACGTTTTGCTTCATCGGGATTATCAACGGTCCAGGTGAATAGTTCGAGGTCCATGCCTCTGACCTTTTCAGCAACATCTTCGCTGATGATATTATAGCTGAGGCTCACTCCCTGCAAACCGGCCTGAGGAACTAACGGCAGATTCGTGTTTAATAGTTCCCTGTTACTGCATAGCCAGTAACAGGGATTCCCGGGGAATATTTTCCGCGTATCGGTTATTGTCTGAAGATCAAAGCAGATAAATACGAAGCGTTTAACCTTTCCGTAACGGTTTATTTCTTTTCTGAGGAACGGAAGGACCTCACTTCCGCATTTTAGTTCGATAACAAGCTCCTTTCCTGGGGGAACTGTCTTAATCACCTCCTTAAGGAAGGGAATTTTCTCACCCCTGTACTTCTCATCCTTAAAGGATCCGGCATCGAGTTTTCGCAGTACACGAGAAGATGTCTCCTTAATCGGGTGATCGGCTCCCGTGGTCCTTCTGGTCGTGGCATCATGCAGACACATAATTTTATTGTCTGCCGTCAGATAGATATCGACCTCGACGGCATCAGCATTGAGTTCCCAGGCAAGCTTCGCAGCAGCGACGGTATTCTCGGGTGCAAGATATGAAGCTCCCCTGTGAGCTATTATCTGAACCTGTGCATTCAGCATACTGCTAACAGACAACATAATCGCGAGAGTAAAGAAGTGTTTCATTTTATGGCAGAAGATCTTAACGTAACGGAATTCTGTCGCCTAGCACATTCATGAGCTCATTTTTAATAATGCCGGTCCAGATTTTATATCCCTCTTCATTAAGATGCAGTTTATCGGCTACAAAGAGCTCCTGCCGGGGCTTGCCTTCCGCGTCCCTGAAGAGATGATCCGTGCGGATATAGTAAGTATTACGGCTTGTTTCGCAAATGTGCTTTATCAGATTATTGGCCATGTTGATATCCTGCCATACGACCCACCGTGCAGGGGTGGGAGTGATGCCTATCCAGAAAACCGGTGTGGCAGGATGCTTTTTTCGTATGGTTTTTAAAACAATACTGAACAATCTTGCCACTTCCTCAGGTGTTTTGTCCTGCGACCCTCCTGTTATGTCGTTGGCAATAAACAGGACTATGGCACTGCATTTATGAGGGTTGATGATCCTGTCGGCATAAACGGCAAAATCGCTCAGCTTGGCGCCACCGTATCCTCTCTGGATAACATTGAATGGCTTCATATCTTCAGGCAGGGTGGTCCAGAGCCTTATGCTTGAACTGCCCGCAAACAGAACCGCATTTAAGGGGTAGGATTTCGCCACATCCAGCTTTTCGAACTCTGTTATATCGCTTTCCCAGGCCTTTACCTCGGGCAGATCCTGGTACATCTTAAGCGGAGAACAAGAGAGAGTCAGCAACAGGATCAGCAGGAAAATATTTCTGAGCATACTTTTGGTTTTTAGAATGATTGAACCGTAAATTTATGCTTTTATTTATAATTTTGGCGCAAAACTTTTTCTGCAGGGTCAGGAAAGTAAAACTTTAACATATATTATATGAATGAACCCATAACCGGCGAACGCGACAGTTTTACCAGCAAGTTCGGAGTTATCGCCGCTGCAGCCGGATCCGCTATCGGCCTGGGAAATATCTGGCGGTTCCCCTATGTTACCGGTGAGAATGGGGGAGGGGCCTTCCTTCTTGTATATCTTTTGTTCGTAATAGCGATCGGGTTACCGGTGATGTTGTCGGAGTTCGTTATCGGCCGCTCAGCCCAGAAGAATCCATATGGGGCATTCAGACTTCTGGCACCGGGCAAACCTTGGTATCTGATTGGTTTGATGGGTGTTGCTGCTGCCTTTATGATCCTGGCCTTCTATACCACTGTTGCAGGGTGGACCCTCGAGTATTTTTATCAGGCTCTTACCGGAAATCTGTCAGGAAAAAGTGATGCAGAACTGACCGGAATGTTTGACGATTTCGTTGGAGGCTCATTCCGTCCGCTTTTATGGTTTGCGATTTTTATGGCTTTTACAGCACTTATCATACTTTCAGGTGTCAGAAAGGGTATTGAAAAATACACGAAGATCCTTATGCCTTTTCTGCTTGCCCTGCTTATTTCACTCTGCGTCAGATCGCTTACTCTCGAAGGGTCAGGGGCGGGACTGAAGTTTCTTTTTAAGCCCGATTTCAGCAAAATTACGCCGAAAGTCATTCTTGAGGCTTTGGGACAGGCCTTTTTCTCACTTAGTGTCGGGATGGGTACACTTATCACTTACGGATCCTATATCCGTAAAAAAGAGAATCTGGCTTCATCTGCTTTCTTCGTGGTATCGGCTGACACGCTGATCGCGATAATAGCCGGTATCGCAATATTTCCTGCACTTTTTGCCCTTGGAGGATCGCCTGCATCCGGTACAGGACTGGTTTTCATTGTTATTCCCGGGATATTTCAGAAAATGCCGTTTGGTGAGGTATTTGCCCTGATCTTCTTCATTCTGCTTGCAGTGGCGGCCCTTACATCGACCATCTCGGTTCTTGAGGTAATTGTGGCCTACCTGGCGGAGGAACTCAGAATGACAAGGAGAAAGGCCACCATAGCTGCCACACTGGCTGTGTCTGTACTCGGCCTTGTGACAGTTCTGTCACTGGGTCCCATTGACAATGTCAGGATTCTCGGGAGAAATATTTTCGGATTGCTTGAATATCTGACATCAAACATCATGCTTCCGCTCGGTGGGCTTTGTATCGTTCTCTTTATCGGATGGTTCTACAGCCGCCAGGCGACCAGGGAAGAGCTTACCAATAAAGGGGAACTTAAAGCCGGCTATCTCCCGCTTTATATGTTCATAGTAAAATTTGTGGCACCTGTTGCTATAGCCATGGTTTTTCTTTACAGTCTGGGACTACTTAAATTCTGACGAAAATATATTATATAGCTTCAGAGTTTGCCTTCGGCGAGCTCGGCGCGGAGCGCCTCGGTTCAGAGTTTCAGAGTTTCAGAGTTTCAGAGTTTTCAGCCCTCCGCCTTCCGCCTTAAGGTTCAAGTTTATCCGAAAAGAAGGAGCGGGGCAGATCCCGCAGATTATATCTTGAGGCCATTGCTTCACCATAGGCTCCCGCCGATCGTATTGCTATCAGGTCACCCCTGCTTGTTTCGGGCAGTTCGATATACTTCCCGAAGGTATCTGACGACTCACATATAGGTCCGACAACATCATAATGCTCAAGAGCACCCGATGACGTCAGATTTTCGATTTTGTGATAAGCCTGATAAAGGGCAGGACGGATAAGATCGGTCATTCCGGCATCGATAATGGCGAAAGTTTTATTGGCACCTTTTTTTACGTACAGTACTCTGGAGATCAGGCTTCCGCACTGACCGGTCAGGGCTCTTCCGGGTTCGATATGGATGGTTTGTCCCGGACGCAGGGTGATCAGGTCGTTGATCAGTTTTGAGTAATCATCGAAGGGAACGGGTGTGTCGGGGTGGTCATAGTCAATCCCCAGGCCACCGCCGGCATTGATAATATCAAGTTTGAAGTTTCTTGCCTCGAACCAATCCTGAAGCTCGTTTATTCTCGAACACAGACTGCTGAAAACGTTCATTCTGGTGATCTGAGACCCGACATGGAAGTGAATGCCAATGAGTCTCAGATTTCTAAGAGTAGCCAGTTTCGCTGTTACCTCATCCAGGTCACCAATATTAATTCCAAATTTGCTTTCCTCGATACCGGTAGTGATGTACTTATGCGTAAGAGCGTCGATATAAGGATTTATTCTAAGGGCTATGACTGCAGTTTTGTTGCGTTTTGCCGCAATGGCGTCGATTACTTCCATTTCGGGTATCGACTCACAGTTGAAGCAAAAAATATTTGCATCGATTGCTGATTCAATTTCCCTGTCCGACTTACCCACTCCTGCAAATACGATTTCCGAAGGTTTGAAGCCTGTGTTTATGGCACGGTCGATCTCGTTCCAGCTCACACAGTCGGCCCCGAAACCGTAGGAGGAAATTATTTTAAGAATAACGGGATTTGCGTTTGCCTTGACCGCATAATGGACTTTGTATCCATATTTTTCAGACTCCTTTCTGAGGTTTTCGCAGGTAATTCTCAGAACATCGAGATCATAATAATAAAAAGGAGTAGGTTGCTCACGGAATTTCTCAATTGTATCTTTGCTTATCATGCTTTTACTTAAAAAGGTGTTCGCTGAGTAATCTGAGAGCCTTCACTTTATCACTTGTATCGATAAGAAGTGAAAGACTGTGGGGGCTTCCGCCATATGATATCATTTTAAGCGGTATTGTGTCCAGGGCTTCAAATATTTCAGGGGCAGACCCGGTCCGTTCCGTCCTGAAGTCACCGACGATACAGATAATGGTTTGGTTTTCTTCCACTTCGACTGATCCGAGGCTCTTAAGGTCTCTTGCTATCTGACTCAGGAACTGTGCATTGTCGATTGTTAATGAGACTGCCACCTCCGATGTTGTTATCATGTCGATGGGTGTTTTGTAAGCCTCGAATATCTCGAACACCTTCCGCAGGAAGCCGTATGCCAACAGCATTCTGTCGGAATTGATTCTGAGGACAGAGATCCCATCCTTTGCTGCAACGGCTTTATAATCCAGGAGAAGGCTGGAAGAAGTGATCAGTGTTCCCTCGTCAGCAGGTTCCATGGTGTTTTTTAGTCTCACAGGGATGTTTTTTAACCGTGCGGGATTCACGCTTGACGGATGCAGTATCTTGGCCCCGAAATATGCAAGCTCGGCCGCTTCGTCGAACGACAGCTCCCTTATAACTGAAGTGTTCTCCACATAACGCGGGTCGTTATTATGAAACCCGCTTATATCGGTCCAGATCTGGATCTCCGAAACGTTGAGGGCGGCCCCGATGATTGACGCGCTGAAATCACTTCCTCCGCGCTTGAGGTTATCTGTTTCACCGAAAGCATTCCGGCAGATATACCCCTGAGTTATTATTATATTCCCGGCCGGCAGTTTTTCAATTTCACGGATTATATTTTCCTCTATATAAAACATGTCCGGCTCGCCATCCTTGTCGATCCGCATGAAGTTGAGAGCGGGCAGGAGTAACGCATCTATATTCCTTTCATTCAGCAGCTTATGGAATAATGATGTTGATAGTAATTCCCCCTGCGCCAGGATAGCTTTTTCCTGTAGTTTCGTAAAGATCCGCAGGGTGAAATTGCTGATATAATCAAAATGGGAGTCGACGAGTTCATGACCTGTTTGTCTGAAGGAATCCGTCTCGAAAAGCTCCTCAGCCACCTGGTGGTAATCAGTTCTCATCTCTCCGATCTTTTTAGACGCCTGATCAACATCTCCGGCGTAAAGAAGTTCAGTGATCTCCACAAGTCTGTTGGTGGTTCCCGACATAGCTGACAGGACCACTATTTTTCTCTCGCTGTCGGTTATCAGCGGGATTAATGCTCTCATTCTGTCGGGGCTTCCCACCGAGGTACCCCCGAATTTCATTACTTTTGAGATTTCCATTTCCGTTTTAGGTTAAAAAAAAACCTGCAACTTTTTGCAGGCCTGTATTATCTTTCTGATTTGGAATAATCATGATAAGATTATGCAGACCTTCAGAAAGGATGCATGATCAGCCACAAAATCTTTTTTATCCCGTTGTTCATCTTTATAAATCAGGGAGCAAAAATATATTTTTAATTTATACACCATCTTCAAAAAGGAATTTTTTTTCTTATTTTTGCAACCGCAATTGTTTAATTGCCCAGATGGCGAAATTGGTAGACGCGCTAGTTTCAGGGACTAGTGTCAGCAATGATGTGCAGGTTCGAGTCCTGTTCTGGGCACAATAAACGGCGCAGTGGCTTAACGGCTTAACGGCGCAGCGGCAAAAAAAAACGGTGTAACGGCATATAAAATTGAGGTTCTTTGTTATTTGGTTTAAACAGGTATACGGCCACTGAGCCATTGCGCCTCTACGCCGTTATGCCTGTAATCGCCCAGATGGTGAAATTGGTAGACACGCCAGCTTGAGGGGCTGGTGCCGGTTACGGTGTGCAAGTTCGAGTCTTGTTCTGGGCACAAAATGGCACAGGGCATGGGGCTAAGGGCACAGAGCAGGAAGAAATAATTTCAATCCTGAACTCTGAGCCCTGAGCCCTGAGCCCTGAGCCCTGAGCCCTGAGCCTACCACCTTTTACCTTCCACAGAGTCATACAGAGCCTGAAGGATGTTTGTTCTGATATTCAGATCTGAAAGAAGATTATTATTTCTGGTAGGGTAGACCCTGTTGCTGAGAAAGACATAACTGATTTCATAAACCGGGTCTATCCAGACAAAGGTCCCGGTGTAACCTGAATGGCCGAAGCTTTCGGGAGAGGCACCCTTTGCAGGGTAGGCTTTTTCCTGAGGAAGACCAGCATTGTCAAGAAGCGGTTTGTCGAACCCAAGGCCCCTTCTGTTGTTGTTCTCAGGAAACTGGACCCGGGTATACTCCCTGAGCACCTCTTCGGCGATAAGCTGTTCCCCTCCGTAATTGCCCATTCGCCTGTAAAGTTCCATCAGCTTCATCAGGTCGTTGGCAGTCGAGAAGAGTCCGGCATGACCTGAAATGCCTCCCAGCATCGCAGCTCCCTCGTCATGGACAGTACCATGCAGAAGCTGGCGGCGGAACAGGGAATCATACTCGGTCGGGACAATCCTGCTTTGCGGGTACCTGAGATACGGGTTGAAGCCAATATCAAAGGCCCCTATCTTATGGTAAATGCTCCTTGTTACAAAGGCATACCATTTTTCGCCTGTCACTCTTTCAATTATTTCCGGAGCCATTATAAATGTCAGATCGGAATAGACATATTTCTTCTCACCAAGGGGGCTCTTTTTTATTTCAGTGAATATTTTATCCCTGTAATTCCTGTTTATATACAGATGATCTGCAACTTTCTCCTGGAATCTGTCAGACGGTTCAGGTCTGAAAATGGACTTTTTCAGGTTCTCGTCTTTTCTCACAGTCTCCATCCAGAAGGGGATCCAGGCTGTCAATCCTGCCTGGTGAGTAAGTAAATCTCTCATTATCAAGTTTCTTTTGTTAGAATGGCTGAATTCATCGAGGTAGAACCCAAGCCTTTCGTCCGGAGAGAATCTGCCCTGAGAATTAAGAAGCATTAATCCGGGAAGTGTGGCAGATACTTTTGTAACAGATGCGAGATCAAAAATATCGTCCTTCTCTAACCTTATCCGGTTTTCATAGGTATGAAACCCGTAGGTTTTCTGGAATATCACAATGCCCTTTCTGGCAGCCATTACCTGGCACCCCGGGTATGCTCCGGCTCTGATGCCGGCAACAGCAATGGAATCGATCTTTCTGCTGAGCATTTCTGAAGACATACCTGCACTCTCAGGTAAGCCGAACTGCAGCCTTATATTACCGCGGGTTGAGATACCATATCCCGAAGGCCATTTCCCGGTGATTGAGACAGGCAGGGAACCACTGGCTCCGATACCTCCGAAGATAAGCTGGGCCGACAGGTCTTCAGTGAAATCATTTTCCTGGTATGCCACGATGAGCCCTTCGCTGTTCCAGACGGGTTCGAGATGGGCAATAGCATAGGGGTTTCCGAAATATGCTATAATCGTCTTTGTTGTGCAGGTAAGTTTTTGCAAAAAATCGACCATTTCGGGTCTTATTCCGTAAGAATTCTGTGGCCGCTGGTCTGTTCTGAAGATCCCGGTGATGACAATATCATAACCCGAAAGTTTATCAAGCAATTCAGGCTGCGATTTATTGCCGGCAGGTTCAACAAAAAAGTGATCAGCTGGCAGATAGTCTGAAACTCTTTGCTGGAAGACAGTCATTTCATCCCTGTTTATTGCCAGGGTAGCTATCCTTACAGATTCCATGTTTTTTACCGGAATTATATCTTCTTTATTATTGAGTACGGTGAGTGAATTGATGTAAAGTTCACGGATAAGGGCTTTGTTTTTGTTTGAAGATATCTCCTCCGTGATATTGTTAATGGTTACTGGCTGATACTTGCTTAACCCGGCCCAATACTTCAATGCCAGCACTTTTCTGCATTTCAGGGTTATCTCCTCAGAAGTCAGCTTTTTTAATCTGATATGGTTCTGAATCTCTCTTATTGCAGCATCGACATCTGTCACAAACTCAATCACATCGTTCCCTGCAGCCAGCGCTTTTGCATCAGCTTCTCCAGGTCCGAAATATTTTGTCACACCTTTCATGTTCATGGCGTCGGTGATTACCAAGCCTTTGAATCCGAGACGGTTTTTCAGCAGATCGTTAATAATGACCGGCGACAATGTAGAGGGAAGCGAGGAAGCCGAGTCGAGAGAAGGCAGGCTCAGGTGGGCCGTCATCACAGCTCCGGCACCTTCATTTATCAGGTTCAGGAAGGGGAAGATCTCAATACTGTCGAGCCTGCTGACGGGGTGGGTTATAACCGGAAGATCGTAATGCGAGTCGACACTGGTATCGCCGTGTCCCGGGAAATGTTTCAGAGTTGCCATTACCCCGTTATCCTGCATACCTTTCATATACATCATGGCCTTTGTTGTGACATTTTCCCGGTTTTCTCCGAATGAGCGGTAATTAATGACCGGATTGAATTGATTATTGTTTATGTCCGCAACAGGGGCCAGGTTTATATGAACGCCGAGCCGTTTGCACTGGTCAGCCACAGCTCTTCCCATCAGATATATAAGTGAATCGTTCTGTATTGCTCCGAGAGTCATCTGGTAAGGGAATTTCTCTATGTTGTCCAGCCGCATGCCCAGTCCCCATTCTGCATCCATGGAGATAATAAGAGGGACTTTTGATATCTTCTGGTAAAAATTCGTTAATTCAGCCTGCTTCCCGGCGGTACCCTGGAAGAAGACGATACCACCTATTCCGTAGTTCCTTATGATATCGGCCACCTCCACCTCATGTGAGATATCCCTGTTTGAGTATCCTGCAATCCAGATGCACTGTGCAATTTGTTGTTCAAGGGTCAGACTCTTCAGTACCGAATCAACCCAGGGATGATTCATGTATTTCAGGAAAGGAGGTTCTGTTGTCTGCGGTTTAAGAATCAGGTTTGAAAGAAGAAAGAACAGAGCGATCAGCAAAATCCGGTTATATTTATTCCTGCCCATATTGTCTGGTATTTAACAGGTTATACATTAATGATTAAATTGCCTTAAAAATAGTGAAATTTATCCCAAAAGGAAGGGTTGTGATATCCTCTTTAAATATTTTGAAATCCTGGACTCAGGTTATTCTGAAATTACCATAAAAATGGATCAATTACAAGATCCACATGTCGCTCCGGAGCTATGTTCAGGGCACTAAGCACACGAAACAAAGCGAAGCCACGGGAATCGGTAGGGCCCAGGGCTCTCGCCTTGCCAGCCCCCTGACCTTAAAAATCCCATCCTCCGGCAGAAATCCCTTTTTTCTTTTAAGGAAATAGTTACATTTGTCTTTTCAGCTTGAAAATATTAACAACTTGATTCCGTATGATGCATAAAATCAATGACTTCCTTGTAATGCTCGATGGCTATATCGGCGGACATCCGTGGTTCGTGTTTCTTCTTCTCGGAACGGGTATCTTTTTTACAATTTATCTCAAATTTCCACAATTCCGCTATTTCAGGCATGCAGTAGATGTTGTCAGAGGGAAATATGATCACCATCTTGATGTGGGTGACACCTCTCATTTCCAGGCACTTTCAACGGCTCTGTCCGGTACGGTGGGTACAGGTAATATTGCCGGTGTGGCGCTTGCCATTCATCTCGGGGGACCGGCGGCACTCTTCTGGAT
>JAHYJA010000056.1 GCA_019429325.1 Bacteroidales bacterium
GGGCAACTCTGACAATGAAGCTCATAATGTCATTTACACCATCATGCCGCAGGTATACGGCCTCTGCGACCTGACGCCGTTCACAGCTGAAGTATGGGTGAATCCGACACCGGAGATTGAAGTCAGCACCGCCAATGAGACCCTGTGTGATGGTGAGAGTACTACCATTGCCGTCAACAACCCGCTTGGTACGATCAGAGGCCAGTGGGTCTACGATCTGACCGTTACTCCGGATGAAGGTATAGGCGGGAACACCACTGGCGGAACCTATACGGAAATCACTAACCTCACCGAGACTTTGACAAACAGCAGCCGGGAAATCAGGAAAGCAGAGTATGTATTCACACCACGCATCGTTCCGGATGACGGCGGGGCAGACTGCGACGGAATTGCAGATACAATAATATTATGGGTACACCCGAGGATAACCTATACCACTGAGATATCCGATTATAACGGATTCAACATAAGCTGTTATGGAATGTCTGACGGACGAATAACAATAGATCCGTCACCAGATCTGGCTCCCTACACATTCCGCTGGAGCGGACCTGAAGGGTTTACCTCACCAAGCAGGAATGTTAACAGGCTGATTGCAGGGGAATATACTGTAGTAATTACCGACAAAAATAACTGCAGCGTCACAGAAACATTTATGCTCATTGAACCGCAACGACTCGGCATGACTCTTATCCCATCGATCAGTTTCGACGGAGCTTATAATATCGATTGCGCCGGAGGAACTACGGGCTCCATCACTGTTGTACCGGAGAATAATGTGGGTTCGGTTGCTTACCTGTGGATCGACGGCATAATTGGTAATCCAAGGGAGAACCTTTCCGCCGGGAACTATAAAGTATTATTGGTAGATGCCAATAATTGCCAGGCCGAGGAGTCGATCATACTGACTGAACCTGAACCAATGAGGCTCTCATTCGAGGTAACTGACCCATGGTGTGCTGGTCTGGATGACGGAGAGGTCAGGCTGACTGTTACAGGAGGAGTCCCCGCAGGTGATTATGCCTACCTTTGGTCAGACGGTACGACTCAGAGGAATCTTAGTAATGCTTCCACCGGAGAATACAGTGTGATCGTTACAGACGGGAACGGATGCATGGTCGAGGGAACCGTACGGGTCGGATATTTACGTGATCACTGTCTCATCATACCAGATGCAATAACACCCAACGCCGACGGAATAAACGACTACTGGGAGATTGACAATATGAATCTGTATCCCGATGTTATCGTCAACATTTACAACAGGTGGGGACAGCATCTCTGGAGATCTGAACGGGGTTATCCTCAACCATGGGATGGAACAACAAGCAATGGCGTGAAGTTGCCGATTGACGCTTATCACTATACTATTGATCTGAAGAACGGGTATAAGTTAATTATCGGAGCCGTAACAATTGTAGATATCTAAATGATTATGAAAAGATTATTATACATATTATTATTCACTTTGCTGGGTCAGATGTCATTTGCCCAGCAGCTGCCTCTGTACAGCCAGTATCTCTACAACAAGTTCCTGATCAATCCTGCACATGCAGGCAGTGACGGATTCACCAGCTTTAATCTTACGGTACGTGAGCAATGGACCAGCTACCCCGGTTCTCCGAAGACCTACTCCTTCAGTTATCAGACCCGGTTCCTTAAAAGAGGTTACCGGCTTCAGCAAAATATCTTTGATCAGACTGTTTACAGACCAAAAACCTTAGGGAAAGTGGGAATTGGAGGATATGTCTTCAGTGACAGGCACGGGCTTATCGCAAGAACCGGTTTCCAGACAACATACTCCTACCATCTCTGGCTTCAGGACTATACGCAGCTCTCATTCGGGCTTGCCTTCACCGGCTATCATTTTATCATTACGGCTGATGAGTCAAGTTTCAAGGATCCGGATGAGCCATGGTTAAATGATAATCTGCGAAGAGGAATATTTGTTCCTGATATAGATTTTGGGGTTTTGCTTCAGAACTACTATTATGAAGTTGGTTTCTCAGCTCAGCAATTGCTCGGCGCTATCGCCAAGATTGGTGATGATGCATACCAGAGTTTCAGGGTTGACAGACATTATTACCTTTTCGGATCATATAACTTTCCCATCAGAACAAAAACTGAGCTAAGACCATCGCTACTGTTAAAAATGTCGGAGCAGATCATGCCTCAGGCTGATCTTGGACTTACTTATGTATATGGGCAGACCGTATGGACAGGTGTCTCTTACAGAACGGGAGGATCGTTGGTCGCAAATATCGGGGTGAGATACGTAAACAGCAGGATCAATATGACCTCGTTGTTCGTCGGTTATTCTTACGATTTCACCTTAAATGAGATTCAGCGTGCAACTCACGGGACTCACGAGCTTACCATTGCCGTGAAGATCGGAGACAGTTCCAAGAAATTCAGGTGGGTTGACCGTATGTAAAAAAGTAGTGCGGGGAACGAGATTATCTCGTTTGCGGAGTGAGCAGAACCGACATAAGCCTGATATTATCCGCCTCTTTACCGTTTTCCTCTGACAATATTTTTTCGCTGATTACCTGTATATAGTACTCACCAGGTTCCTCAACAAAAAAAGATCCCATAAAAGAATCAGCCTGGTAATAAGGATGACGTACTTCATCTGAATTACGGACGATCCTGTTGATTTCCCTGCTGGCTTCAAGCGGGTTGTCCTGGAGGTTGACCTTAACATCCTTTGTATAGTTCAGATTTGTGGTGTCGCGGGTAGCGCTTGACAACCAGACATTATAACGGCCTGTTTTAGTAATGTTCACATTCCACTCTGCTGTGTTCCCTGAGGGATCCTCGTCGTTATTGTAATAAACGGCTTTCTCAAGCCTCAGTGTTAAGGTTCCGTCGGGTTGTTGCAGGATAAAATTCTCCGAACTTTTATCTGTCTTATTGTCTGCCCTGCTATTGCAGGAGCAGATAATCGCGCTGACAATAAAAATGCTAACGAAAAGATTTGTTTTCATATCAGGAATCTCATTTAATGAAAATTTAGCTAAAAATCTTACACGGTAAAAATAAAAAATTATGACCTCACAGACAAGCGTCATCATGTCTGTAAATGGCGTATTGCGATGGATCTGTCTTTTTTTATCTACAGAATCCGAATGGTTATTTCCCGGTACCTGCCATTCATCATTTATAAAAATGGATCCGTCAAAAAAAGGCTCTTATTGACCGGTACCAGAAAAAAGAGGGAGCCTGAAAGCATGCCCGTTACTATATTGCAATGATTATCAATGCATTAATGAATATTTTCGTTTAATTTCACCTCTTATTGCCAGGAAACCGTTTTTGACAAATGCCTGAAAAATGTTGATAAAAATTTAGGGAATTTAGCTAAAGTAATATTCCAGCCAGGGAAGCTGATATGTATGATGCCATTGTACCGCAGAGCATTGCCTTGAATCCAAGTCTTGCCAGGTCGGCTTTTCTGTGAGGGATCATAACGCCGATCCCTCCTATCTGGATAGCTATCGAACTGAAGTTGGCAAAGCCGCAAAGTGCGAAACTGGCTATCACCACTGATTTTGCGCTCAGAACTCCCTGCTGGATCATGGGTGAGAGGTCGCTGTAAGCAACAAATTCATTTATGACCATTTTCGTGCCCATCAGGCCGCCAACTGTAAGCGATTCACCCGGAGGCACCCCCATTACTATTGCGAAAAGAGAGAAGATAGCTCCTACAACATCCTTCAGCCGAAGATTGTCAAGATCGAGTCCTATAGCGTCGAGCGAGAGGCCGGTCCATGCCAGGAAATGCCCAAAATATCCCAGAAGCGCATCGATCAGGGCTATAAGTGCGATTACACCTATAAGCATGGCGATCACATTGATTGATATTTTCATCCCATCGGTTGCCCCGTGCGAGATCGCATCCATGATGTTAGTATGTTCTTTTTTCACTTCCAGCTTGACTCTCCCTTTTGTCTCTGATTCGAGTGTTTCCGGAAAAACGATCTTGGAGATCACCAGTGCACCCGGAGCAGCCATAAGGCTGGCAGCGAGAAGATATGATGCCGGTACGCCCATAGAGATATAGACTGCCATCACTCCGCCGGCAATACAGGCCATACTTCCCGTCATTGAGGCCAGCAGCTCCGACATTGTCATACCGGAAAGGTATGGTCTGATCATGATCTGGGCTTCAACCTGACCCACGAAAGCGCTGGCGACATTCGAAAGCGCCTCGCTCCCGCTCACCCTCATGGCCCAGTGCACGAACCTGGCGATCACTGCCACAATCCTCTGCATGATACCAACGTGGTAGGCCATGGAAACAAGCACGCATACGAATATTATTGTCGGAAGAAGAACAAAAAGGAAAACACCACTTTTAACTATACCCTCAGGAATTATTTCCGTCACTTTTGTAAGATCGCCAAATACGAAGAGTCCTCCTTCCTGGGAAAAGTCAAGAAGCTTGTTAATTGCTTTGCCCAGCCAGTAGAATATCTGCTGTCCGAGCGGGACTTTGAGAATAAACACTGCAAGTGCAAACTGCAGGCCCAATCCCGTGAGTACAACGCGATAATTAATGGCCTTGCGGTTGTTTGACCACAGATAAGCGAGCCCGAGGAGAACAAGGATACCAATGATACCCGTAAAACGTCCCATTGTATACTGTTAGATTTGTTAAAGAGTCTTCTTCAAACCTACATTTTTTTTTAATATATACCTATGATTATCTGAAAAAGAAATTCTATAGACAGACTGCTATCTGGCCGTTGCGGGGCAGAGCCCTGTAGAGTATCCTGGCATCGTATTTTGACACTCTTATTTTAATATATGGCTGGTATTCAGGGACTCTAAATATAGTTATTCTTTTGAGTGATTGCCACGCACTCCTGATCCTGTCGTTCAGATCGAACCGAAAAAGCCTCAGTTTGTCGTGGATTGTTGCCAGTTCCTCCTGATAAATGAAGATCCGGACATCTCGATCCGTTTCGAGTATATAGCCGGCCGGCTCAATATATGATGTATCAGGGATAATATCAGGCCTGTATTCGGATGTATCTCTGGGAGCAGTTTTAATCATGAGGGGTTCCTTCCTGATTGTGGAATAATCATAAATAATATTCAGCGGACTGGCGAACAAACCGGAAATTGCATATTCATCAACGGTATTGAGGATTTTACTTATCTGTACCCTGCTGATCTTTGAAGAGTGCACAACAACACCGCTGATACCGATACTGACTGTGCTATCTGCAATATTAACAATTATATACAACGAGTCTGTCCCCGCCATTACTATTTTACTGCGGAGAAACCCTTTCTCTTTTACCAGGCGGATGTAAGTTGAATCCCGAATGATATTTTCATCAATTTTGTTGCTGTCGTCTCCTTTAATACCGTATTCAGATCTGATATCAGACAGTTTCTTCCAGGGGCTGACTACCAACATAACGGTATAATACAAAATGAGAACAGTTGCAATAACCAGTACATAAATCCAGTAGGTCTTCAATCTTTCTTTTTGTGATATTGTCGCGTTATCCATTCAGCTTATTTACACAATTTCAGAAAATATAGACTCTGGAGCCAATGTTAAGGTTATTGTATATTGATTCGAGATCCTCATCGTTAAGGCGAATGCACCCATGGGTTACCGGCATCCCGAGAAACCTTTTGTATATAGTGCCGTGGATCAGGTAACCGTCGCCGATACTGAGGGCATAATCACCCAGAACCCCGTACTCCCATCTCGAAGGGTGATTCGCAGGTGGTACTGGTAATCCTTCTTCAACAAATGCCCAGTCGGGTTTTCTCCACACTGGTGAAACTGTCTTGCCGAGTATCCGGTATTTACCTTTTGGGGTTTTGAATATCCATTTCTTCTCTCCTTCTGCCTGCAATACTGTGTAACTGCCTGAACTGCAAAATCCCTCGCGGATGAGCTTTTTATTCCTGTATAGAAAGAACCTGTTGTCGGTTGTATTGATAACAAGGTACGATTGTCCTGATGTGTAAGAATTATATTTTCTTGAGAGATTCTGGATTTCAGCCTTTAAATTATTTATCTGCCTTTTATACTCACTGTTCTCTCTTATTTCCCCGGAAGTTATAGTCCTGGTCCCCTTTGGTGTGGCAACCTCCTGTAAGACGGGAACAAAGCAGAGGATCAGGCTGAAAAGAAACAAAACACCAAAAACTGATATTGAAGTGACCATGCTGATCCTGATCAGGGATTTGAATCTCTTTCCGGTACGCGATTTCTGATCAGTTTTTTCAACTATCTCGTCATCGGGAGTCACAAATGTCTGAAGATCTTCCTCCATTTCCCTTACTTAACTTTTAGTATTTCGTGCATATCAACTGCAGATCCGACAAGTGTTACAGGCGTACCGACTTTTAATATATCAAATATTATGTCCATTTCAGAATCCGTAATTGCAACACAACCATCTGTCCAGTCGATCCCCTTTCCTCCGTTCCCGTGTATCTCTATAAGACCGCCGATATCAGCCGATCGCGGCAGTGTGCCGGCAGAGATCTCCTTTCTGAACCTCTCAGTATCTTCCCTGTTGGGATAATCGATCAGGAGCGCCTTATAGTATTTTGTTCCGGATTTGGCGAGTTTCTTTACGATCCTGTAATGACCTTCCGGTGTAGCCTTATCGCCCTTCACCCTTTTATCGCCAACCCAGTTGGTTCCCAGTTCCGCAGCAAACTCGTACTTTCTTATACCGTTATAATATATATGGCATTTATGCGCAAATTTGTCAATAATTACTGAATAGCTCCGGGTTCGTTTCGATTCACTGACAGTTTTATCAATCCATTTCTTCCATTGAGGAAATGCGCTTAAATATTCCTTCAGGCCTGCCAAAGAGGTTTGAAAAGCCATAAAGAGGAGATCCTCTGAATCGATTAATTTGTTGTCGGCTCTTAAATATTCTTCCTTTTTAAACTCAATTTCAGCCTCCTTTATTAGAAGTTTTCCCTTTGAGATCCGGGTCCTGATCTCCGGTTCGAGCGGGTAAGAGTTAAACAATCTGTCGAATGTGGCAATAAGATTATTAACAGAGTCAATCCTGTGAATAAGTCTTGTCTTAAGGTCTTCTGAGTTTAAAGTAGATCTTTGCAGGGCTTCTTTTGATTTTTTTTCCGACGACACAGCAAACATTTCAGCCCTTTCAAAATCCCTGAAATAAATGAAACGAGAATTCTCCTTCTTCCAGTTTGCCATGGCAGAATCAAACAGAGCTTCAGCTTCCCTGAAAAGCACAGGTGAATATGTCCCTGCCTTGTTCAGCCGGGCTGCTGAAAGTGCCTCCCTTGCTTTCGAAACGGACAGGACAGGAGGTTCGGGAACGAGGCGGAATAATAATAGTACAATAAGGAGAATGAATATAACCCCTCCGGTAATTATCAGCGTGTATTTGATAGTTTTATTCACTCAGAGCAAACTCATATTAGAAAGGCTGTATAAAAGAGAAATCCATTAACCGCAAAGAGCGCAAAGCTAAACCGCAAAGGGCGCAAAGTAAGGCCGCAAAGAGCGCAAAGCTAAACCGCAAAGGGCGCAAAGTAAGGCCGCAAAGATCGCAAAGTTAAACCGCAAAGATCGCAAAGTAAAAATGCAAAGGGCGCAAAGTATTAATAAATCAGATTTTACCTTTGCGTCCTTTGCGATAATCTTACCCGCCGAAGTCCATTTTCATCGGGACGAAGGAGGGCTTTGCGTACTTTGCGGTCAGAAATGACCTTTAAGACAGCCTTCTTGTTCCTGGTCCGGCAGGAACTACCTTTTTACTTTGGCTATAGCTTCTTTAAGCTCGGTATTGATGGCCTCTGCTTTTTCCCTGGCTACAGTGACTTTATTATGAGCGTCCATGAAAGCACCTTGTTCCACCAGGGTCTGTGCTTCAGTTACTGAACCTTGAATTTCCGTCATCTCCGCTCTGATCTGTTCCAGAACAGCCTGTCCCTCCTTACCTTTAGGTGCTTTGGCAATTAGGCCTGTGTTTTCTTCCATAACCGTCGTAAGTTCTGCCAGTAAACCCACATCTGCATTCTTTACTTCTTCCTTCCTTATCCCGGTCTTTGTAACGACTTCGTTCGCCATTGCGGCAACCTGATCGAGTTTCAGTTTAGGTGCACTGAAGCTTTTAAAAAGCTTTGACTTCTGGGATTCAATCTCAGTCAGAACAACATCAAGAGAATCCTGCAAAGCTGCAAATTCAGCAGGCAGATAGATATCAGCCTGAGCAGTTTTTGCTGCTGCAACCGCTGCTTTAGCAGCATCAACCATAGCAACCGGCTCCTTGCCGCAACCAACCAGAATAGCAACCATCATGAGGGCCGCTATTCCCATCAAAATCCTGTTTTTCATTATTAAAATTATTAGAAACTTTTTACCCCGGCTATATTATGTTAACCGGTACATTTGAAAAATTCAGCGCAAAAGTACTCTTTTCTAGGAACATAACTAATAATAAGCAATTATTTTTTCTGGACGCCCCGCAGGGGCTCCTTTTTTCTTTAGTTTAATTTATGGTATCAAAGAACAGTAAATTGTGACTGCTTAGTGTCGGAAGAATTAGTGCCTATGAAAATCAAGAAATCTCCCGGATCGTATCTATAACTCATGTCCTGATGGTAATAGGCCAAATCCCTGAGCCAGAGAGTAAAAGTAACAGTAGTTGTCTCCCCTTTTCCAATGAATACTTTCCTGAAGCCTTTGAGCTCTTTGACCGGCCGCGTAACATCCCCAACCACATCACGAACATATAACTGCACAATTTCCTCACCATTCCTGTCGCCAGTGTTTGTGATATCAACAGAAGCAATAATCTGTTCACTGCTGTTAAAAGCCGTTTTATTCAATTTAATTTCAGAATAACTGAATGTTGTATAGCTCAATCCAAAACCGAAGGGATAGAGCGGCGAATTCGGGCTGTCGAGGTAATTTGACCTGTATTTTTCGTATGGATTTTCAGGATCTATGGGCCTCCCTGTGTTCTTGGAATTGTAAAAAACAGGTACCTGGCCGGCATTTAAAGGGAAAGTCATAGTCAGTTTCCCTGACGGATTAATATCACCGAAAAGAATATCAGCAATCCCGTTTCCGGCCTCCGTACCACCAAACCAAGCTACCAGAATTGCCGGCGCCATATCATTTAATTCCGGTATTGTGAGTGGCCTGCCGTTAAAAAGCACAACAGCGACAGGTTTTCCGGTTTTAATCACAGCCTTTGCCAGTTCAAGCTGAACTCCGGGTAAAGAAATATCAGTGCGGCTTGCAGCTTCTCCGCTCATATCCCTGTCCTCTCCAAGGGCAAGTATCACAAAGTCAGCTCTTCCGGCGAGAGAGACAGCCTGACTGAGCCCGCTTGTATTGCCATCATTCACATTACAACCCTTTGCTGTAAGGATGTTAACAGAACTACCCACTTTGTTTTTAACACCTTCCAGCAGTGTCACACATTTCTCCGATTCTCCGGCCGCGGACCAGGAGCCCAGCATATCGACCTTAGAATCAGCGAGGGGACCAATAATCGCTATGGTTTTTGCTGTTCCGGGTATCGGGAGGGTTTTGTTATTGTTCTTCAGCAATACACAGGATTTTGCCACCATCTCACGTGCAAATCTGAGATGTTCCGGCGGCATTATTTCATCCGTCTCACGTTTCTTATCGCAATATTTAAAGGGATCATCGAACAGTCCGAGCTCATATTTAGCCACAATGATCCTTCTGACAGCACTATCAATTGTTTTTTCACTCACTTTTCCTGCCTTAACCAGATCAGCCAGATGAAGCAGGAAAACGCTGCCCTGCATATCCATATCAGCTCCGGCATTAATTGAAATTTCTCCTGCCTCCTCAAGATCTGCAGCAACACCATGCTGGACAAGCTCATTTATTGAGCTGTAATCAGAAACAACAAATCCCCTGAACTTCCAGTCATCACGCAGCAAGCTGGTCAGTAACCATTTGTTTGAAGTGGAAGGCACGCCGGCAATCTCATTAAATGAAGTCATTACGGATCCGGCTCCGGCATCGATTGCCGCCTTATACCCCGGCAGGTACCATTCAAAGAGTGACCTGTCAGACATATCCACAGTATGATAATCCCGCCCTGCCTGAGGTGCGCCGTAGGCCGCAAAATGTTTAACGCATGCCAGCATCGTGCTATTTTTGCTAAGGTCAGATCCCTGGAAACCTCTCACTCTCGCGGCGGCTATCAGCCCCCCAAGCCACGCATCTTCACCTGAGCCTTCCATTACTCTGCCCCACCTTGGATCTCTCGAAAGATCAACCATGGGTGCAAAGTTCCAGTTAAGTCCTTCTGCAGTAGCTTCTGTGGCGGCAATGCGTTCCGCTTTTTCTATGGCGGCCGTATCCCATGTTGATGCCTGTGCCAGGTTTATCGGAAAGATAGTCCTGTGACCATGGATCACATCATAGCCAAATATCAGCGGAATACCCAGCCGGGTCTCCTCAACCGCAATTTTCTGAAGGGAACGAACAAAATCGACGGTATAGGCGTTGAAAACAGCGCCCGCTGTACCTTTCCGTATAAGATCGATATAATCTCCCCTCATCTCAGGTCCCGTAGAGGACCAGTCGCTGGTGAAAAGAGATAACTGTCCGATCTTTTCCTCAAGGGTCATTAACCTGATAAGAGAATCTGCCTTGTTTCCATGAACAGACTGGTTATCAGGATACTGATTCTTACAGCATGGGAAAAGAGCAACCAATAAAAGGCCTGTGAATAATCTGGAATGGTTCATGGTTAGAAGAGTTTAATTTTAAAAAAGACCGAAGACGGAAGACCGAAGACGGAAGTCCGAAGTCATTCTTTTTCCAGCTGTGAAAGAAAACCAAGCAAGTTTAATCCCTGCCGGATTTCAGGACATGACATAAAAAGGTCCCAGAGGAATGCGGTGCGGTAGTTTTCGATCATTACAACAACAGGTCCCTGGTCGATTGCCAGGTATTTCTGCGGATACCAGTCGTTGTGCTCGCTGAAGGCATCATAAAAACCGTATTTTCCCCAGATCTTATCACCAAGGTTATTGTAGAAATGTTTCATTGCGTTCAACGAATGCTCCGGTGTGTAGGGCATTGACGAGAGAGCCGCGGTCGGAGAGATCACTCCGAGGTCATTTTTTTCGCCGGGTGCATGGGCAGAGTAAAAGCCAACCGAATAACTGGCAGTGAGACCCCAGCATTTATCGCTGTATCCTTTAAAACCTTTGGGATTTTCCGAACACCATTTCCAGTTAATGAGAGTATGGTTCACATTCTCCTGCCAGTAATCAGCATATTGGTCCTTAAGGTTTCGAGGATCGAGACCCAGGTAGGAGTAGTGAGCCCAGAAGAGCGGACCGCCATACTCTTCCGCACCATTATGTTTCAGGTTAAGCGTGTAACCAAATTGCCCGCTGTTGGTTCTGATGTCTCCAGACCGGGCCCATCCATTGTGATATACCTCAGGTTTAACAGGATAAGTCGGGGAAGATGCTGCCAGAATATAAAGGATAAGGCACTCGTTGTATCCTCTTACCTGGTGATTCATTTCCCATCCATAATCAGGCGACCAGTGCCAGTAGATGACATCCTCACCTCCTTTTGTAAACCAGCTCCACTCAACTTCCCTCCACAGCTTGTCTATATCATCTGCCAGTGCTTTCTCCTGTGCCGATCCATCCTTAAAATATTCCCTTACGGCAAGCAATCCCTGTATAAGATAGGCAGTCTCAACAATATCGGCTCCGTTATCCTTTTGGGAGAAAGGTTTGACCTTACCGGTTTCACCGTATATCCAGTGTGACCATGCACCGTGAAAACGGTCGGCGCTTTGCAGGAAACTGACGATCTTACGCAATTGCTGATAACCCTCCTCTCTCGAAATAAAACCTCTCTCAATGCCAACCAGGATCGCCATTACGCCGAAGCCCGTTCCTCCTGATGTAACAACATTCATGTCATCGTCAGGATAAATGCCATCGACGTGGTAACGCTCCCGCGCCATGCCTGAAACAGGTTCGGCTCCATCGCGGAAGTACTGAAAGGTCCTGTACTGAACGAGTGTCATCAGTGAATCATCAGTCATGCTGCCTGAGTCTGACTCTTCAGCTGTTTGTCTGGTATTTTCCCTGGAAGTCCTCAGGCAGGATATTCCGGCAATAACAACAAGGAAAATCAGGAGTTTTAATGCTTTTTCCATTTTTTTTCTTAATAGGTGAATCCAAGCTTATCAAGACCATTTTTCACATCCTGATTTGACATGAAGAGGTTCCACAGCAATCCGGTCCGGTAATTTTCAATCATGCATATTACCGGACCCTGATCGATGGCAAGATATGATCCGGCAAACCAGAGCGTTGAAAGGTTGAAAGCATCATAAAATCCGTAATCACCCCAGATCTTATCGCCGAGAGTGTAGTAAAAAAACTTCAGGGCTCTCATACTTTCGACGGGTGTATAGGGCAGTGATGACAATGCTGCTGTAGGAGCGATCACTCCGAGGTCATTTGTGGGGGAGCTGGCACTGTATCCATTCTGGATATCGCTGGCAGTCAGTCCCCAGCAGCTGTCACTGTATCCGCTTCTGTTGCGGGGATTTGTTCTGCAGTATTCGTAGTTGATCCCTGAATGCGCAACGTTCTGAGCCCAATAGTCTGCATACTGGTCAGTGAGGTTCCTCGGATCGAGTCCAAGGAATGAGTAATGAGAAAAGAATAGCGGACCACCGTAATCTTCTCCAAGAGGAAGCTGAATTCCATAGAATGATTTGCCGTTCTTCATCGGGTAAGCTCCATTCCTCGCCCAGCCTTCATTATATACGGCAGCCGGTATCGAAAATGTGGGAGAAGCTGCTGCCAGCAGGTAAACTATCAGTCCCTCGTTCCACCCTGACACGCTCATATTCATAGCCCACCCATGGTTTGGTGACCAGTGCCAGAAGAGCCTGTTCTGATCATCTCTCCTGTACCAGTTCCAGTCAACGCTTTCCCATAACTTAATAACTGTATCACACATATACCTCTCCTCCGGTGAACCGTCCCTGAAGTACTCATTTACGGCAAGGAGGCCCTGCATTAAAAAAGCAGTTTCAACCAGATCACCACCGTCATCGTAAGTACTGAACGGGATCACCTTTCCTGTTGTGCCATTCAGCCAGTGAGGGAAAGCGCCATGAAACCGGTCTGTGGCCGGGCTTATAAGAAAATCGGCGATCTTACGGATCCTTTCAAATCCCTCCCCGCGGGTAATGAAATTGCGCTCAATTCCCACCAGGATGGCCATCAATCCGAAACCGCTTCCCCCGGAAGTCACAATTTCCCCCGATCCATAGCGCTCTCTGGAAAGCCCTGAAACGGGATGAGCATGATCCCAGAAATATTTGAAAGTCTGCTTCTGTACCAGGGTCAGCAGTGAATCGTCGGTAATTACAGGAAACTTTGGCAAAGAATCAATACCTGTAATAAACGTAAGTGTAAATCCCTGAAAGAAGAACCCTCCCAGATTGGGACCCACATCGAGCAACATCCGGTATAAAGTAAGTGGTTGAATGGTCTGAGACAGAATTAAATATAAAGAAGTGGAGCTTACATCAAACTTATGAAAATATGAAGTCCCGATACCTCCCTGAAAGAAAAGCTTGTCTTTGTTGAAAAGGGTTGTATCGACCTTCGAACCGAATTTGATCTCTACCGAAATATTTCTGAAATCCACATTGTTGATCGTTCCCTCATCATTTACAAAAACATCATTGACCGAGACATAATCAATTACAATTGCCTTGTCATGAATATCAGGACTCTCCTTTTTCTTACAGGAAAAAAGGATCAACCCGGTCAGAAACACTAAAACATGTATTTTCATACCCAAAGATAATAAAAGTGCAGGAGGCTGTATTAGAGATATCACACCTGATACAGCCTCCCTGCTTTTCCCATTTATCGTAAGTTCCCTGTGTTTACGGATTAAGCTGTGTAACTTCAGCATCGAACAGAGCTAAAGCTTCAGCATCTGATAAAGCCTTGTCGTAAACACGAAGCTCGTCGAGGTTGCCTTTAAACCAGCCCATCCAGGCATCAGTAGCTGTGCCTTCTGTTTTTGGACGCCAGGCTCCAATGTTGATCACATCTGCATTTTCAAAAGCAAGATCACCAAGAGGATCTCCTGCTTCACCGGATTTGCGGTCTTCAACACCTTCATTTGTAACGACTTGGACGCCATTTTTATAGATTTTGTACTTTGAAGTTGCAGCATCATATTGGAATATCATATGCATCCATGCGTTAATAGTAAAGGCTTTGTTCCCATATGCAACGTGCTGACCTGACCATTGTACCCCGGTTTTGAGGAAGAATGCCTTAAACAGCAAAGAGTCGGCAGTTGCATTCAACCGATTGAGAGCCAGAGTAAGATTTCCCCAGTAGAGATCATCGGATTTTCCGATCTGAAAAAAGATAGGTTCCGGATCACCGGTTACAAGAGGAGACTTGAACCATACAGCTACCGAAAATGATTTTAAAGTACTCAGTTTACTTCCAGCCGGCAAAGCATAAAGCAGATGGGCCATGTCAGCCCCCTGATAGGCTTGTCCCCGTCGTCCGGCTACATAGGTAACCCCTGTCTGCACTACAGGTGTAAGCGATGCAATAGATTCCGTTGCATTTCCATCAAAAGGGAAATATGCAACCAGGTTGGCCGTTGCAATTGTACCGGGATCAATTTTCCCGGCGTCAGGATCCTCTTCATCTTTTTTACAGGATGAGACCACCATTCCGACAATGAGCATTGTTACGAGCAATACTCCGCTGATTTTCAAAAACTTTTTCATTATTAAATAGATTTAGTTAAACATTAAGTAAAAATTATCATCGTTAATTGTATCCATTGTTCTGCGTTAATCCGGGATTAAGCTGCATCTGAGCGGCAGGTATGGGAAACAGCTCGTGCTTCCCCGGGGTAAAACCTTTACCGGCCAGTGCTGATGATGCCTGTCCCGTGCGAATAAGGTCAAAGAACCTGTCCTCCTCAAGAGCCAGTTCAGCCCTGCGTTCATCCCATATCTGCTGAAGTGTTACTCCTGACAATTCTGTTAATCCGGCCCTGGTCCTGACCAGATTTACTGCATCATCAGCAGTAAGTCCGCTTACCACGGGTATGACCGAACCACTGACCTCAGCCTCGGCATACATCAGCAATATATCAGGATACCGTAAGATCCTGACGTTATGGTCAAAGCCATAACCATTGTAATTCCACCTGTTGTAAATCAGGGGCGTGTAGACTTTACCGTTATAAACCGGATTGGTGCAGATTACCTTAATGCTGTCTCCCTCAGGAGTTTTGGTCCCTCTGTAAAGTAAAGTTGTTGCCGGGCGGATAATCTCCTCTCTTTCAATATAAAAATCGATCAGGTCCTGGCTCGGTGTACAAAATCCCCAACCCTGCAATCCGCCTGGAGAATTACCACGAGGTCCCTGAACAAATGCATATTCAATATATGTCTGATCACCAGTCGTTTTACCCAGTGTCGAGCTTTGAATTTCAAATAATGATTCCCGGCTGTTTTCTCCGTCAATACTGAAAACCTCTCTGAAATCCTGCAGCAGGGTGTACCTTTCCGAAGCAATTATCCTGTCGGTCAGGCTGGCTACCGAATCCCATTCCTGCTGGTAAAGATGCACCTTGGCTTTAATAGCCATGGCAGTATACCTGGTTATTCTGCCATCCCATTCCCTGGTATAAAACCCGGGCAAAAGAGGTATTGCTTCCTGAAGGTCTTTTTCAATGAAATCATAAAGTTCCTCTGTGGAAGACTGACCCACCGATGCCAGCTGTTGCGCGGTGAGGATGGTATCTATTACCGGGACTCTCCCGAAAAGACGGGTCAGATTGAAGTATGCGTAAGCCCTTATGGTTTTTGCTTCGGCCTGGCACTGACGGGCGTACAGTTTGTCATCGCTGTTCATCAGGGCGGCTTCGAACAAAGGCATCTGATGAACTGCATAATTAGCGCCGCTTACTATATCGTAGTATGATGTCCATAATTCGTTAATAAGTGCATTATTAGACTGGTAATTAAGGTCATCCATCTCTTTCATCGGGGGATTGTCTTCGGGACTGCTTCCTTTATCAGCATTGTCGGAAGTAATTTCAAATGCTCCGATATACGGAAAGACATGGGCTCCATAGCCTCTCAGCCTGGCGTATGAAGCACTTATTGGCAGAAATATATTTTCAGACTTCGTGTAGTCGATTCCGGTTGATGGAATAGTTGCTTCGGGACGAAGGTCCAGGAAATCTTCACAATAAGTAAGGAAGAATAATATCGATAAAAAAGATGTAACTAAAATAGTCCGTTTCATGTCAATTCCTTTAACAAGTTAAAAGTTCATTTTTAAGCCTGCGGTATAAATCGACTGCATAGGATATACCGAGTTATCAATACCACTGCTGATAGGTGAACCCCCAACTTCGGGTGTAAATCCTTTATAGGTAAAAAAAGTATAAGGCCGCTGGGTAGAAAGATAGAGACGCAGGCCTGGAATGAACCCTATTTTATCTGTTGTATAACCGATCTGAATATTCTGAATCCGGATATATGATCCGCTCTCAACGAAAAAATCATTGGGTTGCTGAATAAAGGAATAGTTATAAGCTTCAGCAGAAGGGTATTCTGATGATCTGTTATCAGAGGTCCAGCGATTCATGTAAAAATCCTGGTCGTAATTACCGTCTGTAAAAACATCCCTGTTCATTCTCTTTGCATTCAGGATCTTATTTCCCATCTGTCCCTGCAATGCCAGGCTGAAATCGAACTTTTTGAAGTTTATACCAAAGTCAGCACCGGCGATTAACCATGGGATGGCGCTGCCCAGGAAGACCTTATCACTTTCATTTATTGTTTTGTCTCCGTTCTGATCTTTATATTTAAAGTAGCCTTTATCTTTAATAGCCTGGTTGACAGGATCTTGTAGGGCTTCGGTTTCAGTTGCATAAACTCCTTCGATTTCGTAGCCATAAAATGATCCTATCGCATGCCCTACCTGAGTCCGGGTGGAATAGTTGCCTCTCACAAAAGCCCCGGGTATAAAGTCACGTCGTTCCAGCCTGGTCACTTTATTATAAATCGTAGTAACATTCATTCCAAAATTGACAGAGGTGTTTTCTGACAGTTTTTCTCTCCAGTTCAGGTTTAATTCAAATCCCTGGTTAAGAACACTTCCATTGTTTCCCAGTAGTTCAGTAACCCCGCCCCCTGTAGCTATCGGTGCAAAGAAGACGACATTGTTTGTAGTCCGGTGATAATAGTCGGCTTCTCCCGATAATCTGTTGTCGAGTAATATGAAATCGAATCCAATGTCAAATTCGTTCACAACTTCCCACTTAAGATAATTCTGAACAACTGTCTGGGCTCCTATTCCGTCAACGAGTCTGTCACCAAAAATTCCTGAACTGCCTGCTCCTGTCTGACCCAGAACCACCGCCGAATTGGCAGGTACATTATCATTACCCAGGAGCCCCCAACTGAACCTTAATTTAAGGTAGTCAAACGTCTCCTGATTTTTCATAAAATCCTCCTGTGATAATGCCCATCCCAGGCCCACAGACGGGAAGAATCCCCATTTATCCTGGTACTTGGAGCTTGCATCGGCCCGGAAAGTAAAGGTTGCAAGGTATTTGTCGCTGTAATTATATGTTCCTCTTGTGAAGAAGGAGATACCGTTATAAACAGACGCACCATCCCAGGCGTATCTGTCCCTGAATGAACCGGTACTGAGGTATTTTGACTGATCATCCAATCCGGGTACATCGAGGGCAGAGCCTGACAGTACTCCAAATTTTTCCATCCGGGTCGATTGCCCAAGCAACAGTGTGAAGTTCTGATTACCTATCTTATCCCTGTAGGTCAGAAGGTTATCAATAATCTGCTTTGATGAATTTCCCGAGGTTTTTACCAGGCTTGACTTCCTGACCCCCTGAGAGCCCCCGACGTTAAACTCCGGCGTGTAATTGCGTGTATCCCAGAAATTCAGGTCGGTATTATAAGAGACTTTGTAAGTCAGTTTAGTTTCTATTATGATGAACTCGGCATAGGTGCTGAATAACAGTTTGGTTCCCCGTTCAATATTGTCGGCGTAATATGCAGCTGCAACAGGGTTGCCATACTGATTGCCAAATCCGTATGTCTGAGGTGATCCGAATCTGACCGGGTATGCTGAAACATTATTTTCATCATAGACAGGGTAAACGGGAGGATTGACATAAGCTCCAAAAAATGCGCCGTCGTTGGGGATATTCCTCCCGTACTTTGATAAAACACTGTTCAGTCCTATCTTAAGAATCTTATTGACTGTCTGGTCAAGCCTGCCCCGGAAATTAAAGCGCTGGTAATCATTTTTGGTATCCATGATCCCCTGTTGAAAGAAGTAGCTTCCGCCAACAGAATATGATGTCCGCTCGTTTGTTCCGGAGATATCCAGATTATGGCTGTTTGTGCCAGCCGGTCTGACAAGTTCCCTGTACCAGTCAGTTGATACCGGGTAAGCTGAAGGATCTTTTGGAATATAACCGATTGCGTTTAAATTTGCTTCATTTACCAGCTCCACATATTGTTCTTTGGTGGCCATCGGTAAAATGTTAACGGGGAACTGCAGGCCATAATAACCTTCATAACTTATTACCGGCTTATCGGTCCTGCCCTTTTTTGTGGTCACCAGTATTACACCATTAGCTGCTCTGACACCATATATTGCGGCAGCTGATGCATCTTTCAGAACTGTCAGATCTTCAATGTCTCCCGATCCCAGAAAGTCAATATTATCGACAAAAACGCCATCAACTATAAAGAGAGGATTTGCATAATCTCCGATTGAGCCCACTCCCCTGATCTTCACTGAAGAGCCTCCTCCGGGAATACCACTGTTAATAATCTGAACGCCTGCCACTTTGCCCTGCAAGGCCTGCATCGGATTGGAGGATATCTGTCTTGCCAGTGCTTCCCCTTTGATTGTAACGACCGGGGCAGTAAGATCTTTTACTCTGGCTGTACCATAACCGATTATTATTACCTCCTCAATCTGGGTTGTTTCTGTGATCAGCATGATGTCGAGTGTAGTGTTTGAGCCAACAGCTATTCTCTGACTTATCATGCCTATCATCGAAAAAATAAGAGTGTCAGTTGGTGTGGCAGAGATACTGAAGTTTCCTTCAGCGTCAGTAAAAACGCCCCGTGTTGTGTTTTTTACAAGGATTGTTACCCCCGGAAGAGGTGTATCGGACTCATCTGTAACCCTCCCTGTAATTAATTGTTGCGCATTAATCTGCACCAGAAAAAGTGAAATGACAGTAACAAGCAACAGTTTTTTCATATTCCGCATATTCAAAGCAAATAACTTAGTATGAACCTCTTAATAACACATCCAGAACCTGCTTCAGGATTCCTGCGTAGCTTATCAAGTTAGTTCTGACAGAATGGTATGATCAACCGCCAACTTTGTCACGATTACATTCCTGAACCCTTTTTTCACAACAAATAATAACCTGGTAAAGTTCAGTATTCCTGAAAAAGGTTATGTTACATGATTTCAGTAATAATTTATAAGATTCACGTGTTTGAGGTTGCGGGACGGGGGCGGACGCAGCTCGGTCGTGATCCCTGAGGGGGATCCCTGCAACGACAAAATACCCAGGTTCGTGATGCAGGGATTACGACCTCACTCTGTTCGGTCGTGATCCCTGAGGGGGATCCCTGAAACGCCAAAACGGACTCTTGTTCCTCAGGGATTGCGGCCTCACGTTGTTCGGCCGCGAACCCTATCGGGGGATCCCTGCAACGACAAAATAAACCCTTACGGGTTTTTGTTTATTTCCCCTCAGCACCTTGCGAAAGCAAGCTTTCGACGGTGCCTCGGTAAAATAAACAACCCCGCCAGTCGGCGGGGTTTAT
>JAHYJA010000057.1 GCA_019429325.1 Bacteroidales bacterium
TGACAACTGCGGCAACACCGCAACGGCCAGCCAGACAATCAACGTGGTGGATAATACGCCTCCTGCAATCACCTGTCCGCCGGATATCACCCAGGCTACTGACCCGGGACTGCAGACAGCCACAGTAGCTGTAGGTACTGCAACAGCGGACGATAACTGCTCCGATCCTGTGACAATCGCAGGTGTGAGAAGTGACGGCCTGCCGCTGACGGATCCATACCCGCTTGGTACCACAACGATTACCTGGACGGCAACTGACGACTGCGGCAATGCATCAAGCTGCGAACAGACGATCACAGTGACACCGAGCTGCATTGAGATCGAAGCCTACGTTTACCTAGAGGGTGCATTGGCTGATCCGGAAGGAACAGCCACCTGGACAACCCCGATGCGTACTGATCTCAACGACCTCCGTATCCTGCCCGGACAAACACTTGTAGATATGTTTACAGGTAATTACTACACGCCGGCAGGACAGCCTTACAGCATCGCACCGTGGCTGTACCCCGGTGGCGAAGGAGCTCTTTACGACTCAGGCGGCGATCCGTCAATGGCCGATGCAGGTTATCCTGCCACAGTGGTGGATTGGGTACTGGTCTCTCTGAGGACTGATCCTGAAGGTACAGGCGGTCCAGTCTGCCAGAAAGCAGCACTTCTGCACAGCGACGGACATATTGAGTTCGTTACAGGATTTGACTGCTGCGACCTGGATCTGACAGGAACCTACTACCTGGTAATCGAACATCGTAATCACCTGATCGTGATGTCTCCGGAACCGTTGCCGATTGTCGGTGGGAAGATCACCTATGACTTCCGGAGTACTCAGAGTTATATATTCAATTCTGGATTTGACGTCTCGGTGGGCCAAAAAGAGGTTCTTCCTGGTGTGTTTGCAATGTATGCCGGTAATGGGAACCAGACTGCAACCTCCAGTTCTGACACTGACATCAATTTTGATGACAGAACTTACTGGGAGGGACAGAATGGCACCATAGGCCGCTACCGTAACGGGGATTACAATCTCAATGGTGACACTAACTACAACGACCGCACCCTCTGGGAATTCAATAACGGAAGATTTACTAGTGTGCCGCGGTAAAACACTGATGAAACCATGATTAAGAGAATAAGCAATAAAATAATTAATATCAAGGAAATTATGAAAACTGCGACTACAACAAGAGCGTCTGAATTCAGACTGAGTTTGCGTTCTTCTCTGAGAGTAGTTTTATCGGTGTTTGCTTTTCTGGTACTGACGGTATTCAGAGTAGATGCCCAGACGCTCCCGGTAGTAACAGTACGTTTTGCAAATCCGGAATATGATTGTACAACGCAAACGTATTGTCTCGATGTCGAATTCCAGTCGAATACTTCAAACCTGGAACTTTTTGGGATGAATGTTCGGTTCTTCTATGATGACAGTGTACTGGAGTTCCTGTCTATGGGTGATTTTCAGGGGGGATATGGACCTGTCAGTCCAAACCCTCCTCTAATTACTACAGGAGCTGCATCCACCGGACCTTCATATTTTGGGTTTGTAGGGCCGGCAGAGTTTGTGAATGGTGCAGTGCAACTTGTAAGCACGGGTGATCCAGTTTACATTTCGACCACAGACTGGACTAAGCTGTTCAATATGTGTTTTCATGTTGATCAGGTAAGTGATCCTTTCTGCCCAAGTATTGTTTGGGATCTTGAGTTCAATCCGGCCAATGGCGGGTTCCTTACAGGAGATGATGGTGTAGTGATGACTGTTGTTGCGCCGCCGCCGATGCAATCTGCTCCGACAACTGAGAATGTCATTAATTTTAACTGGCAATTCGATGCCACACCAGGGACAATGCCTTATGGGGCGCCTGTAGCTATTGATTGTGTTATCACATCACCACCGGATGTCAATGCCGGTCCTGATAAGGAGCTTACCTGCATTGCCACCTCAGTTGTCCTTGAAGGTAGTTCCACAACAGAGGGTGTGACCTATTCGTGGTCTGGACCAGGCGTTGTATCGGGAGGAAATACAGCCACAGCTACTGTGGACGAGCCGGGTCTTTACACCCTAACCGTGACGGCTCCTAACTTATGCACAGCCACAGATGAGGTATTAGTTACATTGAACAACACTCCACCTGACGTATCAGCCGGAGAAGACAAGTTACTTACATGCACGGTCATGGAGGTACAGTTGGACGGCAGTTCGATGACAGAAGGTGTTACCTATCTGTGGGCAGGACCTGGCATAGTATCAGGGGCCACCACGGCAACGCCTACGGTTAACATGGCGGGCACGTATACGTTGACAGTAACAGATCCTGTTAACGGGTGTACGTCTACGGATCAGGTAGAGGTTACCTTGAACAACACTCCGCCGAACGCAAATGCCGGAGGGGATAAGGTACTTACGTGCACTGTCACGTCTGTACAGTTGGAAGGCAGTTCGACTACTGGAGGCGTTACCTACCTGTGGAGTGGGCCTGGCATAGTGTCAGGGGCCACCA
This sequence comes from Bacteroidales bacterium, assembly GCA_019429325.1. Lineage (GTDB taxonomy): Bacteria > Bacteroidota > Bacteroidia > Bacteroidales > VadinHA17 > LD21. The sequence goes on from JAHYJA010000057.1 coordinate 2,493, forward strand.
CGGCAACGCCTACGGTTGATGCAGCAGGCACGTATACATTGACGGTAACAGATCCAGTAAACGGATGTACTGCTACGGACGAAGTAGTTGTCACAATGACTCCGGACACAACGCCTCCTGTTCTTCCGACCTTACCAGAAGGTGGCTATCTTGGCTGTAATCCTGAGAACTTACCGAGTTGTACGGAAGGCCTGATGGCCACAGACAACTGTGACGGAGAGGTAGCAGTAACGTGCAATGCAGGAGCTATCACAGGAGATGATTGCAACAAGAGTCAGATCTTTACCTACAGTGCAGTTGATGCATCTGGCAACAGCGCTAGTGCAACGGTCACCTACACATGGACTATAGACACAGAAGCTCCAGTATTTAGTAATTGCCCAACCAGCACCATTGACCTTGGCTACATGCCAGCGATGCTGCCTGATGAGACCATGGCAATAAACGACGCAGGAATGGCAACGGACAACTGCGGAGTACCTATGGTTAGCGCAACAGGTGGTGAGATAACCGGTGACGACTGCAATAAGCAGCAGATCTGGACTGTCACCGCCGTTGATGGATGCGGTCATAGCGCGATTTGCTATGTGATCTATACATGGTCAGTCGAGTGCGGCGAGACCTATGGTTACTGCACCTACACTCAGGGATTCTTTGGCAATTTGGGCGGACTGACATGCGATGGCATGACTGCTCTCGACTTGATGAAAGCAGCGTTTTGGGATGGATCATCTTACATGGAATCTGTAAACTTCGGAGCAGGAGGAAGAGTCTTCGAACTGTTCTATACGGATATCACCAGTGGTAATATCTTCAAGATGTTGCCGGGTGGTGGTAAAGATGCTACTCTGAGGGGTTATGCTACATTTGCGGAAATAAGTACCTGGAGAAATGTGCCGATCTCGATTAAGAAAGCAACATTTGGCAAAATAGACAACACCCTTCTTGCACAGACTATCGTCCTATGGTTTAACATGCAGAACGATCTGGCTCTCGGAAGTCTGACAATCACTGACGAAGTAATAATCACTGCTGATGCAGCAGGCTGCGGTTCAGACGAACCAATGCCGGGTACTGAAATGTATACTGCTCTGTCTCCGGCTGTGCTTGACTACTTCGGCGGTGCATTTACCGTTGAGCAATTGTTCAGTCTGGCTAATCAAATGCTTGGCGGAGAGATTGACATCAAGGAGATCTCACCGTCATCGATTTCAATGACAATCGATGCCATCAATAACGCATTTGATGAATGCCGCGTACTTGTCGGATTCACTGATGTAATTCCGCCCGATCTAGGCATTGTCAGCCTGACCAAGATGAATACATCAATCGAACTGATTGTCTATCCTAATCCTTTCTCAACTTATGCTACCTTTGAGATGAAGGCACTGGAGGACACAAAAGTACGTGTCGATATCTACAACAACGCAGGGTCTCTCATAACCGTAATATGCGATGAAGTTATGCAGAGTGGAGATGTCAGATCAGTAATCCTGGATGGCTCCAAATACATGCAGGGTGAATACATCTACCGTGTATCGACAAACACAGGGTTTGTAAGCGGTACAATTGTTAAGGCACGATAAGCACTGCTTATCAGCATGTAAGAAAGAGAGAGGGTTGCCTGATGGCAACCCTCCTCTGTTTCTACCCTGTCCTGCTGATCTCTTGCAGCCTCGATTTTTCAAGCAGTATTATGCTCTTTTCAGCCAGCCTGACAATCCCTTCTTTCTCAAAGCTTTTCAGAACCTTTACCGCACCTTCGGTAGATATGCCCGCAAAGTCCGCCAGCTCGCGCCGGGAGAGATGCCTTATGATATCTTCTCCTCCAAAGTTCTCCGGTGCAAGCCTGAGCAGCACTGTTGCCATGCGCCCGTTGGTCTGCTGATGGAGGAGCTGGTCGATTGCTGTATATAACCCTGCATTGTGTTCACAGTAGCGTCTTATGATACTGAAGCCAAAAGTGCCGTTCTGTTTTACCAGGGATGCAATGGCCTCTTTTTCCTGACTTGTCCGCCCTTTTAAGACAAAAAAATATCAATATTGTATATCAGGTGGTTACGGTGAAAAAATCTTAAATTTGCCGCACTAAGGCAAATTTATGCTACGGATCAGAGTGGTTAAAACAGCATCTGGAGCTAATGCAGTCCAGGTAGTTTACTACAGGAATCGCAAGCGGTTTATATTTAAGCATATCGGTTCTGCAAGTAGTAGTAATGAATTGGAGTCACTGAAATTGGTTGCCCAGGATGTTATTAATAACTTCAATCCGGAAATTCCTTTGTTTGAAGAGACTAAGCTTGATAATCTGCTGTATCTGGACAAGATCGAGTTTTTGGGTGTGTATTCTACTTTTCTCTATGAGGTCATCTCTGGTCTGATTTCTCAGGTAGGCCTGGATAGGATACAGAAACAATTGCTGCTTGATCTGGTAACCATTAGGATTGTAGAGCCCGCCTCAAAACAACGCTCTATAGAGCTTTTAGAGAGTTATTTTGGGATTAAGCATAGAAGGCAGAGCTATTACCAATCTGCTCCGCAATGGCTTCTTCTGAAGGAAGAAATTGAGAGTATTGTTGTGGAGTTTGCCAGGAGAAACTATGCCTTCGATTTTGATCTGCTGTTTTACGATGTAACCAATACGTACTTTGAAGGCAGGATGCAGGGCAGTAAAATAGCCAAATTTGGCCGCAGCAAAGAAAAGCGTAGCGACGCTAGAATAGTAGTACTGGCCGTGGTGGTCAACCGGGAAGGCTTTCTGAAATACTCCAATATTTTCGAGGGCAATATGGCCGACTGTAAAACATTGGGAGGGATTATAGATGCTCTTAGCATCCAAACCTCTTCTACAGGGCGTAAGCCTATTGTTGTTATTGATGCAGGCATCGCTACCGAAGATAATCTAACCATGCTCCGGGGCAAAGGGTACGACTACATGTGCGTATCGCGCTCATCGTTGAAGGAATATCATGCAGACACCTCAGCCACTCCGGTCCAAATAACCGATAAAAGAAAGCAACCCATTGAACTACTCAAGGTAAGGGCAAATGGGGATAATGATCAATACCTTTGGGTGCGGAGCCAGGCAAAAGCAATGAAAGAAAACAGCATGAACGGTTTGCTCTCGCAACGGTTTGAAGAGGGAATACAATGTATACAGGAGGGTATAACAAAAAAAGGCGGCACTAAAAAACTCAATAAAGTTTACGAGCGCGTTGGCAGGTTGAAACAGAAATACCCATCCGTTCATACCTACTATGATATTACCGTGTGCGATGATGGAAATGGCCTGGCGACAAGTATAAGTTGTCGTCACAAAAAGGGTGAAGATCCTGGCAAACAAGCCGGGATATATTTTCTCAGGACTTCATTAATGAAGCTTGACGAATGCACATTTTGGGCTATATATAACGTTATCAGAGAAATAGAGTACACCTTCAGGGTATTAAAAACCGACCTGGACCTTCGTCCCATCTATCATAAAACCGATGATGCCTCGATGGCACATCTGAACCTTGGTTTATTGGCCTACTGGTTAGTGGCAACCATAAGATATCAGCTGAAACAAAATGGAATGAACTCCGGTTGGCGCGAAATTGTACGCTCGATGAACACCCAAAAGTGCTTAACAACAAGCGTGGTAAACATCGAAAGGCAAACCATTTTAATACGACAATGCACGGAACCAACTAAGGTGACCAAGGCAATTTACGACTGGCTAAAATATAAATATGTCCCCTTTACAAGAAAAAAATCTGTAGGGACCCCTGCCGAAATTTTAAAAAATGATAGCCCATAATATCAGGCATTTATAAACTTTCCCTGCAATGTGGGTTAATTACAGAACTTCGTAAGAAAGGGTACCAGGTGGTCTTCTCCATGGATAGCATTAAAAATATTAAAAAAGGTAAACTTGCAGGATTCACAGCCAGTCAGAATAACCCTGGTATTAAAGATGGCCGTGGTACGATATTTCCTGATGCGGTACAAACTGCCCTGAATATATTGGGTAACAACGAAAAAGGTTTTTTTCTGTTTGTTGCAGATGTTTTTATTGACAGGGCATCTCATTTGGGAGATGCTGAACTGGTGGCTCTTGAAGTTATCGATCTGGACAAAGTCATCGGGATAGCCCTGGAATTTGCCCAAAAAAATGGAAATACGCTTGTTATTGTAACAGGCGGACCGGAAGCTTCCGGAATGGTAATAACAGGTGGTCATTTTCAAAACGGCAGCTTTGAAGCCAAATGGGCTAATCCCGGAATGATACATACCGGAACAATGATACCGGTTTTTGCCTATGGACCAGGCTCTGATAAAGTCAGAGGGATTCTGGATAATACCGACATATTTCATAAAATGATGGAATTTCTGAGACTATCTGAATAAGATGCATAAAATGGTCGCCTAACCACATTCAACCGGCAATTATAAAAACTTAATACTTGGTTATTTATCAATGGATTAAGTTCGGTGTCAGATGAAGGTTCATGACAGGTACAGTATATGATCCTGAAAAACATGACTACCGGCCTTTGCCCCACCAGGCAGTTGAAGAAAAAAAGTGGAATACCTGTTGCGAAAATAATTCAATTTTCTTGCCGCAGGTATCATCATCAGATTTTAAACTTACTTAAATCAGTTTCCCTATGCCATTTCCGTGTGAATCCATACCCCTATCGCAAGGTTAAGGGGCTTTAGACCTTCCCCTTTACTGTGGTCAGGGAAGGACGGATTTTGAAGAAAATCGTGCTGTGGCAGGATCAACCCGTTCAGGCTTTCAGCCGTAAGGATCAAAAAATATGAATATCCACTCTGATAATCTAAAAAGATGGTTTGTCCCATTTCAAGCTTGCTGTATTTCCCTCTACAAAAGGCCATCCGTTCTTCCACTGTACCTCATCCAGCATCAGGACTCTTCCCCGGGGATTTATTTTATCTACTGCATGATACAAAATCCAGGTTTTATTTTCTTTATCGGTAATGATCTCCGAGTTATGGCCAGTCCCAACAAAACGGTCATTGCCATGGATCAGGACTTCATGATGATTGTTGCTCATACTGTTGCCTGATCGATCCATATATGGTCCGAAAAGGTTTTCTGAACGACCGACTATTGTAGTATAAGTACTTTTCACACCTTCACAACATGTACCTGTGGATGCAAATAAATAATAGAAATCATCCTTTTTAAATATACAGGTTCCTTCATAGGCAGTTCCGGCAATCAGCCTTTTTTCTGCTCCGTCTTTTACAGTAAGTCCATCATCTGAAAGTTCAATGACATAAATTCCATGGAAACTTCCCCAGAAAAGATATTTATTACCTCCTTCTTCAATGTAGAACGGATCAATTGAATTCTGAACGCCAATCTCATTACTGCGGAACAACTTCCCCCTGTCAGTAAAGGGTCCTTCAGGCTTGTCACTTACAGCAACACCTATTCCGCATGTCCATTCTCCTCCCCAAACCGACATTGAATAATATAATACATATTTCCCTCCGATATAATTGATATCAGGCGCCCATATGCCTCCTTTTGGTTCAAAGGCAGGTCTGGTATCAGAGGTAAATGCAGTCCCGATCAAATTCCATGTGACGAGATCTGACGAACGCAGGATCGGAGTATTTCTTACATCTTCAGTTGCATACAGATAAAAATATCCGTCATGTGCCCTGATAACTGTCGGATCAGGCATACTTGAAGGATATACAGGATTCATGAAGTTATCTCCTGTGGATTGTCTGGCAAACGGATCAGTATTATTTTTACATGCAGACAACGTCACAATTAATAAAAGAATTATGTAAATTAAAGCCGCCCGGAACATATTGATATTTTGATTACATCTGTTATTACAAAGATATACTAATCCAGAGACTGGTAAAATGGTATAACCTTTACTATTCATATTTATTACTAACCTAATGTTTGCCTTTGTGTACTTCGTGTTTGCCTTTGTGACACTTCGTGGTAAAAAAACCTTAACCACAAAGAAGCTCAAAGGATTACACTAAGGTTCACAAAGTGAATTAATCAGAATAAATCAATAATAAGCTTTTTATGGGAATCAGTACAAAGATCAACAGGCGAAAATTTATTACAACAGGTACCCTGGGATTAATAGGACTTCCTCTTCTTTCAGCACGGTCCTATTATGTGGCGCCAAGTGACAGGGTAAGAGTAGCCGTCATCGGACTTGGAAGTCAGGGCAGGGCTCACATGAACTGGTTCAGCAATCTTCCGGATGTCGAAGTTGCTGCATTATGTGATCTTGATACGATCAGGCTTGAGGAAGCGCGTGCTCAACTGCAAAAAATAAATCCGGAATCCAAAGCGGAAATATTTACAGACTTCCGTCATATCCTCGACAGAAAGGATATTGATGCGGTAACCTGTGCAACACCTGACCACTGGCATGCTCTGACAGCAATACTGGCATTTCAGTCCGGCAAAGATGTATATGGTGAAAAACCCCTGACCTACTCTCTGGCTGAAGGACAGGCTATGCTTAAGAACCTTGAGAAATACAACAGGGTCTTTCAGCTGGGAACTCAGATACATGCCGGAGAGAACTATCACCGTGTTACTGAATTAATACAATCCGGGAAACTTGGGAAGATACATACCGTACGATTATGGAAAACAGGAGGTTCACCCGGACTGGGATTCCCTCCCAGCCAGAAACCACCTGAAACACTTGACTGGGATCTCTGGCTGGGACCGGCACCATATGAAGAATATACTCCTGTAAGATGCCATGGAACCTACCGCCATTTTCTGGATTATTCCGGAGGGGTTTTTGCCGATTTCTGGTGCCATATTGCCGATATTATGTTTATGTCTGTTCATCCAAAGGGATTGTCCGGTATTGAAAGCAGGGGGGAAAGACCATATGATGGTATAGCTGATGCACCAAAATGGATAGATGTTGATTTTAAATTCAATGATCTGGATGTGTTCTGGACAACCGTTCCTCCCGAAGCACCCGGTTCGGATAAAATGCATATCGGAGCTCATTTTGAAGGAACAAACGGAACTCTTACCTGTGATTATACTACCCGTTTCATTAAGATCAATGGTGAGATCCTGACAGATCTGCCCGATGTACCGGTAACAATACCCCGTTCTCCCGGACACCAGCAGAATTTCATCGATGCCGTAAAATCGAGGGGCAAAACTGAGAGTAACCTTCATTACGCGCGAGAAATGACAATACCTATGCACCTGGCATTGATCTCTTTCAGGCTGAAGAGAAAACTCACGTGGGATAGTCTTAATGAAAAATTTGTCGGGGATGATGCTGCCAACTACCTCCTTTCGAGAGCTTACAGAAAACCGTGGATACTTCAATTATAGTGTTTAATATTTTGAATTACAGATAAAATGAAAAACAACATACTGATCATCTTTATTATTATTTCAATACTCACACTCTCCTGTGATTCACAGGAACAGGAATTCACATCCCTGTTTAACGGTAATGATCTGACAAACTGGACCCTTACTAAGCCGGGGTCATTTGAAGTCATTGATGGAGAGTTGATTACCCGCAGTACCGGATCCGGGACCGATATCTATTCGGAAAAGACTTACAGTAATTTTATTCTTCAGCTTGAATTCCTGTTATCCGAAGTTGGTAACAGCGGGGTCTTTATCAGACGTGATCCTGCAGTACCGGGATCCGGATTTGAGGTCCAGCTTCTTGCACCCTGGACTCCGTGGAGGGATGATCTCCATTGCACAGGTTCTTTATACGGCCATGTAGCTGTTACAAACAGGCCGGATGAAACAACGGGAAAGTGGTATAAAATGGAAATCAGATGTGACCGTAATAATGTAAGCGTTTCGGTAAATGACCAGATTACAACCATAGCTGATATTGATACTGTAAAGACACTGGCCGGTAAACCTCTCGCCGGATATATCGGATTCCAGGGCAATCATGCCGAAAAACCGGACCAGTTTGCCAGATTCAGAAATATCCGTATACGGGATCTCGATTCCGAACCGGATTATATTATCGGGGGATTTAAAAGTTCAGACTGGGAAGTCAGATATGTTTCAAGCCAGTCGGCAGTGAGACTGGGAGCTGTAATGATCCGGTCAATGGCTGATATGATGTCAGGCAATGATCCGATGTTGAAAAGTGAAGCCAGACAGGTCCTTTTCGATATTGTTGCAAAAGTCTCCGATCCGTCTGTAAATGAAAAGGAGAGAAAAAAAGTAAGGCGTGAAATTAAGAAAAGCATAAAAGTCAGTTCATCGGAAATAACTTCAAATTACCTTGAATGGATCATGGGGATGATTCAATAGGGTAAAGGCTGGCCGGAATCCATTTAATCTGATCTGTCCGGGATGACAGAGAGGTGGAAACTCCGGTCACACACTTTCCGCACAACCCTCTGAGGTTTGAGTTTATATAAATATTTCGTAATTTTGGTTTTGGTCTGTGATTTCACTTAAAAAGAATGGAAATGGGGAAGCACTTAAGGTACTTTTCGGTTTTATCACTACTAATAGCAGCTCTGGTTTCATATTCATGCAGCGAGGAGTTTCTGATTAAGGAACCGCGGGGAGTTGCAGCAGGTTTTGTTATTTCTTCTCCCGACGGTGTTGAGGCAGTTCTTATAGGGGCTTACGCTTCCCTGCGAGGAAGATCCATGTTCGGAGGAGCACTCTGCACCGACTGGATGTATGGCAGCATAACATCTGACGACAGCTATTTTGGGCCTTATGCTACTTTCCCTCCTCTTGAAAGATATGAGGTCACCCCTTCCCATCCTTACGTCAGTCAGCGATGGCAGGATTGTTACAATGGTGTTGCCGGGGCCAACAGAACGCTTGAGCAACTCGCGGAAAATTTGAAGGGAAATAACCCGATACCCGTACAAAGAGCCCTTCAGATTGAAGCGGAAGCAAAATTTCTGAGGGCATGGTTTCATTTTCAGGCTAATAAGGTATTTGAGAAAATCCCTTATATCAAAACCAAAGCCGAGCTCCATCCTCTGCTTCCGGAGATGGTTCCGAATTCCGATCCTGCATGGGATTCCATTGAAGAAGACCTTCAGTTTGCGATTGACAACCTTCCTGCAAGCCGTTCTTCGACAGAACCCGGAAGGGTTCATAAATACGCGGCAGAAGCAGTTATGGCCCATGCGTATATGTACCAGAATGAATTGAGTCTGGCCAGGCCTCTGCTTGATGACATTATTAACAGCGGACTCTTTGAACTGGCTCCGGAATTCTATTATAACTACGATATGACTCATGAAAATAACAGTGAGTCGATATTCGAAATTCAGGCAGCAACAACCCCCACTGCTCAAACCTCAATCTATCCGGCCGGAGGTGCATTTTTCCAGAAGGGCCCTGCGAGCTGCGGCGGATGGGGATGTTTCCAGCCTTCTCAATGTCTTTTTGAAGCTTTTCAGGTGACCGGCGACGGACTTCCGGTGCATGAAATTGAAAACAGGGAGCCCCTGGCCCATGATCAGGGGATAGCCAGTTCAGGTACTTTTGTCCCCACCGGTCATCTTCTGGATCCGCGGGTTGACTGGACAATAGCCCGCAGGGGTATCGATTTCCTGGGGTGGGGGATCAATCCCGGAAATGACTGGATAAGGGAACAATATTGGGGAGGCCCTTATATGACGAAAAAATACATGCATCTCAAATCTGAACAGGTTTTGAACAATTATGGCACTGGTTTTTATAACGGAAAAAATTACAGGATGTACCGGCTGACGAATATTCTGTTGTGGAGAGCGGAAATTGCCGTTGAGGATGGTGATCTGGAGCTTGCCCGATCGCTGGTCAACCAGGTCAGGAACAGGGCGAAGAACAGTACTCCTGTGATGGGACTTTGCACAAGCTATGAGAACCTGGGGAAAGACCCTGTCGTGGACTGGACGCAACCGGCTGCCAACTACAAAATTGAACCATACCCTGAAGGACATGTTGCCTTCACAAACAAAGAAGAGGCAAGAAAAGCTGTCAGGATGGAGATAAGGCTCGAATTTGCAACCGAAGGTCACCGCTTTTTCGACCTTCGCCGCTGGGAAATTGACGATGAAGTCCTGAATGACTTTATAGTCAGGGATATTGCATTCAGATGGTTCATGACAGGAACAGTTTATGATCCTGAAAAACATGACTACTGGCCTTTGCCCCGCCAGGCCGTTGAAGAACAAAAGGGTGTTCTGGAGCAGGATCCTGATTATGTCAATGTACCTTACTGAACATGCAGAAAAGATGTGGAGGGTAAAAGAACCGATGTATGGCACAGGGTTCAGAGCGTTTACGGGGATCTTCAGCTCCTTTACTTTTATTGGCCGAAAGGCTTAATCAACTGTACCCTGACAGGAAATCCTTTTATCTCTTTTCTGCCTCCGGGCCCGTAAAACCCAGTGTCGGACCTTCTCTTAAAGTGGTCAAAGAAGGACGGATTTTACAAGGTGGTCACTAAACTCATTGTTTAGTAGTCTGACATAAATTATTCTCAATTATTTTAATCTCCGATTCTGACAAACCATACAGCTGATATACCAATTCATTGATTCTGTTTTCCGGATATTCAATTTTGCTTTTCATCTGATTTAAAGCAGTTTGAATTAATAATTGAATGGATGGATTTTCCATAATAGACATTTCGAATTCTTTTATAAGTGCTTTTTTTTAAGAATAAAATTTCACTGTTAAACTATTAACAATCAAATAAATATTTGATTTCATTTATTTATTTTATATTTCGACTGTATATATATTGCAGTTTCTGAAATGTCAAGCCTTATTTCTGGTTTTGTATACGATATTTTCATCAGTTACCGTCAGAATGATAACAAATACGATGGCTGGGTAACTGAGTTTGTTAATAACCTCAAGAAGGAACTTGAGGCTACCTTTAAGGAAGAGATCAGCGTTTATTTTGATATTAATCCACATGATGGACTTTTAGAAACGCATGATGTAGGAGCCTCCCTGAAAGAGAAACTCAAGTGTCTGGTTTTTATCCCTATCATCTCACAAACTTACTGTGATTCAAAATGTTTTGCCTGGCAGCACGAATTTTGTGCCTTTAACAATCAGGCAAAGGAAGATCAGTTCGGAAGAGATATCAGACTTTATGGTGGAAATGTTGCCAGCAGGATATTGCCGGTTAAGATTCATGATCTTGACCCTGATGATAAATTACTCCTTGAAACTGAATTGGGAGGCGTTCTCCGCTCAATTGAGTTCATTTATAGATCAGCCGGAGTTAACAGATCATTAAGGGCAAATGAAGATCACCCACAGGACAATCTCAACAAAACTTACTACCGCGATCAGATCAATAAAGTCGCAAATGCAGTAAAAGAGATTATTGCCGCTTTGAAAAAATATGACCAGCCGGAGAGAGAAGTTACAAGTAAAATTTCAGAAACAAAGCCTGGGATAAAAAACAATCTGAAACTAAAAGTCATTTCAGGATCCTTTTTAGTTCTGGCATTAATAGTTTTGGGGTATTTCTTTGTCCCTAAACTATTTAAATCCTCTGAAATAGTTGAAAAATCTATTGCTGTGTTACCATTCGAAAACATGAGCGATGATGAGGAACATGCCTGGTTAGGTGATGCAATGACAGATGAGATCATCTTACAGCTTTATAAAGTAAACGAATTTGTCGTACGTTCCAGAAATTCTGTAATGCAGTTTAAGGCTACAATAAAGACCAGTCCTGAAATTGGCAATGAGCTTAATGTGAATTATCTGATCGGAGGAAGTGTTCAAAGACATGAAAATCAAATTAAAATCAGAGTTCAGCTCATTAATTCCAGGTTGGATACACCTCTCTGGGGGGAAACTTTTGACGGTAACTGGCAAGATATTATGACCATTCAAAGCGAGATTGCCAAACAGATAGCAGATAAGCTAAAGACCGTTTTATCGCCGGAAGAAATATTTCAGATTGATAAAAAGGCAACTGCAAATCCTGAAGCATATAATTCTTACCTAAAGGGCAATGATTATTATTTACGTAGTTTTAATAAGGAGAATTTTGAAATTGCGATTAAAATGTATTCAAGAGCAATTGAACTGGATCCGAATTTTGCCCATGCTTATGTTAATATTGCACAGTCTTACTTACAATTGCATTGGTTCTATTATGATAATAGTGCTGACAGACTTGTAAAGGCAAAACGGGCAATTGATGCTGCTTTCAGGATTGACCCTGATCTGCCAGAAGCACATTTAGCAATGGGGAACTACTATTATATAGGTTTTCTTAATTATACCAAGGCTATAGAACAATTACAAATAGCACAGAACGGGTTAGCCAATAACTCCGATTTATTTTATGTCAGGGCTAATATTTATCGTCGGGCAGGAGAATGGGAATTGTCAGAAAAAGATTATTTGAAAGCTTATGAACTTGATCCGACATCCCCTGCGGTTCTTCACAATGTTGGAGTAACAGCTTCTTTGTTAAAAGAATATCAGAAAGCTGAAGAGTTTTTCAATAAAGCCTTACAGATCAATCCTGCTTTCATTGAGGCTGTCTGGCAAAAGTGGTTTTTATATCTTAAATGGCAGGGAAATTTACTTCAGGCCGGACAAACACTTGATGAAGCTTTTCAGTTTAATGAGTGTAAGTCCGATCCATTGATGTATGAATCAAGTGTTCTGCTGGCTGTTTATGCGAATGATTACCCGAAAGCCTTATCCAAACTCTCTTCAAATGGTATTGATTTTATTTTTGTTCAGTTTTATGTAAACCTGAAATCATTGCTCTATGCAAGAGTATATGATCTTATGAATATGCCACAAGAGGCTGATAAATATTATAAGTCAGCCATGATCACTCTTGATTCCATGATTCTCAGAAATCCTGTCGATGATAGGTTATTTAGTGCAAAAGGCATTGCTCTGGCTGGTCTGGGACAAAAAGAGAAGGCAATTGAAGCCGGAAAAAGAGCCGTAGATATAATGAAAATTGAAAGAGAAGCATACAGAGGAGTCTTCAGGGCTGAAGACCTGGCAAAGATCTATGTAATGGTTGGTGAATATGATGCTGCTTTGGAACAAATTAAATTATTACTGGCTATTCCTTCCAGGCTCTCTGTAAAACTGCTTCTCTTAGATCCCGCATGGAAGCCCTTATGGGATCTTCCTGAATTTAAAAAAATAATAAATTAGAAATTTTTCGTGTAAAGCTTGATCTGAACAGTTGTTATCTCATCCGAGGTAAAGATGTTGTAATGATTGATGGAGGCATGCCCAAAAAGCTTAAAGTGTTTAAAAGGGTTCTTACAAGACTTGATATTAACCCCTCAGACATTAAGTTAATTGTGCTTACGCATTCGCATTTTGATCATTCTGGATCAGCCCAGGATATTGAAGGAATTAAGAATTGCTGGAAAGTATTAATTGACAGTGGAGTAAAAATGATATTTCCTGGTCATGGAAAACCATTCCTGTGGATGTAATCAAAAGGTCTTTGAAATACGATTAATCAGATAGCTTAATTTGAAGGCGTAAACCTGTTTCATTAAGGGTCAATTGAAATCCTCCTGACCTGATTATAAATGGTCTTATCAGATTGGTTTTCCAAATCTGGGATTTTATCCTTGTTGTTCCAAAATGTATGTTAAGAATTTTCAGACCTTCTTTTGAAGTGGTCAGAGAAGGACGGATTTTGAAGAAAATCAAACTTTACCAATGTAGCATAGTGTATTTTCTGAAATATATTTTCTGATACGCGACAATTGCCCGGTAGTACAGATAATTGCATCATAAAACCCACTGGGTTGCATCGTGTTGCGGTAGGGGCGTTGCATGCAACGCCCCTACAAATGGTTCCCCGGTAAATCAGTTAATAATGATTATCCCATGTATATGATCCGGCATGACAACAAATGAATCCAGACCGGTATAACGCAACGAATTGTTTCGGAATCTACTTCGGCTTTAAGTGGTCATTTCAGTCCGGCATCAGGAGGTCCTTGTTAACGGATTTTCCAGCAAGGACGCAGAATGGTTGAATCCTTTTTTCTACTTTTGAGACCTCAAACGAAAAAGATGTCCAACTCTATACGATCCATTCTCTTAACCCTGGTTTTTCTTTCCGGTGGAATATTGCTTTATTCCCAGGGGAAGGCTGTGAACCGTGATAAATACCGTATTAATATATCTCGAACCAGCGAAGCAATGCAGATTGACGGAGTGCTTGATGAGAAATCCTGGCAGGTCTCAGAGAAGGCTGAGAATTTTGTGCGTGTGACGCCGGTAGATACAGGTTTTGCAATTGCACAAACTACTGTTGTTATCACCTACGATAAATCAAATATATATGTCGGAGCTGTCTGCTATGACCCTTTACCCGGGAAAAGACCTGTGGAATCCCTGCGCAGGGATTTTGAGTTTAACAAAAATGATAACTTCAGGCTACATATAGATACCTATAATAACCTCACGAATGGGTTTGCCTTCAGCCTCTCTGCAGCGGGTGCCCAGAGTGAGGGAGTGATAAACAACGGAAACCAGTCGAGCTTTACCTGGGATACCAAATGGAAATCTGCAGTGAAGAGCCACGATGATCGTTGGGTTCTTGAGATGGCTATCCCTTTCCGAAGCCTCCGTTATTACGGCGGAGAAAAAGAGTGGGGCGTCAACTTTGGCCGGCTTGACCTTAAAACAAATGAAAAATCAGCATGGGCTCCTGTGCCGCGTCAGTTTCCTCATAACTCCCTGCCACATGCAGGGACACTGGTTTGGGATAAGCCCCTTGACAAAGCCGGATTACGGTTATCCTTCATACCTTATGCCACCGCAACGGTATTAAAAAACAGTGAAGCAGGGGAACCTGCAAAATGGAAATGGAATGCAGGCTTCGATACGAAAATGATATTGTCTACATCCCTGAACCTTGACCTGACAGTCAATCCTGATTATTCCCAGGTTGAGGAAGACAGGCAGCAGACTAATCTCGATCGCTTTGAACTGTTTTATCCTGAAAGACGGCAGTTTTTTCTTGAGAACAGTGACCTGTTTGCCAATCTTGGGAACAGTCAGGCACGTCCATTCTTCTCGAGGCGTATCGGACTTAATGTCCCGGTAAATTTTGGCGGAAGGCTTACAGGAAGGATTGGCAATAAATGGAGGATCGGGATGATGGACATGCAAACGGGATCAAAAGGCGAAAACCTGTCCAGTAATTACGCTGTAGCTGTCCTGCAGCGTGAAATCCTGAGCCGCTCCAGCATTGTCGGATTTCTGGTGAATAAGGAGATCACCCGATCGTACAATGATACCGCGTTCACAGGGTACCGATACAACAGGGTGGCAGGACTTGAATATAATTTCGCCTCTGCAGATAACCGGTGGCAGGGCAAAACATTCTATCACCAGTCTTTTTATACCGGAGCAGGCATGAGTGCTGCGGCTGTTTCCGGAAATATCGGCTATTATTCTCAATTCCTGAAAGCCACCATCAATCAATCGTGGATAGGGTCGGACTTTGTTGCTGAAGCAGGTTATATAAGAAGAACCGGTTTCTATGAGATCACACCCTCTGTCAGCTACCTGTTTTATCCATCAGGTTCAAAAAGGATCCTCAGTCATGGTCCTGATGCCAGCTTCAATGCGATTTTCGATCCGGAATTCAATCTTACTGACAGGGAAACAGAGTTCTCATATATTATCGGATGGCAGAATAAAAGCCAGTTGTCCCTCAGCATTGAAGAACAATTCGTTAAGCTCAGCCGAGCTTTTGATCCGACCAATACCGGGGGGGTGAAACTTGCCGCCGGTGAGCAGTTTAACTGGAAAAGTGTCCGGGCGGGATTTTCTTCAGATGCCCGTAAATTATTCAATTACATACTGAATGCAGGCATCGGAGGTTACTATAACGGAAACCGCTGGAACATCAACGGACTGATGAACTACAGGGTACAGCCCTATGGCAGCATCGGCATGACAGTGAGCTATAACAACATCTCGCTGCCGGAGCCTTACAACAGCGCGAAGCTGATCCTTGCGGGACCGACACTGGATATAACCTTCACGGATAAAATATTCCTCACTACATTTGTCCAGTACAACAACCAGGTCGATAATCTGAATATGAATATACGTTTTCAATGGCGTTTTGCACCTGTGTCGGATCTGTTTATAGTGTATACAGGGAATTCCTACACGGAGAATTTCATGAATAAGAACAGGGGATTAGTCATTAAGCTCTCATACTGGTTTAACTAACTTCATAAACCGGTCGCACTGACTACATTCCGGCGAGAGGTGTTAAGGGTCAACTGCTTTTACTTTGATACACTTTTACCCAATCGATTATCATGGAAACAGGTAAATGGTCAGGATTCACCTCTCCCACCCAGGATCCTCCAAGCTGCTGGCTGAAAATAAAATGATCTGTCAAAAGGACATTGTATCTGTCCCGGATCGGAGTTTTCGAGCCTGGGATATCTGAACGCTTCTTCCGGCATCATGCAGAGTGCCGCATATTTCAACCCATTTACCTGTTCCACTAAGACCTTCCCTTGAAGTGGTCAAAGATGGATGGATCTTACACTCCATTATAGGTAACAGAATGTTAAGGCAGACAACAATAGATATTCCTGATTTATTATCTCACTAAGAACCCTGCCGGATAATAATACGCCAGCTCATGGCATTCATCAGTCTGGATAAAACACAGGAACTGGCTGTGGATTAAAAAAAATTGCTTTACATATGTAATTCATTTAATTTTGATTAGGAAAAATCCAGTCGATACATCTTTTAAACAGATGAAAATGAAATCACTTTTCTGGACAGGGAAATTATCATTACCTGTAATGCTTCTGGTAAATGCCAATAACTTATTAGCAGTGTTAAATGGTAATTCGGGTAACAAGCGTGCCATGAAAGAGCGGGTTAAGCTGGGGTATGAGGGTGCGTTTTCAGATCATATTACAGGATATGATAAACTCGCCGGGGAATTTCAAAAGAAGGCAGCTATTGCCCAACTGTCTGGTATGGATTTACGGAATAAGGAAGTAATTGACATAG
>JAHYJA010000243.1 GCA_019429325.1 Bacteroidales bacterium
GAACAAGACTGTCCTTGAAACCATCGACGAAGTGGCTAAGGGAGATATAAGGCCAAAGATCCGGAACCTGCTCGGTGCCTTCCTTTTCGGCGGGGATGATGTCGATAAGAAGGTGAAAGTCCTCTCCGGAGGTGAACGGTCGCGCCTGGCGCTTGCAAAGCTGTTGCTCGAGCCATACAATCTTCTCGTTCTCGACGAACCGACCAATCACCTCGATATCCGTTCAAAAGAAGTACTGAAACATGCCCTGACGAAATATGATGGCACACTAATTGTGGTTTCCCATGACAGGGATTTTCTTGACGGTCTGGTTCAGAAGGTTTATGAATTCAGGAACAAGAGAATAAAAGAGAACATCGGAGGTATATATGATTTCCTCAGGAAAAAGAAAACCCTGAATCTCAGGGATATTGAACTGCGTGACAAAGCCACCAGGAATGGTTCCGGAAATGGAATATCAGCCGGCAAACAGAAATATCTGGAGAAGAAGGAGTATGAAAGGAACCTGAGAAAATTGCGGAAGCAGATCGCGGACTCCGAGAAGGAGATTGAAAGGATTGAAAAGGAACTGACGGATATTGTCGAACTGCTTTCACAGACTGACCAGCCTGCTTCGGCGGAGGTCAGTTACGACAGTTATGAGATCCTCAGGGATCAGCTGAACGAGGAGATGGACAGATGGGAACAATATTCCCGCGAAGCGGAGGTTTTCCTTAAAAACAATAACTTTGAATAAAAATTATCTTAACATTTAAAATTCATGTACTTTGTGAATCCTTCGTGTAATCCTTTGTGCGACTTTGTGGTAAAAGAGTATAACCACGAAGGTCACAAAGGTGTCACCAGGTAACACAAAGGAATTTAATAAATTAAGGATATTTATGTGATAAACAAGTTAATATGAACAAGAAAAACCCTTACAGGATCTTCATATTCTCTCCAGTCATTTTACTGCTTTGTGCGTTTCTGACCTCTTGCGGAACAAGCCAGCCTGCTTTCGATTCGAAGGATCTTTCGTATCTTTACAACCCGTCAAAGAATCCGGTCAATCCGCGCTACAACGTATCCCTTCAATCAAGTGAATCATCGATCCTGACCGTCAAATTTTTACAGGGTGATCTTTATTTTTCGGAAGCCAATCCCCAGGGTCTGCCAATTGCGGTAATGGTGATCACAGTAAAGCTGTACGATATCAGTGCGGGCAGGCGTCTGATCGATACAGCGGCCTATAATCTGAACATCGTGAAGGATGAAGCGCGTTCCGACTACATCTACAATATTCCCCTGCGGGTTCAGCCGGGGCTCGATTACATGGCTGAAGTGAAGATCCTCGACAGGGTCCGGATGAGGGTTATTCAGGCATTCGTTCCTTTCAATACACTTACACCTTACAATAAATATAACTTCAGGGTGCTGGGGCACTCCGACAGGAACATGGTCACTGATCCCGTGATCAGAAGAGATGAATTTGTCAATCTCGTATACGACAGGGGTCCTGTTGACACTCTCTTTATTTCATGGTACCCTCCATTAACGGCTGTTCCGGATCCCCCGTCGCTTCTTCTCCCTGAAAGAATCATTGACTATGAGCCTGATACGACGGTTGCTCTTCCCTATAGCGACACGCTTCCGCTAATGTTCCCGATGGAGGGCGTCTATCTGTGCTCCGTTGACCGGGAGATTACCGACGGATACTCTTTCTTTAATTTCGGCGAGACTTATCCTGAACTGAATAGTCCGGAAAAGATGCTTGAACCTCTGGCTTACCTCACCTCCACTGATGAGCTGGCAGTTTTGAAATCAGGCCAGAGGCCGAAAGCGAACCTTGACGAGTTCTGGATCAGTTGCGGGGGGAACGTCGAAAAATCAAGGGAGCTTATAAGGATCTTTTATACAAGGGTGCGCTATTCAAACTATTATTTCACCTCCTTCAAGGAGGGATGGAGAACTGAAAGGGGTATGGTTTATATTATTTACGGCCCCCCCGACAAGGTCTATAAAACCTCCGACGGTGAGTTGTGGGGTTACCGCAAGCCTACTGTCAGAACATCATGGGGAGGGAGGTTCAGGGTAAAGGAGGATTACCTGTTCTTTACATTCAGAAAAAGGAACTCCGTTTTCTCTGACAACGATTTTTACGTGAGCCGCACCGAGACTCTCGTAACACAATGGGATCAGGCTGTAGCCAGCTGGAGGAAGGGTATTGTGTTCCGCTTCGACAATCCCGGAGATATTTAAGCGCCATGGTAAAAGAATCTGACTCTATTTTTGGACTACGGCCTGTTATAGAAGCCATAAAGGCCGGGAAACAAATCGATCGCCTCCTTATCAGGCAGGGCCTGCAGGGTGCATTGTACCATGAACTGATGAGTGAGGTGAGACAGCACGGCATCAGTTATCAGATCGTCCCGGTTGAAAGGATAGAGCTGGTTACCCGTAAGAACCACCAGGGTGTTCTGGCATGGCTGTCGCTGATTGAATACCAGAAAATCACAAATCTTCTCCCAATGATCTTCGAAAAAGGAGAAGATCCAATGATCGTTGCCCTGGACGGTGTTTCCGATGTCAG
>JAHYJA010000058.1 GCA_019429325.1 Bacteroidales bacterium
ATGTATCTCACAATAAACATTCAGCTCACGAATCCTTCTTGCTATCAACTGCGTATACTGTGAGCCAAAATCAAGAATTAATATTTTCTCCTGCACTGTCCCGGTTTCAGGTGTAAAAATGTGCCCAAAGATAGGAATTCTTTTGCTATGGTTGAAGAATTTTTCCAACCGTGTAACTGTTGCCGTCTATTGCCGGCATGGTAACGGGAAAAATGCTTCTCGCCTCTTCCACCAGAAAAGAGATGTTTCTGTACCTTGAGGAGAAGTGGCCTATAATAAGTGCTTTTACCCCGGCATCCCTTGCAGTTCTTGCTGCATCGAGCGTTGTGGAGTGTCCTGTTTTCGCGGCAAGTTTCTCCAGTGAGCTGTCAAATGTTGCCTCATGATAAAGAAGATCAACCCCTTTCACAAACTCAGAGAGCCTGCTGAAGTAGCGTGTATCACTGCAGTAGGCGTAGGACAAGGGGTCCGGCGGAGCAGTTGTGATTTCTTCATTTTTAATTATGGTTCCGTCCTCAAGCAAAAAATCCTCGCCCTTCTTTATAGCCGGTATCCTGGACACTGGTATTTTGTATTCAATTATCCGGTCTTTTATCATATTGCGTTCTCCTGGTTTTTCCCTGAAAAGGAACCCGAATGAAGGCACACGATGCTTCAGAGGAAAAGATTGAACCGTAATAAACTTATTATCAAGTATTTTTACCGGATCTTTTCCTGACAGTGGCGTGAATATGATCTCATAATCGAGATGAATATCAAAATCATTCAGATGGGAACGCAGAATAGTGTCATAACCGATGGGTGCATAGAGGTTAACAGGGGCGCTCCTTCCCATCAGGCTGAATGTGGAAAGAAGTCCGTAAAGTCCGAAAACATGATCTCCGTGAAGGTGACTGATAAAAATATGGTTTATTTTACCCAGTCTGATCCTGTTCTTTCTGATCTGCATCTGGGTTCCTTCGCCGCAATCGATTAAAAACAACCGCTCATGCGCTTCGAGCACATGAGCGGTCGGGTATCTTTCTGAGGTCGGCAATGCAGAACTACTGCCAAGTATGGTCAGTTTCATCGGCACTCTGCATGATTGTCAGCTCAGGAAATCATTTTCTCAGCATCAGCAACCGTTTCTGTGATTGTAAGAACGGTATCGAGCTGAGAAATGGTAATTAGTCTTTCCACGGCTTCGTTTAAACCGCATAGAACAAATGTGCCTCCTGCGTTCTTGCACAATCTGTTTGCCACAAGTATGGCACTCAGACCGGAAGAGTCGCAGTACTGGCAATTCTCAAGATTAAGGATGATATTCTTCTCACCCTTGCCTGAAATAAGGACAAGCTCTGATTTTAGCGCAGGAGCGATATGTGTATCAAGTTTATCGGACTTGATCTGAACAACTGTGCTGTTATTCCGGTTCTCGATATTGAAATCCATAGCCATAATTTTAATAGCCTAAATTTAACATTATTTTCTAATTCCCGGAAGCTTTGTTCCTTTTTTCTTCCATTTCTTCCTTTATTGCTGCAAGCTGAGTAATATCCCCGAGAGTAGTCTTCTCTATACCGGGCTTGCTCTTTCTTGAACTTTTTTTCGGAGCTTCAGTTTCAGTCTTTCTGGCAGGCGTTTCGGTGCTGCGTTTTTCATCCTCATAAACCCTGCTGTGAGATACTATGATCTTCTTGGCTGATTTGTTGAACTCAATGACTTTGAACTCCAGTTTCTCGTCGATCTTTGCCATCAGTCCGTCTTCCTTCACAAGGTGCTTGGGTGTCACAAAACCTTCTACGCCATAAGGAAGAGCAACAACTGCTCCCTTATCGAAAAGTTCGACAACGGTTCCTTCATGAACGGAATCGACCGTAAAGAGATTTTCAAAAACATCCCATGGGTTCTCCTCAAGCTGTTTATGTCCGAGACTAAGCCTTCTGTTCTCTTTATCTATTTCCAGGACGACCACATCGATTTCTGAATCTATTGCTGTAAACTCTGCCGGATGTTTGATCTTTTTGGTCCAAGAGAGATCCGAGATGTGTATCAATCCATCGACACCTTCCTCTATCTCCACAAAAACTCCAAAGTTGGTGAAGTTTCTTACCCTGGCGACATGTTTTGCTCCGATTGCGTATTTGGTATCAATATCCTGCCATGGATCAGATTTAAGCTGTTTGATCCCGAGTGACATTTTTCTCTCACTTCGGTCGAGTGTAAGTATAACTGCTTCAACCTTATCACCAACCTTCATGAAATCCTGTGCACTTCTAAGATGCTGCGACCACGACATTTCAGATACATGGATAAGTCCCTCAACGCCGGGGGCTATTTCAACAAAAGCGCCATAATCGGCCATAACGACTACCTTTCCCTTAACGGTGTCGCCAACTTTCAGGTCAGGATCCACTGAATCCCATGGATGGGATGTAAGCTGTTTAAGACCTAGAGCTATTCTCTTCTTGTCATCATCAAAATCAAGGATAACCACATTCAGTTTCTGATCGAGCTGTACGATCTCCTCGGGATGGTTGACTCGTCCCCACGACAGATCGGTAATATGAATAAGTCCGTCGACACCTCCGAGATCAATAAAGACGCCGTATGAAGTGATATTTTTAACGGTCCCCTCGAGAACCTGACCTTTTTCAAGCCTGGCAATAATCTCTTTCTTCTGAATCTCCAGTTCGGCCTCAATAAGGGCTTTGTGTGAAACGACAACATTTTTGAATTCCTGGTTGATCTTAACCACTTTGAACTCCATTGTCTTGCCTACAAAGACATCATAGTCGCGGATCGGCTTCACATCTATCTGTGAGCCGGGCAGGAACGCTTCAATACCGAAAACATCGACAATCATCCCGCCTTTCGTTCTGCACTTAATATAGCCGGTAATTATCTCGTCCTTTTCGAGTGCCTCGTTAACCCTGTCCCAGGAGTTAATTGCCTTGGCTTTTTTATGCGAAAGGAGCAGCTGCCCTTTCTTATCTTCCTGGCTCTCAACATAAACCTCAACTATGTCTCCAACCTTCAGGCCA
Organism: Bacteroidales bacterium; assembly: GCA_019429325.1. GTDB lineage: Bacteria > Bacteroidota > Bacteroidia > Bacteroidales > VadinHA17 > LD21. The sequence goes on from JAHYJA010000058.1 coordinate 3,024, forward strand.
GGGTTGTAGCGGAATTCATTCAGACTGACAACGCCCTCAGATTTATAGCCGATATTAACAACAACTTCTCGGGCGGTCATCTGTATTACTACACCCTTAACAACCTCGTCAACTGCAATGGTTGAGAGAGTCTTATCGTACAGAGCTTCATATTCCTTGTATTTCGTTGATGTGTGCGATTCTTCGGCTTCGAAGCTATCCCAGTCAAAAGCATCAGCGGTAGCGGCATCGGCAACAATCTGCACCGGTTTTACCTCTTCAGCCTTCTCTGCAGAGGAGGTCGTCCCGGACAGCACTACAGGCTCAGTAATGGTTACTGATTCCGTTTTGGTTTCGTGTTCAGTGATGGCTTCGGGTTCAGTGATGGCTTCGGGTTCAGTAATGGCTTTTGCCTCCGTAGCGGCCAGGGGCCCCGATTCGGCTTCTGGTCCTTCCAGATCTTCAGCAACAGGTTTTGTCCCGGGTTCGGGCTCAGTTTCACTGACTGCTACAGGCTCTGTTAACAGCACAGTCTCTTCAGCGGGCTCCTTAACCTGTTCCCTGGCCTCACTGTCAGGCAGCTCTTCAATCGCTTCGTCAGTTTCAGGCAATCCCTCAGATTCAGTAACTAAATGTTTTACAGGTTTCTCATCTGATTCTTTGATTCGTTTCCTTTTTGCAGGTTTTACACTGTCTTCATTGTTTTCAACTTCCTCTTTTTTAGTTGATTGTTTCTTGATCTCAGTCATGATTTTAATTTAAAAAGACTAATAATTAATAAGTTAGACATTATTTTGATAAAATTTCGGATGCAAAGATATGATTTATTTTGAAATAAGTGTCATGTTATACTCTGGTTTTTAGGGGACTTTCGGCGGTTATTAATGTAGCTGAGGACCTCAGCTGGGAGCCCTCTGTCCCGCGACGGAGGTCAGCGACAGACCCCAACCCGGGGGGCAGGACTTAAAAAACATGGTTCTTATACCCTGATTTCAATAATCAAGTTGTATTGTTATCTTTGCACATATTGATTAATTTTTAATCCTTTTATCCAGATACTTTATGAAAATTGTGGTGGTCGGAACAGGCTATGTAGGACTGGTTACCGGAACCTGTTTTGCCGAAAGCGGGGTTAATGTCGTTTGCGTCGATAAGGATCCCGTCAAGATCCGGAGTCTGAAAGAAGGCACGGTTCCTATTTTTGAACCCGGACTGGAACCCATGATCCGGAGAAATGTTGAGAAGGAAAGACTTTTATTCACCACAAGCCTAGAAGAAGGGATACGGGGTTCCGAGGTGGTCTTTATTGCTGTGGGTACTCCTCCCGGGGAAGACGGAAGCGCTGACCTGAACCAGGTGCTTGCCGTTGCAACTGAGATAGGAAAAGCAATCAGCGAACATATTGTTGTTGTCACGAAAAGCACAGTCCCGGTAGGAACATCAGCAAAAATCAGGGAGACAATCAGACAGGAACTTAAAAAACGTAACATTGATGTGCCCTTCGACATGGCCTCAAATCCTGAATTCCTGAAAGAGGGCGCCGCGGTGGAAGATTTCCTGAGGCCCGAGAGGATAGTTGTTGGTGTCGACAATGAACAGACCGGCGAAATAATAAGGCGCCTTTACAAGCCTTTCGTCCTGAATAACCATCCAATCCTTTTCATGGATATCGCATCAGCTGAAATAACCAAATATGCTGCGAATGCCATGCTTGCAACCCGGATAAGCTTCATTAACGAGATCGCCAACCTTTGTGATATCCTCGGAGCCGACATAAACCATGTCAGAAAAGGGATAGGAAGCGACTCGAGGATCGGCAGTAAATTTATATATCCTGGTCCCGGTTATGGAGGTTCATGTTTCCCGAAAGATGTAAAAGCGATCATCAAAACAGCCGGAGATAACGGTTATGAGCTGAATGTCATCAAAGCAGTGGAAAAAGCCAACGAATACCAGAAAAACGTTGTCTTCAACAAGATAAGCAGATACTTCAACAATAACCTCAGAAACAGGATAATAGCTGTATGGGGCTTGTCATTCAAGCCAAAAACGGATGACGTAAGGGAATCATCATCAATCCATCTTATCAGCCGGCTCCTGGAGGCAGGTGCAGTTGTAAAGGCCTATGACCCGGCCGCCATGGAGGAGACTAATAAACTTATTGGCAGTGCAATAACCTATTCAGCCGATCAGTATGATGCCGCCCGGGGAGCCGATTGTGTGGCACTGATGACCGAATGGGCGGAGTTTCAGATCCCTGATTTCAAAATTCTGGGTGAGATAATGAATGAAAAAGTGATATTCGACGGTCGGAATATTTACGATCCGTCAGAGCTGAGGTTGCATGGATTTGTTTATTTTGGCATCGGCAGAAGATGAGTGGTGAGTGGTGAGTGGTGAGTAGTGAGTGAATTATAAGTTTAAACAGTAATAGTGATGAAAGGAATCATTTTAGCCGGGGGGGCGGGCACCAGGCTCCATCCCATTACCAGCTCCATTTCAAAGCAGATGCTTCCGGTTTACGATAAGCCGATGATCTATTACCCTCTGTCGGTTCTGATGCTCGCAGGCATACGCGAAATCCTGGTAATTTCCACACCGCGTGACCTGCCTGTTTTCAGGGATCTGCTTGGAGACGGCTCTTCTCTGGGGATAAGCTTCAGTTATATTGAACAGCCCTCACCTGACGGGCTTGCTCAGGCTTTTATTCTGGGGGAGCAGTTTATTGGGAAAGATCCGGTCTGCATGATCCTCGGAGATAATATTTTTTACGGGCATGGTTTTGGCGATACCCTGCTCAACACCGCAAAACTTACAAAAGGGGCCTGCGTGTTCGGTTATTATGTCAACGACCCTGAACGTTATGGGGTTGTTGAATTTGACGCCGCACGAAAAGCTGTCAGTATCGAGGAGAAACCCTCAAACCCCAAATCCAGCTATGCAGTCACCGGCCTCTATTTTTTTGACAATAGTGTTGCAGAAAAAGCAAAATCACTCAAGCCTTCAAAGCGGGGTGAGCTCGAGATAACGGACCTTAACCGCCTGTACCTCGAGGAAGGGACACTTGAAGTAAGGATTATGAGCCGGGGGATGGCATGGCTGGATACAGGTACATTCGAAAGTCTTCTTCAGGCAGCCAATTTCATCGCCACGCTTGAGCAGAGACAGGGGCTGAAAGCATCCTGCATAGAGGAAATAGCTTATAAAAGGGGATTCATTACAAGGGATCAGCTGATTGCTCTCGCCGAACCGGTGAAAAACAGTCAGTACGGGAAGTACATACTGAGAATTGCTGCTGAAGAGATAAATATTTTTGAAGGTTTAAAACAATAAAAACTTTTAATGGAGATCATCGGAACAGGCTTTGAAGGCCTTCTTATAATCAAACCCAAAGTTTACGCTGATAACAGGGGCTATTTTTTCGAATCATTCAATCAAAAAATATACAGCGGATCAGGCCTGCCATTTACTCCGGTTCAGGACAATGAATCCAAGTCATCCAGGGGTGTCATAAGAGGATTGCATTATCAGCTGAAGCCTTTCGATCAGGCAAAGCTTATAAGGGTGATTGAAGGAATAATATTTGACGTAGCTCTCGACCTTCGTAAAAGCTCACCTACTTTCGGGAAATGGTATGGTATACAGCTCGATTCGGAATCAAAGTCCCAGCTCTTCATCCCCAGGGGTTTTGCGCACGGATTCTCCGTTATCAGCGATAAAGCGATAATCCTCTACAAGTGCGATAATTTTTACAATCCGGAATCTGAAAGAGGTATCTCGGTTAACGATCCTTTCCTCTCAATCGACTGGAAAACAGAGCCTGCCGAAAGGATAATAAGCGGGAAGGACCAGAAAAATCCTCTATTCAGGGAGGCGGAATATAATTTCTAACAACACCGTAACCACAAATGGCAACAATATTAGTGACGGGAGCCTCCGGACAACTTGGAAATGAGATCAGGGTTGCTTCAGGAAATTACTATGGATATGATTTCATTTTTACTGACACAGATACCCTGGATATCACAGACGAGGTAATAGTTAAGGAATTCATCGCCCGGGTCAGGCCTGACTGGATAATCAACTGTGCAGCATATAATATGGTTGACAGAGCAGAGACCGAATTCGACAGAGCCCTTATGGTGAACGGAACCTCTGTGAGATATATTACTGAAGCCATCAGGGATTCGGACTGCAGGTTCTTTCATATATCCACCGATTATGTCTTCGACGGGAAATCCAATGTACCATATAACGAAAACTCCTGGCCGGACCCTTTGTCAGCCTACGGGAGATCAAAGCTCGAAGGAGAAAAACATGCATTGCTCTATCACTCGGCAATGGTAATCAGAACATCATGGCTCTATTCATCTTTCGGCAACAACTTTGTAAAAACGATTCTGAAACATGCCGCGGAGAAGGAGTCGCTGAGAGTGGTTTTCGATCAGACCGGAACGCCAACATACGCTGCCGATCTTGCCGAAACTATCCTTCAGATAATTTCAGGGGTTATCAGGAACAGAATTGCATTCAACACAGGGATCTATCACTATTCTAACGAAGGTGTCTGCAGCTGGTATGACTTTGCTTTAGAAATAGTTCGCGAATCAGGACTTAAATGCAGGATTGAGCCGATCCTTTCAAAGGATTATCCTTCCCCGGCACCACGGCCTTATTATACGGTGCTTGACAAAGCCAAGATAAAGGAGAATTATGATATCAGTATTCCGCACTGGAGGACCAGTATACAAAAATGCATGAGCATCATTCAAAAATCTTAATAAAACTAATTATGTTATCCACGGACGAAATCAAAAGAAAAGCTGAAGAGTGGCTTGGAAGTGAGTTCAATGAAGAGACCCGGCAGGAAGTAAGGGACATGCTCGAAAATGACGGGAAAAAGCTTATCGATGCTTTTTACCAGGATCTTGAATTTGGCACAGGTGGCTTAAGGGGTATCATGGGAGCAGGAACTAACCGGATGAATATCTACACCCTTGGAATGGCAACGCAGGGATTGTCAAATTATCTTATCAGGCATTTCGGGGAAAAAGGCATCAGTGTTGCCGTGGCACACGATTGCCGCAATAACAGCAGACTTTTTGCCGAGACTGCTGCCAGTATTTTCTCAGCCAACGGGTTCGATGTCTATCTGTTTGAGTCACTAAGACCCACTCCCGTTCTGTCATTTGCCATCAGGCATTATAATTGCCGGAGCGGGGTCGTTATAACCGCATCGCACAACCCGCGCGAATACAACGGATACAAGGCTTACTGGGATGACGGAGGACAGGTTGTTGCCCCGCACGATACAGGGATCATCGGGGAAGTGAGAAAAATAACCTCAGTATCCCAGATAAAATCCGGGGGGCGGCCGGAAAAGATAATAAGTATAGGAAAAGAGACTGATGACCTGTTCCTTGACGAGGTCCTGAAAATGAGGATTAACCCTGAAATTATCACGAAATTCGGGAAAATGGGGATAGTCTTCACTCCTATTCATGGAACGGGCAGCCCGCTGGTTCCGGACGCTCTGAGGCTGTTTGGATTCACGAATATTCATTCTGTACCTGAGCAGGATATCATCGATGGCAATTTCCCGACCGTCAGATCGCCAAACCCGGAGGAACCGGCAGCCCTCGAACTGGCAATAAAGAGAGCGGTTGAAACAGGTTCAGAACTTGTTATGGCAACAGACCCCGATGCCGACAGGCTCGGAATTGCAGTAAAGGACCAGCGAGGGGAATTTGTGCTTCTGAACGGAAACCAGACAGGTGCACTACTCATCCACTACATTCTCTCGCAGTTCAAAGAGAAGAATAAATACACAGGGAATGAATATATTATTAAAACGATTGTCACCTCCGACCTTCTTGACAGGATCGCAGCAAATTACAGGGTCGAATGCTATAATGTCCTTACCGGCTTTAAGTTCTTTGCCGATCTCATTAAACTGCTTGAAGGAAAGAAAAAATATATCGGCGGCGGGGAAGAGAGTTACGGATTCCTTCCGGGCGATTACGTCAGGGATAAGGATGCAGTAGCCTCATGCGCCCTCGTTGCAGAGACAGCAGCATGGGCCTTAAGCCGTGGTAAAACACTGTATGAATTGCTTATTGATATTTATGTTGAATTTGGTCTGTTCAGGGAGAAACTTATTAATATCGTAAGGAAGGGTAAGGATGGGGCGGATGAAATAAGGGCCATGATGGCAGGATACAGGAACACCCCCCCATTTGCCATCAATAACAGCAGGGTCATAAGGATAAATGACTATTCCACACTTATTTCAACCGACCGTATCACAGGAGAAAAGAAAGAAATTGACCTGCCTGTGTCAGATGTGCTCCAGTTCTTCCTCGAGGATGGCAGTAAAATATCCGTCAGGCCCTCAGGGACAGAGCCTAAGATCAAGTTTTATTTCAGTGTAAACACTGAGCTCCCTTCACCTGAGATGCATGGTGAGAGAGCCAGAGAGCTTGACCGGAGGATTGAGAATATTATTGAAGACATGAGACTGACTTAGTGAAGGTCTTCATAGTCTTTGCGTCGGCCGGCTGACGGGCTGACTCGTCCTCTCCGCCGGCATTACTCTCCAATGATCTTCACAAGCACCCTCTTGCGGCGTTTGCCGTCGAACTCGCCATAGAATATTTGTTCCCACGGTCCGAAATCCATCTGTCCGTCCGTTACTGCCACCACAACCTCCCTGCCCATTAAAGTACGCTTGATATGGGCATCGGCGTTATCTTCAAACCCGTTATGCCTGTACTGCGAATAGGGCTTCTCGGGGGCCAGTTTCTCAAGCCAGACCTCAAAATCGTGATGTAATCCGGCTTCATCATCATTAATGAATACGGAAGCGCTTATGTGCATGGCATTAACCAAAACCAGGCCCTCCTTAATGCCCGATTCCACGAGACATCTTTCCACCTGATCGGTGATGTTGATAAAAGCACGGCGTGTTGACGTTTCAAACCAGAGTTCTTTGCGGTATGATCTCATGTTTTTTGCCGGGAAAGATAACAGAATATTTAAATATCGCCAACCCCAAATCCGTAAGATCACTTCAGCCGGAAGTAAAAAAATCTTCAGAAAAGTTCACGAGGTAAACCCTGTCAGTAGACCTGGTAAGGGCTGTATAGAACCACCTGAGGTAATCGATGGTTATCTCGTTCCTGTTGAACATTCCCTGATCTATAAAGACTCTCTCCCACTGACCTCCCTGTGCTTTGTGGCATGTAACGGCATAGGCAAACCTGATCTGCAGGGCATTGAACCAGGGATTATTCCTGACAGCCTCAAACTGTTTTCTCCGTGACCTGAGATGAACATAGTCAGCCAGAACATTCTGAAAAAGCTCCTTGTTCTTTTCTGACGGCAGCGCCGGCGTATCAAGATGAAGAACATCCATCATCACCTTCGAATCAATCTCGAGGCCGTAATCGATGAACTTCAGCGTCATATCAGCGAAACGGAATCCGTATATCTCCTCATAATTCCTGATCTTTCGCACCTCTGCAATATCTCCGTTCGCTATGAAACCTGTTCCATCTTCTTCAACGCCAACAAAATAGTTATTCTTAACCACCATTACCATATCACCCGGACTGATCTCCTCTTCCCTGAAGAATATTTTGTTCCGTATCCCCTGGTTATACCTGTTTGCCTGCCTGTTCGAATTTACTACAATAATTGTTCCCTCCAATCCGCACATACCGTATGCTGTTGATATCTCATCAATAAGCTCCTCGCCTGTAATTCTTATTGTATCCTTGTAGTTGATGCAGTCAACAGAAGGGTGAACCAAACGCGTCTCAGCAATCTGCACTCTTACTTTTGTAGCGTTCATCAGCACGCCGGATGTCTCGCTCTGCCTGACCACCTGTCTCAACTCACAGGTAATCAATCCAAAACCATATTCTCCAAGAGTTTCCGGATCGAGCGCCGGGCTTACTGAACAACCCACCGGCGGCAGCTGGGCAGTATCCCCCACGATTATAAGCTTACAGTCGGTACCCGAATAAACATATTCTATCAGGTCATCCAGCAGTTTTCCGCTTCCGAAGAGTGATGTGTCAGCCGATGAGTTTGAGATCATCGAAGCCTCATCCACAATAAAGAAAGCATTCCGGTGGAGATTGCGGTCGAGAACAAAATTTCCCATACCGTCTTTAGAGGATTTCTGGCGGTAAATCTTTTTATGAATGGTAAAAGCCTGCTTGCCGGCAAATGAGCCCAGCACCTTGGCCGCCCTTCCGGTGGGCGCCAGCAAAACAGACCTGAGTCTCAGCTGATCGAGGGTTTTGACAACCGAGCTTATGATACTGGTCTTGCCGGTGCCTGCATAACCTGTCATCAGAAAGATCACGTCGTTGTTGTTCCCGATAATATATGCGGCGATCTTCTTAAGGGCTGAAGACTGGTCATCCGTAGGCAGGTTCCCCAGGCCTTTGCAAAGTTGATTAAATATTATTATATCGCGCATTCCCAATAATCAGCAAGACACTTTGGTTCATTGATAATTTTTATACATTTGTTTGTAAACTTAATCATTATGATTTAAACTATGAATTTCTCTGTGTAACTCTGTGAAATCTCTGTGTAACTCTGTGGAGCCTCTGTGATCTCTGTGTAAGTTTTTCCATTATACACTGTACACCACAGAGGAGGCACAGATAGCCACAGAGGATAAAAACCTGAACAAATGCCTTTTCTTGAACTCTTTGACGAGACACTTGACATCAATTCTTCGGAAAACTACATGTTATCCCTTGAGGCTTCTGCCGGGAGTCTCTCCTTCTGCATTCTCGATACACTGAGGAACAAATACATCATGATACGTCATTATGAGCCTGATGAAGGCAGGAACTTCTCGTCCGAAGAATTGACAGGGATACTCACCAGTGATGATTATCTGAAAAAAAGATACAGGAGGATCAACATAATAACACCTTCTCCGAAGTTTACGCTGGTCCCGGCACCGCTTTACGATGCCGGTAAAAAGGAGAAGTATTATAATTTCAACCACCCGGAGGATGAGAATACTGTTATTTTAGTCAATAAATTACCGCTTCCTGATGCATTTGTAATCTTTTCATTGCCGGAACGTCTTAGCGAACTTCTTAATCAGGCTTTTCCGGATGCTCAGCCTTTCGTTCATCTCAAGCCATTGCTGAGGCATATAACATCCTGGGATAAGAATCTGACTGGCAAATATATACATGTGCATCTCGAAAAAGATTTCTTCACACTGGTAGTTTTCGACCAGAACATATTAAAACTATGTAATTCCTTCATTTTCAGAAGCAGTAAAGACATCCTTTACCATGTGATGAATGTTTTCAGGCAAATGGAAATTCAACGTGAAGAGACCATACATTTCAGCGGTGATATTGAGAAATATAGTGACCTGATCCCGGATTTTTCAGAATATATCCGGGGCGTTAAGTTTGCCGGGCCCTATGGTAATTTTACGTTCAGTTATGTGTTCAATGAAGCCACTCTTCATCGTTTTCTGAATCTCTTCAGTGTAGTTAATTGCGAATAATCGGAGGCAGATATAAAGGGAGGAGGATAGTTCCTCCGGCAGGTCTTAAGGCAAGGCCCACTACTGATTTTGCCCGTGAGGGTTTGTTTAACATACTAAATAATCGTATTGATTTTGAATCAGTTACAGTTCTCGATCTCTTTTCCGGAACAGGCAGTATAAGTTTTGAGTTTGCCTCACGGGGTGCAGTGGCTGTTCACCTTATTGAAAAGGATCATAAGCATATAGAAGGTATAAAGAGGATAATCCGGGAGACCGGGTTCACCAACATTAAGCCTGTTCATATTGATGTTAAGTCATTTCTGAAGATATGCACATTCAGATACGATATCGTTTTTGCTGATCCCCCCTATGATCTTTCGTGGTTTGTCGAGGTTCCCGGCCTGGTGCTTCAGTCCGGTGTAATGAAGGAAGATGGTATTTTGATCCTGGAGCATCCCAGGAGGATGAGTTTTAGTGAGCACAAGTCGTTTTATGAGCACAGGAGTTACGGCGGGGTAAATTTCAGTTTCTTCAGGCAAAAGCCAGCAGGCTGAAGGCTGGAGGCAGATGGTGCAAGGGTTTCAAAGTTTGGCTTCGCCGAGCTCGGCTTCGCCTCGGTTCAAAGTTTCAAAGTTTCAGAGTTTCAGAGTTTGGCTTCGTCGGCTCGGCTTCGCCTCGGTTCAAAGTTTCAAAGTTTCAAAGTTTCAGAGTTTCAGAGTTTCAAAGTTACAAGGACCCGGCACAGATGACCCAGGATCATTTCCTTCGAGGTTCCGATATTATTTTGGTTAAACCCTTGTCAAAATTAAAAATTCGTTTAATTTTGCATCGCGTTAATTTTCTGGTGCGGTAGTTCAGTTTGGTTAGAATATCGGCCTGTCACGCCGAGGGTCGCGGGTTCGAGTCCCGTCCGCACCGCAAGAGCTGCAAAACCCGATGAGCAATCATCGGGTTTATTGTTTTCCGGAATCCGAAGAAAACTTGTTTTCTGAGGGATGACGGAAAACAATAAACCATTTGCTGCGCAGCAGCAATGGTTTTGCAGCTCCTGCAGGGTAACCCGTGGAGGAAAGGGTCCGATCCGCCGGCAAGCGGATCAATCCCGTCTGTAAAGCCCCTACGGCCTCATATCACCTTGTTCATCAAAGTGTTTTGTCTTTCCTGCCACAAGATCCACTTCAAAATTTTTCCTCCTTTTTACTCCAAAGCCTTAGTCTTGCTACATTCCTATATTTGTTAATTATGGCAGATGTCGAAATCTTTGCATAAAAACAAATATTAATGCATAAATTTAGATATTTTAATAGGTTGCAGCATAAAATTAGATATATACCTATAATGTTCCCTGATTATTTACCTGAAGTAAAGACAGCCTTAAAAATAGACTGAAGTGCTTCAATTTCATCATCCTTTAGCATATGGAAGGTGCTTCTTCTCCTTTTTGGAAAGACTCCATTATTCTGATGAGTAAATCGGATAAATGAATCTATTAGCTTATCTGGCATATCGATCCTCTGCTTCATTAACTCCTTGGCTTCATCATAGCTTTGCAGGAAATTTAATTCGTTTGGAAGATCCCGGGAAATAGCTGTTTCAATTACTTTAAATAAATATTCAGTCTGTGCTGTGAGATCCGGGAACTTATAATATCCTTCAACTTCTGAAGCATTTAAAACGTTTAATTTTTGTTTTTTATCTTTTGTGTACTTAATTATTTGCATAAGTGGTTTAGAATATGCTTCAAGAGCTTCTTCGTATAGTTTCAAATTATTTACCATATGAGCTGAAACCGGAATAATCATTCCGGCAGGTAAGAAATTATCCCTTGACAAAAGATCATGAATTAAAAATCTATGGATTCTTCCATTTCCATCTTCAAACGGGTGTATAAAAACGAATCCAAAAGCTACAGCAGTTGCCCTTACAATTGGATTTACACCTTCCATTTTAATGGCAGTAATTGAAAGATCTTTCATTAGATCCGGAAGAAATTCCGGTGGTGGACATATGTAAAATATGATCTCATCATAATTCCATGTTGTCTGGCCAATATAATTTTGAAAATCCCGAAAACCTGTCGCTGCAAAACGTGGATCAACAATCTGATTATGAAGAGCCACCAGAGATTTCTCAATAAGAAGTTCTCCAATATCTTTCTTACCAGCATTACTCAATAAACTGACAAATCTTTCAATACGATCTGGTGTTGGTTCTTCCGTTTCAATTTGGTACGATGAACGTGTTTCCTTTTTGTATAAATAATTATTGGCCCTTGTTAATATTTCAGGAGAATAGTTTTTTGTGAGTTCCCTGAGAGACTCAGAAAAATCATGTTCAAGTGCTTTTGATATAGTATCCGTTCTTTTAATAGTAGGACAAAAACCAACATCACCCAATAAATTTTTGTTTATGCGCCACCGGCTATTCTTAACAATTGCACCTGTAAAATACCTTTTAGAGTCTATTAAATCAACATAGTTGATGTTTGGTCTGTCTTCAATGGGGAGGTGCTCTCCAGTTAAGAATTCATACCAAAATCCAATCTTCCTGGAATATTTAGAGCTTGGTGCAGATTCTATATATTCAATTATATCTGTTTTAGGAATACATTTTAAGACAGCCTGATAAAAGCTCATTTGAACGTCATCATATTTCAGAGCAAACTCAAAATGGCTTAACGGAGTATCTACTTTAAGACTATATTGCGCCTTTTGGTAGGTGTCAACAATTGTCCCATCATGCAGTATTTCAACTTTTGATCTTGTACCAAGATAAGATTCATGAGATAATTTAATATTTGAAAGTTGATATTGCTGTTTTAGCCAAGTACTTCCAATTGGTTTTTCAGACATATGCCAAATATTTTATAAATTTAAACCATTCTGCATAAAAACATATTTAATTGCATAAATATAGTTATATTTTGGACATATTGCATAAAATCAAATATAAATAACAATTTTTTATTTCAAGATCATTGATCTTTCCGGGACAGATTATTGCTTTTACAGGAAAATAGTTGGCTTCTGGATAAAGGCCCTTATCGGGTATAATAAGGCGCTTATATATATTTGTATACCCTGTCGGGTATAATAACAATTTAATTAATATATTTTATACCCGATAAGGTATATTTATAAACAATCATTATCTTTATACCCGATAAGGTATAGTAATAAGAGAAGCAACAATGTTATTATCTGACTTTTTAAAAGAGAAGAGGAAAAAATTAAAGCTTTCACAGCCGCAACTTGCTGAAAAAGCAGGTGTGGGACTTCGCTTTATCCGTGATATGGAACAAGGAAAAACTACGCTGAGGATGGACAAGGTCAACCAGGTATTAAAACTGTTTGGCCAGGAACTTGGACCACAACCAATAAACCGTGAAAAACTTATAAATGAATGAGAAAAGCAAAAGTATATATGCAGAATGAGCTGGCAGGTTTTCTAACTGAATCTGAAGAAGGTTATTCATTTGTATATGGTACAAAATATCTAACCAGATCATTGGCCAAGCCTGTAAGCCTCACTCTGCCTTTACAGGACAAGCCTCATGTAAGCAGGACAATGTTTCCTTTTTTTGATGGCTTGATCCCGGAGGGATGGTTATTGGAAATTGCTGAGAGGAACTGGAAACTGAATGCCCGTGACCGTATGGGATTGCTGCTTGCCTGTTGCAGGAATTGTATTGGTGCTGTCAGTATCGAAGAAGATAACTCATAAATGCAGGATATGAGAAGATGTTTATTTTGTTATCAACCGCTGGGAGAAGAGAAATCGGAATTTCATTCTGCCTGCTCCGGAAAAATATTCGGGACACCCAATCCACCTGAACTTCCATATTCAGAAGATCAAATGTTACAGCTTGCTGAAAAGGTGGTTAAATCTCAGACCACTGTAACAGGTGTCCAACCAAAATTATCATTGCATATTGAGAAATTGGTGAAGAAAGATGAACCTCGGCGGTTTACAATAGTGGGACTCTGGGGCGGGTACATTTTAAAGCCGCCAACAAAACAATACAAATTCCTTCCTGAACTCGAGGATCTCACTATGCATCTTGCTGAAATTTCAGGAATAGATGTAGTACCTCATTCCCTGATCAGACTGAAATCCGGTAAACTTTCATATATAACCAGACGAATTGACAGGATAAATGAGGTCAAGATTCATATGGAAGATATGTGTCAGCTGACAGAAAGACTAACTGAACAAAAATATAATGGTTCACACGAACAAATCGGTAAAGCCATTATCAAATACTCAACAAACCCCGGATTAGATATTATTAATTTCTTTGAACAAGTTCTTTTCGCATTCCTGACGGGAAATGCAGACATGCATTTAAAGAATTTCTCACTATATGACAGACCGGGACTGGGTTATGTGCTAAGTCCGGCTTATGATTTGGTTGCATCCAGTCTTGTTGTGAAAGGTGATGAAGAAGATCTGGCTTTGACATTAAATGGCAAAAAGAAAAAAATCAAGAAGAAAGACTTTCTTGAGGCGATGAACAGATTTAACGTGGATGCAAAGGTTATTGAAAATATATTCAATAAATTCTGGAATTCCGTCAAGAAATGGCATGATTTTATTGATATTAGTTTTCTCACCGAAGATATGAGGATAGCTTATCATGATGTAATCAGAGAACGAGTAAACAGAATCTATTCTGATTCCATCTGAAAAAGGCCATTCAAATAAAATGTCCCGAAAATGTTAAACATTCGGGACAATCTAAACTCAAATCTCTTTTAACTATTTGATTTTACGGACAGTATTAACAGAATGTCCGGTAATTCCGGCAATCCTTCTTAGTAATAGTTCGCTTTTGTCTATAAGGTCTGAGATATTCATGTGTTTGTCCGATATGTCTGAAGGAGCTGGAGTGCCTGAACAGAATAGTCCCCAAGTAAATCACTTTTTATAGTCTGGTTACATTTTTTTGCTATTTTGGCAGGGGAGCGAACAGATAATACAGATCCTGTTGTTACTCCCGGTAAACATTTGGCAAAAAAGAGTGTTTCATTATTAAACAATAACCCTTTACAAAATGAGTAATATCACAAGGCTCACTTTAAATATATCTATCGCACTGATGCTGATCCCTTTGACTGTACAGGCTCAAAACTGGCCGCAGTGGCGGGGTCCGAATGGCAACGGAATTGCGGATAAGGGCAATTATCCTGTCACCTTCTCTGCAACACACCTGTGGAAAGCAGAGCTGCCCGGGAAAGGAGGGTCTACACCTATTGTGTGGAATGACCGCATTATACTCACATCGGCTATAGGGGATGGCGCCGAAGGCGAAGATGGTGTGCTCTGCTACGACTGGACAGGGAAACTGCTCTGGCAGGTTAAGCTGGGCAGGCAGAATCCGGGCAGACATGCCAGGGGAAGCGGAAGTAACCCATCTGCTGTTACTGATGGTAAGCGGATATTTGTTTTTTTTAAAAGCAGTACCGCGGCTGCTCTGGATTTTAACGGCAAAATACTCTGGAAAACCAACCTCCGGGAGACTTACGGAGAGATATCATATTTCTGGGATCTCGGGTCCAGCCCGGTTCTTGTTAACAGCAATGTCGTTTACACGGTTATGCATGAAGGCAGTTCCTACCTCCTGGCGCTCGATCAGACTACCGGCAAGGTAGTCTGGAAGGCTGACAGGAACTACCCCGGAGGCAGAGAATCACCCCAGAGTTATACGACACCACTGGTCGTTAAGGAAGAGAATCAGACAACCATCGTTGTATGGGGAGCAGATCACCTTACGGGTCACGACGCTGCAACCGGCAAACTGATATGGTCATA
The DNA here is from genome assembly GCA_019429325.1 of Bacteroidales bacterium. Lineage (GTDB taxonomy): Bacteria > Bacteroidota > Bacteroidia > Bacteroidales > VadinHA17 > LD21. Next base: position 18,346 of record JAHYJA010000058.1, read on the forward strand.
TGGAGGGTTCAACCCTGATAAGAGAGCCGCATGGCGGACAATTGCATCTCCGGCATATTATCAGGGAATTATAGTAGTGCCATACGGAAGAGGGCGATTCACGGCAGCCATGAAAACGGGTGGCAGCGGCAATATAACAGAAAAGGATTTCCTGTGGCAGAAGACCGATATAGGCGCGGATGTTGCCACGCCCCTGGTGAGTAACGGCAGGGTTTATCTTCTAAGCTTTAACGGTATCCTGAACTGCCTTGATGTCGCCACCGGAGAAGAAATCTGGCAAACAAAGTTACCGGATTCCAAAGGTGTGTTCTACAGTTCACCAACTCTTGCCGGCGATAAACTATACATCTGCAGTGATGAAGGATCATTTTATGTCTGCGAGGTATCACCCAAAGGAATTAAGGTCCTAAATCAGACAAAGTTCGAAGACAATTTTGTTGCCACACCTGTGCTTCTCCGGGACAGGATACTTTTGCGTGGTACAAAGAACCTTTATTGCATCGGGAAGTGATGATAACCAGAACTATAATGATTGGTTGCAGCATCAATCTGAAGCAGAATCAATTTCCGTTGGCTTCAGCCAACGGAACAAGGAATCCCCATTGCTACAGGGCTTTAGCCCAAAATAAGGACATCAGTAGAAGCTGACGGCACTTGAATTTGCCTGATTGGGGACTGAAGTCCCGGTAATAAGGGGAGACTCAGCAATCCGTCAGCTGAAGCTGACGGCAATTGAATGATTGATGGCTGCATCCTCTGAATCAGAATCAATTGCCGTTGGCTTTAGCCAACGGATCAAGGAATCCCCATTGCTACAGGGCTTTAGCCCAAAATAAGGACATCAGTAGAAGCTGACGGCAACTGAATGATTG
>JAHYJA010000059.1 GCA_019429325.1 Bacteroidales bacterium
AAAGGAACCTGAATAAGGTTTTTTAATTCCTCCCGTGTATAAAAAGGCTTCACATCGAAACCCTCGCCGGTTTTCCACATTAACCTGCTGTCGAAGCTCTCCCCCTTAAGGGTGGCATTGATCTTTTCAGTCCACTCTTCAGCCGTTACCGGCGGGAAATCCTCAAACAACCTTTCTCTCTGCCCCATATTCTGCTCTTTCTATAATCTTTTACAAAATAAGAATAATTCTCTCTCTACGCTCCCTGCTCATTGCTCCCTGCTCATTGCTCCCTGCTCCCTGCCCCCTGCCCTTTGCTCCCCGCTTCCGGCAAACTCCATCAGATAGGCCTTTATAAACGGGTTCAGATCACCATCCAGCACAGCTTGGACATTGCCTGTCTCATGATTTGTCCGGAGGTCTTTAACCATCTTGTACGGATGAATTACATACGACCTTATCTGGGAACCCCATTCTATTTTTTTCTTTTCTCCCTCCACTTTCGCCTGTTCTTCCCTCCTTTTCCTCAGCTCAAGCTCATAAAGCTGTGATTTCAGGATCCTCATGGCATTCTCTTTATTGTTCATCTGGGAACGTGTCTCCTGATTTTCTATAACAATGCCGGTCGGATGATGCCGGAGCCTGACTGCTGTTTCAACCTTGTTAACGTTCTGTCCGCCTGCTCCGCTCGAACGGTATGTTTCCCATGTTATGTCGGCCGGATTGACCTCTATTTCGATCTCATCGTCAACGAGGGGTGAGACGAAAACAGATGCAAATGTTGTCTGCCGCTTTCCCTGGGCATTGAATGGCGAGATCCTGACAAGGCGATGCACTCCGTTCTCACTCTTAAGATACCCATACGCCTGCTCCCCGTCGATCTCGATAATGACAGATTTGATCCCGACTTCATCACCGGGCTGATAATCAAGTTCTTTTGTCTTATACCCGTTTCTCTCTGCCCACCGCAGGTACATCCTCATCAGCATCTCGGCCCAGTCGTTGCTTTCCGTGCCTCCTGCTCCCGAATTGATCTTCAGTATGGCTCCAAGCTGATCCTCCTGTCTCCGGAGCATATTGCGGAGCTCCAGATCTTCAATAGCGGCAAGCGCCAGTTCATATTGTTTTTCAAGATCCTCCTCCGAAGCCTCTCCCTCCCTGAAAAAATCATTTATTACAACCAGATCTTCAACTGCTGTGTCAGCTTTGTGAAAATCACCTGTCCAGGACTTAAGCAGTGCTATGGATTTAAGAAGCTCCTCGGCCCTTTTTGGATCATTCCAGAAGCCGGGCTCTCTTGTTATGTATTCCTTTTCAGTAATTAGCTTCAGCTTGCCACCGATGTCAAAGATACCCCCTCAACGCATCACGGCGTTCAACAATTTCCTTTATCTGTTCGTTGGTTATCATAATACTGTCAAATTTCCGGCAAATTTAAGATTAAATCTCTTTATGCCATCTATTATATAAACTGTATCCTTAAAAAGGTATGATTTTATTTTCTTAATTTACACTGCCAACGCTTTTTCTTAACAACTTATGCTTAAATCTTGCCTCTACCTTAACTGTACTGAGGCCGGTTGTGATGAAGCCGGCAGAGGTTGCCTGGCAGGACCGGTAGTTGCAGCCGCAGTGATCCTCCCAAGGAATTTCAGGCATCCTGTGCTGAACGACTCAAAGAAACTTACACCCCGGCAGCGTTTACAGCTGAGAGATGAGATAACAGCCTCTGCAATAGCCTGGGAAGTGGCATTTGTCGGGAATGAGGAGATTGACGAAATCAATATACTCAGGGCTTCCGTAAAGGCAATGCATCTGGCGATTGACGGACTGAAAAAAAAGCCGGACATCCTGCTGATCGACGGAAACAGGTTCTATCCGTATAAGGACATTAAGCATGAGACAATTATCAGGGGTGATGGATTGTTCTTTTCGATAGCGGCAGCATCAGTACTGGCGAAAACCTTCCGCGATGAGTATATGCAAAAGCTTCATTGCGATTTTCCTCAGTACGGATGGGATAAGAACAAGGGATATCCGACTCCATACCACAGATCTGCTATCCTCAGGCATGGCATCACACCGTATCACAGGAGATCATTCAGTCTTTTCGACACACAGATGGAACTTCCTTTATAAATCCTCTCTTTTCCTTTTAAAGAGTTATATTTGCCGGAAATTTTAACCATTCAAAGATTTCATTTATGAAGAAATTATTATCTGTCCTGATCATCACCGTACTGATCTCCGGCCTTCGTTCGAGAGCCGATGAAGGAATGTGGCTTCTGCCGCTGATCGAGAAACTCAATATCGGGGAAATGACGGAGCTGGGATTTAAACTCTCTGCCGAAGATATCTACAGTCTTAACAAAGCCAGTATCAAGGATGCCATTGTTATATTTGGAGGAGGCTGTACAGGGGAGATCGTTTCTTCCCAGGGACTGCTTCTCACCAATCACCATTGCGGTTACGGCCAGATCCAGTCACACAGCACTCTTGAGCACGATTACCTTTCTGACGGATTCTGGGCAATGACAAAAGAGGAGGAACTTCCCAATCCGAACCTCTCAGTGACATTCCTGCTCAGAATTGAAGATGTGACTGAGCAGGTCCTGAAGGGCGTCAGGACCGGGATGACTGAAACAGAAAGGAATACAGTAATTAATGAGGCCAGGGCGGCCATCGAAAAAAGAGCCGCCGACGGCACTAATTACAGGGCCACTGTCTCCTCTTTCTACGGAGGCAATAACTTCTATCTGCTCGTTTATGAAAGGTACCTCGATGTAAGATTTGTAGGGGCACCCCCATCATCGATCGGAAAATTCGGGTTTGATACCGACAACTGGGAGTGGCCGCGCCATACCGGCGATTTCAGTGTCTTCCGCGTATACACTGCTCCCGACGGGAAACCGGCCTCATATTCAAAAGAGAATATCCCCCTTAAACCAAAATACTGGCTCCCCGTTTCAATCAAAGATCTTAATGAAGGCGACTTTGCCATGATCCTCGGATATCCGGGGAGAACACAGCGATACGCCACTTCCTGGGAAGTCGGTGAACTGCTCGAAATTACCCACCCCAACAGGATAAAGATCCGCGGGATAAGGCAGGAGATCTTAATGGCCGACATGCAGGCTGAACAGAAAATAAATATACAATATGCTTCAAAATACTCCGGATCGTCAAATTACTGGAAATATTCAATAGGCCAGAAAGCCGGCCTCGAAAGACTTAATGTCAGGGCAAAGAAAGAACAGATCGAAAACCAGTTCAATACATGGATATCTGCCAACCCTGAACATAAATCAAAATACGGCAATGCCACGGTCCTTATCAGGAATGCCGTTGCAGGAAGGGCGGAGTTTGCCAATGCCCAGCAGTACATAAGTGAGTGCTTTATGCAGGGATGTGAGATCCTGAGCATGAACCAGGTGGCATCGTCACTGATAAGCGTTCTGAGATCAGGCGACAGCAGGAGAATAGCCGATCTTATATCAACTCTGAAGGAGAGAGCAGCCTCATTCTACAAGGACTATAACCCGCCTACCGATCAGAAGGCGATGAAAGCAATGATAAAGCTCTACAGGAACGATGTTCCTGCTAAATTCCACCCTGATTTCTACACTGATGTCGTTGATAAAAGATTCAGGGGAGATACCGACAAATTCGTTGACGATATCTTTGCCAGGTCGGTTTTCGCCAGTGAGGATAAGCTGATGGCATTCCTCAACAAGCCTCTCCTCAAGACTCTTGAGAGGGACCCGGTTTACCTTACTGCAACCTCAATAAGCAAAGTAAGCGCCGAAGTCTCCAGGGGTCTCAGCCAGTACGACGCCGACCTTGCAGAAGGTCGCAGGCTCTGGATAGCTGCACTCAGGGAGATGACGCCGGAAAAGACACTTTATCCTGACGCCAACTCCACAATGAGACTGACTTATGGCTCAATCTTCAATTACGATCCGAGGGATGCCGTAACTTATAAGTATTTTACAACACTCCAGGGTGTGATAGATAAATATATACCGGGCGATTATGAGTTTGATCTGCCCCAGAGGCTTATCGATCTTAATAACAGGAAAGAGTTCGGAAGATATGCTTCCCCAAAAGGCCATATGCCTGTTAACTTTTTGACTAATAACGATATAACCGGAGGCAACTCCGGAAGCCCTGTTCTCAATGCAAATGGTGAGCTGATAGGCCTTGCCTTCGACGGCAACTGGGAAGCAATGAGCGGGGATGTGGCTTTCGAGCCGGAACTGCAGAGAACCATTGCAGTTGATATCAGATATGTCCTTTGGGTTATGGATATCTATGCAGGTGCAAAGCATCTTGTTGACGAGATGACAGTGGTTCAGTAACAGCTCATTCGGAAGAAGGAATGCATTTTGATATCATTGAAATAGTTGCCGCATTTATGGTGCTTTTCGCCATAATTGACATCCCTGGTTCCATCCCGATAATCCTCGATATCAAATCGAAGACCGGAGGGGTGGAGCCGGTGAAGGTCACTCTTGTGGCTCTGTCTATTTTTCTTGCCTTCCTTTTTGTAGGTAGTCCCATGCTGGGAATTTTTGGCGTCGATGTCTCATCATTCGCTATAGCAGGCTCCTTTATAATTTTCCTTATAGGGATGGAAATGGTTCTGGGTATAGAGCTTTTTAAATACGATCCGAAAAGCAAGGGCTCAATTGTTCCGATTGCATTCCCCCTTATAGCCGGCGCAGGTTCGATAACAACCATCCTTTCCCTGAAAGCTGAGTATCAAACTGTTAATATCCTGATTGCGCTGGTATTGAATATGATAATCGTCTACCTCGTGCTCAGGCTCACTTCACTGTTTGAAAAAATACTCGGGCCCACCGGATTGCATATCCTTAAAAAGATGTTCGGGATCATCCTGCTCTCAATTGCCATAAAACTGTTTCTTACCAATACAGGAATCACCCTGACCAATGTCAAGTGAAATTACCATTTATACCGACGGTGCCTCGGCCGGGAATCCAGGTCCCGGCGGCTATGGTGTTGTACTGATCTCTGGAAAGCACCGCCTCGAAAAATCAGAGGGCTTCAGCCTCACTACAAACAACCGCATGGAGCTTATGGCAGTTATTACCGGGCTTGAAGCACTGAAGATTCCGGGCAGCAGGGTCGTAATCTATACCGATTCAAAATATGTTGCTGATTCGGTGGAAAAAGGATGGGTCTTCCAGTGGGAATCAAAAGCTTTTAAAAAGAAAAAGAACCGGGACCTCTGGATCAGGTTCCTTAAAATTTACCGTCAGCATAATGTCAGGTTCGTATGGATCAAAGGTCATAATAACAACATCGAGAATGATCTTTGCGACAGGATGGCTGTTGAAGCTTACAGGAAAAATGGCCTGAAGGAAGATACCGGATATCGACCTGGTGAGGAAGATTCCATCTTAATGGATGATAAGGAATGAGGGGACAGAAGGAACTATATTCCCTCCTGCGGGATCTCTCAATAGGGTTCGATTATCACGAACATCCGCCCCTGGCAACAATTGAAGATGCAAAGATCCACTGGAAAGATTATAATTCGGGCAGGTGCAAGAATATTTTTTTCCGCAATCACAAGGGCGACAGGCACTATCTTGTCATTCTTGAACATCTCCGTCAGCTCAACATTCATGATCTTGAGAAACGTCTTAAACAGGGCAAGCTTTCCTTTGCTTCAGACAAAAGGCTTATGAAGTACCTTGGTGTTAAACCGGGTTCAGTTTCACCATTTGGCCTGATCAATGATAAAGAGAAGCACGTGCACCTCTTTATTGATGAGAAACTCAGGGAGTCTGAAAGGCTTGCTTTTCACCCGAATATTAATACAGCCTCAATCGTAATTTCAACATCCGATTTTATTAAATTCCTCAGCTTTACAGGAAATCCCTATGAATTTATAAAGCTTTACGATCGGTAATGGCTCTGAAATAACCTACTTTTTTGCTCCCTTATAGACAGGCTGTATCCATGGCTCCATGGGCTCGTACTTGCTCATCGACGCCCACCTGATGCCTCTCTTTTGTATCTCAAGAGCCTCTGGTACTTTGAAATCCTCTGCAACGTGGCCAAGTGAGGAATAGAACACTCTTCCCTTACCGTACACTTTTTTCCATGCAACCGGCATTACATTGCCACCGATCCAGTCAGCATGGTCGGCTGTGAAAGTTGTTGTAGCAAGGACTTTTACATTGGGATCCACATGCATGAAATATTGTTCCGAATGCATGTTAAAATCGGATAATCCTTTGGTTACGGGATCTTTTTCGTCAATAATATTTACCCTGTAATCGATTACACCACCCGGGTGGGCCACCCATTGTCCCCCAACCATAAACTGGTACTCCGTGTTGTTTCTGAACGAATCTCCTGTACCTCCATGCCAACCTGCAAGTCCTGTACCGCTTTTGACCGCTGCCAGCAAAGCCCTCTCCTGCTTGCCGTCAATCTGCCCCATGGTCCAGGCTTGTATAATCAGGTCAACATCCTTTTGCAGATCCATTTTAAGGTAAACATCAAGGGTGTCTGAAACTGTCACATCTGCACCTTCCGACTGAAGCCAGGGCACAAAAATATCGCGGCACTTGTCGGGCTCATGACCCATCCATCCACCCCATACATAAAGAACTTTCTTCCCGCTCAGGGGAGAACCGGCGCTGCCGGGGATACTACGGCTTAAAACCTCAGGTGCAATAACGGCAGCAGCAACTGCTGCAGCGCCTTTTACAAGAAATGATCGACGTGTTATCATGATTTTTTTGATTTTTTACCAAGATAGTGATTTTTTAAAATACGAGCTATTTGTTATTAATAATCTGTCTAAATTGTAATTATTCCTGCAACAAAGGGAATGCCCGCCCGTCTTTATTTAGAAACAAACCACGAAACATAAATGAGAAATATTCCTCTGCTTCTGGCATTTTTAATTTTGTTATCTCCGGCTGGTCACGGACAGACTGTTGAGAAAAAAAGATATAAAGCTGAAAAGATCACCTCCGCACCCGTTATCAACGGTATCCTCGATGATGAAGCATGGCAGACAGGTTCCTGGATTGATGATTTTATTCAGTTTGAACCATATAACGGACGTGAGGCCTCACAGAGGACGGAATTCAAGATCCTGTACGACGATGATAATCTGTATGTAGCGATCAAAGCTTTCGATACCAGCCCCGACAGTATCGTAAACAGGCTTACACGGCGTGATAATCCTGACGGTGACCTTGTCGGGGTCATCTTCGACAGCTTTTATGATCTGCGTACCGGCTTCCTGTTCGGTGTAACATCTTCGGGTGTGAAATACGACCAGATGTTCCTTAATGACGGTCAGTCGGAAGATTCCTCATGGGATCCCAACTGGTGGGTTAAAACATCCGTTAATGAAGAAGGATGGGTGGCCGAGATGAAGATCCCGTTCAGCCAGGTCAGGTTCGAAAAAAATTCAGGAAATATATGGGGTCTGGAAGTGGCGCGTTCCCTGTACAGGAATAATGAGACAATGTTCTGGCAGCATATCCCGAAAGATGCCCCTGGACTTGTTCACCTTTTCGGGGAACTTGAAGGGCTGGAACAGATCAGGCCCCGCAAGATATTTGATGCCACACCTTATACTGTGGCCCGGGCTGAAACTTTTAAGGCTGTGCCGGAAAATCCCTTTCTGGCAAAAGGCAACCTTAAAAATATCAATGGAGGTATCGATGCCAAGATAGGGGTCACGAACAATATGACACTCGATCTGACCATTAATCCGGATTTCGGCCAGGTGGAAGCCGACCCCTCCGTTGTTAACCTTTCAGCCTACGAAACATTCTTCAGCGAGAAAAGACCATTCTTCATCGAAGGGAAGAATATTACAAACTTCAATCTTGGCATTGGAGACGGAGATGTTGGTAACGACAACCTCTTCTATTCAAGGAGAGTAGGCAGGAGACCCCAGGGATACCCTGACCTTGAGGATGGCTGGTATGCCGATATACCTGCCGTTACAACAATTCTAAGTGCCGCAAAACTTACAGGCAAAACAAAAGACGGACTCTCTGTAGGATTCATCGAAGCAGTGACGGCTGAGGAAAAAGCCGAAGTTGATAATGAAGGGGAGAGGACTTTCCAGACAGTCGAGCCGCTCACGAACTACTTTGTCGGAAGGGTACAGAAAGATTTCAACGAGGGAAAAACAATTGTGGGTGGTATCCTTACAAGTACGAACAGGTACCTGGAGGGAGGAGATCTTGCCGGTTTTCTCCATAAATCAGCCTACACCGGAGGAATTGATTTCACCCGGTATTTTAAAGAGAAGAACTGGATGTTCAGTCTGAGCACTGCATTCAGCCAGGTGAACGGATCAAAGGAGGCACTGGAAAAAACACAGAAATCCTCAGCCAGATATTACCAAAGGCCTGATAATGATTATGTTACATTTGATCCGGATCGTACTTCACTTTTCGGGTCGGGTGGAAGAGCACAGATTATGAAACTTAATGGCCACCTCAACATCATGGGTGTGATAACCTGGAAAACGCCGGGTTTCGAAACCAACGATCTGGGATACATCCGCGAAGCCGACCAGGTATTATCGGTACTATGGGCAGGTTATAACCAGTGGGAACCAAAATGGATCTACAGGAGGTATAATGTAAATATGGATGTCTATTCAATATGGAACTTCGGAGGCGATTTCGTCACCCAGGGCTATGAGTATAACGCTTCAATGACACTTAAAAATTTCTGGAACGTATGGACAGGCGGAAATGTAAGCGGAAGCACCCTTTCAGCCGGAATGCTGAGGGGAGGCCCCATGATGAAAGTACCGGGAAGTTACAATACCAGGGTGGGATTCTCTTCCGACAGCCGGAAAAAACTCGGATTCACTTTTTATACCAATGCAAGCAAAGGGTTCCGGAACTATTCTTTGAACTTTAATTCCGGGGTCGAGCTTTCATACAAACCAACCAATTACCTTTCTCTCTCCTTCAACCCCGGCTACAGCAAATCGTACAGCGAATTGCAATATGTTACAAGACTGAATTTCAACGATGAGGACAGATACATTTTTGCGGCAATAGACAGGAAAACTATCAATACATCCTTCAGGGTGAGCCTTAACCTCAGCCCGGACCTTACCCTCCAGTACTGGGGCCAGCCCTTTATTGCATGCGGAAGGTATTATGATCACAAGTATATTATCGCCCCAATGGCAGATAATTATAACGACAGGTTCCATGTGTACACGGCATCCCAGATCAACGACGAAGGCAGTCGCTATACCATCGATGAAAATGCTGACGGCACTGTTGATTATAACTTTGGCAAGAGGGACTTTAATGTTCAGGAATTCCTTTCCAATCTGGTTGTCAGATGGGAGTACTCTCCGGGCTCTTCGGTTTATCTTGTATGGAGCCAGAACCGCAGTGGTTTCAACGATACAGGGAACCTCAGATATTTCGATGACCTCGGGAATCTTTTTGATCCCTCTGAGAACAAACCTCATAATATATTTCTTGTCAAATTCAGTTATCGTTTCGGGTTAAAATAGGTTACATGTTTTTCAATTGAGATTGTCTTAAAAGTCTATCCTAACCGCAAAGCACGCTAAGTCGACACAAAGGGCGCAAAGATAAAAACCATATTATCAATCCTTTGCGTTCTTAGCGTTTTTTCTTTGCGATCTCAGCGGTTAATGGATTTTTACTTTTAAGACAACCTTTTTTGTTCTTTTTCTGTACTTTTGGGCAGTTATAAGAAATAGAAATTGATCCAATGAAGCAAATAGCCTTTGTTATTGCCCTCTTGTGTACAGCAAGCCTTACGGCTCAGCAGAAGCCAGCCTATAAGATCTTCACGGGAGAAGGTAAAAAAGCGGATTACCGCAACATGCTCAGGAGCGCTCTCAGAGCCGATGTTGTTTTCTTTGGAGAACTCCATGACAATCCGATCGCGCACTGGCTCGAGCTGGAAATTACAAAGGATCTCTTCTCTGAAAAAGGGGAGGACCTGATTCTCGCAGCCGAAATGTTTGAGACTGACAATCAGCTGATCATCGACGAATATTTTGAAGGGATCATTAAAGAATCTTCTTTTGAGAGCGAAGCCCGGTTATGGAACAATTACAAGACCGACTACAAGCCGCTTCTTGATTTTGCCAGGAAAAACGGACTCAGGTTCGTGGCATCGAATATACCGAGGCGTTATGCAGCAGTTGTTGCATCAGGCGGATTTGAAGCCCTGCTGAAGCTCTCACCGGATGCCCTGGATTATATTGCCCCCCTGCCTGTTGAATATGACCCGGAGCTTCCCTGCTATAAGGATATGCTTTCAATGGGACCTGCTATCGGAGGACCCATGGCAAAGAATATAAACGAAAATCTCCCTAAGGCCCAGGCCATAAAGGATGCGACCATGGCCCACTCAATTGTGAAATACCGGCAGCCCTCACACTCTGTGATCCATTATAACGGAAGTTACCATTCCGACAGGTATATGGGTATTATATGGTACCTGAACCGCTATAGTCCGGGTCTTAAGATCTCGACAATAACCACTGTCCTTCAGGATGACATCACAACGATGAAAGATGAACACAGGGGAAAGGCTGATTTTGTGATCGTCGTCCCGGCCACAATGACAAGGACTTACTAGAGTGATTTTATCACGCCTATCCCCGGCCTGGTGGGCAGTGTTACTTTTCCGTCGATGATCTTTAGTCCGTCGAAAGGATCATTGCTGATAAGAAGGTTGCCATCAAGATCGCACCAGTCGGCAAGTGGGGACAACTGGGCAGCAGCAGTGACGGCACATGATGTTTCGGTCATGCAACCTATCATCACTTTAAGCCCGAGTGCCCGGGCAACATGTATCATCTTCAGGGCGGTGCTCATTCCCCCGCACTTCATAAGCTTGATGTTGATCCCCGAATAAACCTCCCTGTTATCTGTTATATCGCTGATATTCTGGATTGCTTCATCTCCAATTATGGGTATCGGGCTTCTTTCCGTTAGCCAGGCCAGGTCCTCCTTCTGCTCCCCCGGGAGTGGCTGTTCAAGGAAAACAACTCCTTTTTCCTTCAGCCAGTGTGCCATTTCAAGAGCATGCTCCCTGTCCTTCCATCCCTGGTTTACATCGGCGCATAAAGGCTTGTCCGTAACTGACCGTATCACATCGATCATTTCCCTGTCGTTCTCGCGTCCGAGCTTTACTTTAAGGATCCTGTATGGTGCGGCCTCATCAACTTTCTGCCGTACGATCTCAGGAGTATCGAGCCCGATCGTGAAGCTCGTCAGGGGCGTTTTCTCCGGGTTCAGCCCGAAGAGCCTGTAGCAGGGTTCTCCGGCAAGTTTGCCTGTCAGGTCGTGCAGTGCAATATCAACCGATGCCTTGGCAGCATAATTGCCCGGCATCACGGAATCAATGTATGCGATAATATCCTCCGTCAGGAAAGGATCGGCAAACCTTGTCAGATCAACTGCGGAAAGGAACCTTGCCGCCGTTTCATGGCTTTCACCCAGGTAGGGGGGCATCGAAGCCTCTCCGTACCCCGTGATCCCGTTATACTCAATTTCTGTAAGCATGACAGGCGTTGTCGTCCTGGAACTGGCTGAAAGTGTGAATGCATGCTTTAGCCGGAGAGTAAAAGGAGTGAACCTCAGGGTCAGCCTGCCGTCCGACCTCTTAAGCCTCTCTGCACCTGTTTCGGGGTTGCAGGAAATAAATGCGCCGCCTGTGAGGGCGCCACCTGCAAGAAGTGCGCTGTACCTGATAAATTCTCTTTTATTCATAATCAGTTGTCTATATACCAGTTATGACCTGATACCAGTTGTAATCCTTCTCCCGGCACGGCCCCTGAGATTCTTCTTACCCCGAGGAATGAATCCCTGCGTCCCCTGCTGAAATTGGCACGGGCAGAGTCGAGCGAATTGATCTTCACCATTCCTGAAGCATGAATAAACTCAGTATCGCCTATATACATACCTACATGTGTCGGCCGTGGAACGCCATCCCTCTCTGAACCGAAGAAAAGCAGATCGCCGGTAATCAGAGAATCGGGATATGCGCTCCTGCCAAGCCTGATCCCGTGCCTGAACTGAAGAGAAGCATCCCGGGCAAGTATAATTCCGTTCAGACAATAAATCATCTTTACAAATCCGCTGCAGTCGAAACCCTTGACTGAAGTGCCTCCCCACAGGTAAGGGATGCCCATAAAAGACCGGGCAGTTTTCAGAAGGTTTTCCGGCGAGGGTTCAGTTTTACTTAGCCAGTTGTCAAGAAGCCCTGTATCACTCTTTGGGATAAACCCACTGCGGCCGTCAGGAAGCATCACCCGGGTAAAAGTGCCTGCTGCATCCCCTGCTTCAAGTATCGATCCGGCTACAATATCCGATACTATTCCGTTCCCTGAGGGTTCATCATATATATCCCCTGTTTTCGGGAGGTATATGATCCTGGGGGAATCCTTCCACCTTTGTAACTCCCCGGATCCCATCGGAAAGATCCCTTCAGCATCCACCCACCCAAGGTACAAATCGGGAGTCTGTATAAAATACCATCCCCGATGAACCTTCAGTATCCGCACAGGTGTACCCATCACAGCCTGTGATACCAGCTCTGCAGCATGTGAAGGCTCTGACCTTATGTTGCATACACTTACATTAACAAGAGCCCACTGCTTTTTTATAACCGAAGTGTCGGGCAGGACATTGAGGCTGTCGGTGAACTGAAGTCCTTTGCCTGTAAGAAATGCGACTATCTCATCCTTTACAGTTTGCTGATCGGTTTCTCCCTTCAGTATAGGATTGCTTCCACTCCCGGAGAGTCTCGCATCGATGATCCCCTCCCGTTTGTCGGGAACAAGAACAGCCGACAATGAATCAAGCCCGGCTGAATATCTGATTAAATCCTTCCGGTCAGGCAGGCTTCTGCAATCATGCTTAGGTGTATTGCAGGCTGATATCAGGAGAATGACTCCGGCAATTAGGCCCTTGTGAAATTTCATTATACAGAATTAGCATCGTTAAAGATCCGAAAAAAAATCTTTAGTCTGCTAAGTCTTGAATGCCAGCCTGAAAAAAAGTATCAGAATTTTACGCCGACTGAAAGCCCGAATCTCACACCACCCCAGGAACCATCAAACTTCACTTTTACGTCATTGCTCGTTGTAGTTATATTATACTTGAACATCGGAATATCAGCGTCGTTCAGATTTTCGGTGATCTCATTCTTAACGTCCTGCTGGTCCTCGAGAGTCTTCTTGTCATTCGGGTCAGAAAAATCTGACCATTTAATGATCTGGTTTTTGTAAGGAATGCCTGTTTCAGGCATTATCCTGAAGGAGAGAGCTGCAGAGAAATCCTTTGTCAGTATTCTCTCATACTGAATCGAGTAGTTCTTAATCAGTGCAGCTGTGAGATTCAGCTTGATAAAGTTCATGGAGGTCGTTTCCGCATTTGCGGATATGGTTGAGGATACACCCTGTGCACCTGCAATGAGTATGGCACAGGTAATAAACAGATAAGAGATCAATAGCCTCTTCATTTTCAGAGTTATATCAGGTTATAAATACATTTTCAGGCAATCCGGGTAAATAATTCTTTTTCAAGCCTGGCAATACGTAACTTCTCGGTTTTTACATGCTTTATATAGGTGTAATTGGAAATAAGATGAAACGCTGAATGTTTAATATTTCCCGGAAGCCTCTTCATGATTGATCTGATGCCATAGAACTCTTTTTTTTCTTTCCAGTTATATAACTGCAACTCTGAAGGACTCATGTTACGTGGTTTGAAAACCACGGTCCTGTTGTTGAAATATTTCCAGTCATTTGTGATGAGACGTCCCTCTTTTACCATTTGTTCATAGGTCCTCGTACCGGGAAGAGGGGTCAGGATGCAGAAAGATACTGAACTGATCTGGCAATCGATAAGGAACCTGACAGTATCCTCAAACACCTCTGGTGTATCATTATCAAAACCGGAGATCATGGTTGCATGAACAAGGATCCCCATCTGCATGATCTTTCTTATTGCCATTCTGAGTTCGTCGCGTTCTCCGATGCATTTCTTCATTGAGCTCATCTGCGACACACTTACACTTTCCAGGCCTATAAGCAGTCCCATGCAGCCACTGCCGGCAGCAAGCTCCATCAGTTCTGTATCCCTGATCAGGGAAATTGTAGCCTGGCCTGCCCACCTGATTTTAAGTGGCTTAATGGCCTTGAAGAGCTCTTTTGCATATTTCGGCTGGCCGATAATGTTGTCATCATAAAAAATTACTTTTTTACTGCCGGAATCAACGATATCCCGGACAACGTTATCTACCGGAACATGTCTTATCTTCTTTCCGTAAATCCTCGATACTGAACAAAAGTCACAATCATAGGGGCATCCCCTGGTCGTGCAGACCGGTAAAACATTAAAAGGTTTTCTTTTAAGGATCCCGGCAAAGTTCTTTGGAATATATACACCCAGATCAGGATCGGGATTATGGTATTTCGGCAACAGATTTCCGCCTGCAAGATCCTCAAGTACATTTCCCCAGACCCCCTCAGCTTCTCCTATAACAACTGAATCTGCATGGTTCAGTGCTTCATCGGGCAAAATCGTAGGGTGTATTCCGCCAAGGATAACTTTTATCCCTCTCTTTCTGAAATCATCAGCAAGCTGGTAAGCTCTGGGTGCATTGGCAGTCATGCAGCTTATTCCGACAAGATCATACTTTTCCTCAACAGGGACCCTTTCAAACTCCTCTTCCACGATCCTGACCTCATGTCCTTCCGGAGTCAGTCCTTCAATAATGTAAAGTGCAAGTGAGGGCCACAACAGGCCTTTTTCCCTTCTTACTCCATCACCTATAACCGGCGATATTAAAAGGATCTTCATAAATCAGGATAGTCTCATCAGATTAACTTGTGTTGTTTATCTGATTTATAACAAAGTTACACTTGTAAAAAGTTAAAGTCAAATTTATTATAAGATTTTTATCTGAAAATACTAATACACAACATATGCCATGCACACATTTCATATTAAAATGTACCCGTTTTAAGCAAATCTTAAAATATTATTAATCACTGTTATTACAATTAAAAGCCGGAGTGTCTGTCCCGCCCCAGCGGGGCTGAAGTCCAATATCCCCGGTTAAATCCGGGGTAAAATGTAGATTTTTGTTTGTCAACCCCGGAGTGGGTTGAAGTTGTTATTCTGTCAATTTTTTTCTATTTTTATTCCCGTGCTAAATGTGGTAAATATGTCAACCTATACTCAATTTTTGTATCAGCTTGTCTTTGGAAGCAAGAACCATGATCCGTTTATATCATCGAAAAACAAGGACCTGCTGTTTGGTTATATTGCAGGTATTCTGAAAAAGAAATCCTGTCACTCCTATATTGTCGGAGGAGCGAGCAATCATATTCACATAATAACACATATTCATCCCACTATCTCTCCCTCCTATCTTATAAAAGACATTAAGGAAGCATGTCATGCCCTGATGTGCAGGGAAAAAGTTCTATTTCAAAGTTTCCCCGGATGGCAGGTTGGATACAGTGGATTTACCTATCATATATCGAGCAGGAATAATCTTATCAATTATGTAAAGAATCAGGCTGAGCATCATAAAACAAGAACTTTTAAAGAAGAGTTGATCCAGTTGTTAAATGAACACTCTGTTAATTACAAGGAAGAGTATCTGTTTAAATGACTTCAACACCTCCGGTGTTGACATCTTTTGACTAACTCTGACCATGGATGTTACCATGGATATTAGACTTAGATGCCTCGGGCATCTCTTTTTATGCTTAAATCTCTCTTTTTTGTCCCCGCTCCCTTTGCCAGAAGTTAAAATCTGAATAAAGTTTTAAGCTTGTCCGGCCAGGTATTTGAAAGCTTCATAAACAAGAAAAACAGGCCAGACTATAGCTTTAAGGAATCCCAGCACTCCCATCCAGACACTTGTAGCTGTGGAGATAAACCAGATTGCAGCACCAATCAGGCCAAGGCCGTAAACTGCACCTGATGAGGCATCGGAACGATAGCGGCTTTCATTCATGATCTTATGGTTTTTTAGAATTTAATTTATAGTCCGGATAAATTTTATATTTACAGTGAGCAAATTTAAGCAAGTAAAAAGCAAAAGTCAATTTTATTTTTACCGATATGGAGTTTAATAAACTGATAAGAAGTCGTGAAAGCATCCGCAACTTTGATCCGGATAGCCCGGTCCCGGTCGAGGTCATGAAGAGAATACTCGATGCGGGCAGGCTGGCCCCGTCAGCTTGCAACAATCAGCCCTGGAAATTCATCCTGATCTCATCGTCAGAAATGCTAGACAGGGTCAAAGCCTGTTACCATCGCGAATGGATCAGGGATGCTCCGCATATCCTTGTGGTTACCGGACTAAAAGATGAGGCGTGGAACCGCAGTTACGACGGATATAATTCCGTTGAGACAGATGCCGCCATAGCCATGACTCATATCATGCTGGCGGCTGAAAATGAGGGTGTGGCTGCATGCTGGATAGCGGCCTTCGACCCGAATATGCTGAAGGAGGTGCTCTGTCCGGGAGAGAACCAGATAATATTCGGTATTACACCTCTGGGCTATCCGAAACCAGGATTTAAAAAAACAGGGGTAAAGAAAAGGAAACCGCCTGAAGAGGTAACTGAGTTTTTGTGAACCATGGATTTGACCATGTGATACTCAGGGCAAAAAGCCGGACAAAGTTAAATATCTAATCATCGACATTTATTTCATCTGACACTTTATCCTTAACAACAGATATGAAGTGAGTTTCTATTCAGCCATCAGGTATATGACCGGGGCTACAGGAGGTGTGATGGTTTATTTCATTACAAAAGCAGCAGCAGCCCTGGCTAATATATTCATCAGGAGGCAGAGACTAAGTCTTGGAGTAAAGAAAATAATGGCACCTCTCTTCCCGGAACTGAATATGGGCCGTGTCAGCATAAAGGAAGGCTCGACTATCCCTCCCAACTGGTTCAGGAAAAGAAAGAAATATACCGCCATCACATTCGGGTACACCATTTACTTCACGGGAAGAGGAATGCAAACATCAAACGGGAACCTTAATATTCTGATCCACGAGCTGGTACACACCGACCAGGTCCGGTCGCGGGGAAACTGCGAGTGCAGATTTGCCGCCGATTACGGAAAGGGTTTTCTGACAGCAGGCCATTATCGTCATAATCCTCTTGAGAAAGAGGCCTTTGATTTTGTTTCTGCACACAGGTTGCCGATAGCATGATTTCAAGGGAAAATCACGGGATTCCCGGGAAGTTAATGCACCTCATAAAGGAATTATTATATTTATACGTCGGAAATAGACACCAACAGTAATGAAGCAACCTTGTTTCCCAATAAGGCTTTTAACCGTTCTACTTCTTTTATCTGGTTTTACAGCATTAATTGGGCAGGCCCAAACCGAAAAAGAATATAAACCCAGAACCGGGCAGGACGGAAAGGATGTTATATGGGTACCCACCCCACAGGTGAATGTGATGAAGATGCTTGACATTGCCAGGGTTACTCCGGAGGATTTTGTTATAGACCTTGGATCAGGTGACGGACGGCTGGTGATAGAAGCGGCAAGAAGGGGTACCAGGGCAAGAGGCATTGAATACAATCCCGAAATGGTTGAGTTATCACGTAGGAGAGCTGTTCAGAGCAGAGTATCAGACCTGACGGAATTTATTGAGGGAGACCTTTTTACTTTCACTCACAATTTCCAGAGATATTCCGGCAGTGTTTCGGATGGTGTTATTGAGGGAACTGTAACCACAGGGAATAAATGCAGGATGTGGCGTGCAGAGAGGATTGACGGTTTGTTCTGAGTATCTCCTGTAATGGGACCGGTAATCATTCCTTCCGGATCTGCCTGATGTAAGATGTTATATTTCGGATATTATCGATCCATATCCCGTTGGCAGGATCAGATGCATATTTACAAATAGCTTCTATGGTGTTTAACAGTGAAGTCTGACGCCCTTCGATGTTCATTTCGTGTCCGGCAAGTATCAGCCAGTGACCTCCTGCACTTGCTGTCTCTATCAGGCTCAGGACCTCATCAAAAGACTTGCCGTCCAGTTCCGAGGCGTTCATCTGGGCAAGGTCACAGTATGAAGGGTCGTTGGGAGCCTCATTGAGCCAGCCCCGGCCGCTGTCGAACATGAGGGCTATAAGGGGCACATAGCTCTGCACATTGATCCCCCTTCCGATAAATGTCTGCCCGCAGGGATAGGCAAATGAAACCGGAGCGATGCCAGTGACCTCCTTAATCAGCCTGCTCGCGGAATCAAGCTCGGTTTTCATCCGCTGAAGCGTGTAATCTTCAAGGGCCCTCTCCCTCGACCAGGTGAAATTACCTGAGCATGGGTGCAGGATCGAATGATTCCCTACTTCGTGGCCTGCCAGCGCGGCCATCTTCCACTTCCCGGACCTTTTCATCATACTCCCCGGCGATACATAGAATGTGGCCTTTACTCCGTATTTATCGAGGAGGGGTATCCCCGTATCTATCTGAGAAAGACGCGCATCGTCGAAGGTCAGGCTCAGCGCCATCTTCTTTCCTCCGGGCCAGACGAATCCCTCCCCTGTTCCAGACCTGCCATTACTGTATGTCTGGCCACACACTGTACATGAGATGAGGCTTAGAACCACAATCAGCATGTAAATTGCCGGATGCTTCCCGGTACGCTTATGCTTCCCTGCTTTCATATTCACCTGCCTGTCTTCAGTGAAAGGATCACTCCAGTGCATCGACAACATCATTCATTAATTTCAGGGTACCTTCAACAGGGTCGCCTCCGCCTTCATATTCGAAAGAGATATAACCTTTGTAACCGCATTTATTAAGTATCTTAACGCACCGGGGTATATCCACATCAGGAAAACGGGTCCACCTTTTGGCATGGATCATTGAAGTGGCTCTGGGTGTAAGCATTTCGAGCGCATGATACAGCATATACTCATGCTCCCAGTTGCAGAAATCAGGGGAAGCTTCACAGAAGGGGCTGTTGACCTCATTAAGGATGACTATAATGTTTTGAGGATGGGCAGCCAGGCC
>JAHYJA010000244.1 GCA_019429325.1 Bacteroidales bacterium
TCCGAGGGCACGAAAGATCCTCAACAGTACACCGATGGAGAGATATGGTACTCCCGACGAGCTTACCGGCACTCTCCTCTATCTTGTTTCCGATATGTCAAAATTTGTTACCGGTGTAGTTATTCCGGTCGACGGGGGATTCAGCGCTTTCAGTGGAGTTTGAGGGCAGGGAGCAGGGAGCAGGGAGCAGGGGGTGAAGAGCGTAGAGCGAAGAGCGTGGAGCGAAGAGCGTGGAGCAGGCAATACGGCAGAGTTTATCAGGGCTTTTTTTTTTCTAACAGGAACAGAATTAAATAAAAGGGAAAATGATATACTATCAGTCGGGTTCTGAAAATACGGTAATAAGCGCCAATGATCTGGAATATGGCATTTATTCTGCTTTAATCAGGCTGGGGACCAGGGAAAAGGTACTGGTAATACCTCCGGATTTTACACGTTTTCATTCGAGGGCAGGTGACATAACCACCCTGATCTGGAATTATTACAGAGATAAAGTGAAAGATATCCTGCCGGCCCTGGGAACGCATGCACCGATGACCAGTCAGGAGCTTGCAGAAATGTTCAGGGATATTCCGGAAAAACTGTTCCGTGTCCACGACTGGAGAAGGGATGTTGTAACTGTCGGTACCATACCCGGAGAATTTGTTTCGAAGATCACTGACGGCGCTATCGACTATTCATGGCCGGCGCAGCTGAACAAACTTGTCTGGCAGGGAGGTCATGACCTGATATTGTCGATCGGTCAGGTTGTACCGCATGAGGTTGCCGGAATGGCCAATTACAACAAAAACATCTTCATCGGCACAGGAGGAACAGAAGGAATAAACAAAAGCCATTTTGCAGGAGCTGTTTACGGAATGGAGAAGATGATGGGTAAAACAGATACACCTGTCAGAAAGCTGCTGAATTACGCTTCATCAAATTTCACATCCGGGCTTCCCATCGTTTATGTACACACGGTGATAGGACGTGACGACAATGGCAGGCTTGTTATAAGGGGACTATACATTGGAGATGATGAGGAGGTTTTCAGGCTTGCGGCAGAATTATCAATCAAGGTAAATTTTTCAGTTCTTGATAAACCTCTTGACAAGGTTGTTGTCTGGCTCGATCCGGGAGAGTACAAGAGTACATGGCTTGGCAATAAAAGTATATACAGGACCCGCATGGCCATGGCTGATAACGGAGAGCTTATCGTTCTTGCTCCCGGGCTGAAGGAATTTGGCGAGGACAGGGAGATAGACCGTCTGATAAGGAAATATGGTTATTGCGGAACCCCTGCCACTTTAAAATACACCAGGGAGAACGAGGATCTCCGTAATAATCTGAGTGCGGCAGCGCATCTGATTCATGGCAGTTCTGAGGGAAGGTTTTCTGTAACATACTGCCCCGGGAACCTGTCGCGCGAAGAGATTGAATCGGTACACTTCAATTATGCTGATCTGGATTCAGCGTTAAGGAAGTATGATCCCGGCAGGCTAATTGATGGTTTTAACAGGCTGGCCGACGGAGAAGAAATATTCTTCATATCTAATCCTGCCCTCGGTTTGTGGACAGCAAAAGAGCGGCTTGCAGGATGATCAGCTGGGGAATTATAGGCTGCGGCATGGTAACTGAGGTTAAAAGCGGCCCTGCTTTCAATAAAGTAAAGGGGTCGCGGCTCACTGCAGTCATGAGAAGAAATGCGGTGCTGGCCGGGGATTATGCCAGAAGACACAATGTCCCGAAGTACTATGATGATGCAGATAAACTCATTAATGATGATGAGGTTAACGCCATATATGTTGCCACACCTCCGGGAAGTCACGCTGAATATTCAATAAAGGTCCTGAAAGCAGGAAAGCCTGTGTACATTGAGAAGCCGATGGCTCTCAATTACAGAGAATGCATTAAGATTAACCGGGCATCGGAAAAATACGGTGTACCGGTATTTGTTGCCTATTACCGGAGAACGCTTCCCGGCTTCCTGCTTATAAGAGACCTGATAGGAACAGGTGCCATCGGAAGAGTAAGGTCTGTACAAGTTCAGTTGTTCAAAGCCCCTTCACCGGAGGAAAAAGAGGGAAAGCTTCCATGGCGTCTCAAACCGGAAATATCGGGCGGGGGACATTTCTTTGATCTCGCTTCACACCAGCTCGATTACTTCGATTTTCTTTTTGGCCCGGTCAGAAAAATTGTCCCTCTGGCTCTTAATCAGGCTAATCTGTATGATGCTGAGGATTTTGTGTCTGCATCATTTGTTTTTAGCGGCAATATTACCGCCACAGGAACCTGGTGTTTCAGCGTGTCGCAGGAATCCGCGAGGGATTCCCTGGAGATACTGGGTGATAAGGGGATGATCCGGACCTCCACCTTCAGTTTTAAACCAATCATCCTGACAAATGAGAATGGCCGTCAGGAATTCGTCAACGAAAGGCCTGAGAATGTCCAGTATTACCTTATTGAGCAGG
>JAHYJA010000060.1 GCA_019429325.1 Bacteroidales bacterium
TGGGGTGGCAAATATCAGTCACAGGAAATCTCCGCATTAGGCGGACTAAATATAGACCTTTGGCTTGACAAGGTTCTGCTTGAGGCAGAGATGCTCGAACTCAAGGCAAACCCCGTTAAGCCTGCTCTCGGCACTGTTATTGAATCGTCGCTCGATAAGGGAAGAGGATTTACTGCCACGGTGCTCGTAAAAGCCGGAACATTGCGTATCGGGGATATTATTCTTGCCGGTACCTGTTATGGACACGTGAAAGCGATGTATAACGAGCGTGGCAACAAAATCACTGAAGCCGGACCATCAAGGCCTGCCCTGATACTGGGACTGAACGGTGCACCCCAGGCTGGCGATAAATTCAATGTGATGGAAAGCGACCGCGAAGCTAAGGATATTGCCACAAGAAGAGCACAGCTTCAGAGAGAACAGGGCCTCCGGACCCAGAAGCATATAACGCTCGATGAGATAGGCAGACGAATAGCGATAGGCAACTTCCAGGAACTCAACATTATAGTGAAAGGTGATGTTGACGGATCCGTTGAAGCACTGAGCGACTCGCTTATCAAACTCTCGACTCCCCAGATACAGCTCAACATCATTCATAAGGCCGTTGGACAGATTTCCGAATCGGACATCCTGCTGGCTGCAGCTTCCAATGCCATCATTGTAGGATTTCAGGTGCGCCCTTCCATGAGCGCACGGAAACTGGCCGAGAAGGAGGAGATCGACGTCCGTCTCTATTCAATAATCTATAACGCTATTGAGGAAATACGATCCGCTATGGAAGGCATGCTCGTACCTGAGCTCAGGGAAGAGATTGTGGCGACCCTTGAAATACGCGACATCTTCAAGGTGACAAAAGTCGGAACGGTGGCAGGATGCTACGTCAGGGAAGGCAAGATCAACAGGAATACCAGGGTAAGAGTGATACGCGACGGTATTGTTATTTACACAGGAGAACTCGGATCCCTGAAGCGGTTCAAGGATGATGTCAAGGAAGTCGTTGGCGGTTATGAATGCGGACTCAACATTACCAACTTTAACGATATAAAAGTCGGCGACACGATCGAGGGCTTCCAGGAATTCGAAGTAAAAAAGAGCCTCTGATAACAGTTAAACAAGTCCCTTGTACTCCTCTGCCGAAAGAAGACCTGATATCTCCGACGAATCGGTAATCTTTATCTTTATCATCCATCCTTTGCCGTAAGGATCCTTGTTAACCACTTCCGGCGACTCTTCAAGCAAAGGATTCACCTCAAGTATCTCCCCTCCTACCGGCATGAACATGTCGGATACTGTTTTAACTGCCTCGATGGTCCCGAAAACCTCTTCCTTTTTGAGGGTCTCTCCAAGGGTCTCAATCTCAACAAACACAATATCGCCCAGCTCGCCCTGTGCAAAATCTGTGACGCCTGTGTAGCCGTTTTCTCCTTCAACCCTCAGCCATTCATGGTCTTTGGTATAAAATAAATCTGCCGGAATATTCATTTCTGATCTGTTTTTTGATTAATTGAACTGTAGCCCGAAAATGTAAACTATCCAAAAGTAGGTTTTTTTTGTTTATATAGCCCAGGGGCTGACAACAAATTTAAGGGATTAGCTGAAAAGATTTTTTTATGGTACCAGCGTGAACCTCAGGCTGAACCCGAAATTGGTATTTGATGTCGGGAATGTATTGGCAACAAAGGGATTGTTCATCGCGTGATCGGAAAAGACCTGCAGGTTGAACCTGTCGCTCAGGACGTAATCGGCCGTTGCCCGTATCGAAAATATCTTCTGCCCTACCACAGGCTGATTGACATCCTCAATAAGTTTTCTGGCAAGGGTCTTGTTATCGCGTATTGAGAGATCGAACCTTATATTCAGATCGCTACTCAGCACTCTCTGAGCCCCGCCCGTCCTTACTCTGATCTGGACATCATCGAAACGGTAACCTGCGCCGAAAATGAGTTCGTTTATCCGTGCATCGGCAATCTGATTGCTTGTAAGATTCAGTGATACAGTTCTGGATTTCCTCCATTCGAAGCGGGTTGTCAGGCTGTTTTTCCAGTTAAGGTCGACGTTAACGAGGGGACTGAACTGCTCGGTGAGGGTTACCACATTTATCTCATACTGCTGTATATAGTTGTTCTGAAGATCCCTTATCATGCTTAACCCATTCTCATTACCCATAAAATTGAGATTTGTGGTGTATGAACTTACCTGATAAATGCTTCTGTACTGGTGCGCAATAGTTATCGACCTGAAGACTTTCTGCACGAATGCGAACCTCGATAGTCCGTCGAAGTTCAGCCTCCAGTTCGGCATCATCTTCATGGCCGACGGGAAGGTCTCCATCCCTACCTTTCTGGGATCTGTTCTGGTGTAGGCGGCAAGAAAAGCAGGTATAAGCACTTCCCTGGATGTGGGGCCGTATCCGCTTTTATATGGTCCTTCAACTGGCATGCCCGTAAGAGGATCTGTTCCGGGATCATACCCCGGATCCAGCCTTCTCCTCTCTTCAGCCCTTCTCTCCGATATTATGACGGAATTCTGCTTAAAAGCCTCAAATGCCGGCGACACGTAGTCATTGTCCTTTGATATCTTTTCAAAAGCAGTTCCCCACGAAATGACCGAGATCGAGAAGTTGCCGGAAACAATCCGGTTACGGGTACTGTCGGGAAAATTGCCATTGTAATCAGCTATAAAATAAGAGCTTACATTTTCAAGAAATCTTCTGTCGGCTGTAACATCTATCCGGAGGCCGGGAAACGGCTCCACCACACTTCGCATCGAAATATCGATCCTGCTGTTAGCCATGGCCGGTGTGTTGAGCAGGGTATCCGTGGAGAGCCACCCGGAAGTGACTGCCTTGTCAAAAAAGTTCCTGTCGCTATAACCCAGAATAAACGGCCACCCCGGGGCCAGTACATCATTATAGTCAGACATCCCGAGAAGGCTGGTGCCGGGCATATAACCGGGAAGGAATTGTCCCTGAGCGGAGAGCCAGGTCAGACTTACCGACCTGACACCCATCATGGCTCTTAACAGATAGGCCCCGGTTACGGAAAGCGGGTTTCTTTTCTTCTGCACCCGGCCTTCAACAGTCACCTTCGTTCCGTTGGCATCTTCATCGGCCAGGAAACTGATCCTGTTGTCACTCAATATCTCAATCTTTCCTGACAGTTCGGTGCCGTCGCTCTTCGTCACCGTAAGCGACACATCCTTTGATTTCAGGTTATGATTGATAAACCTGAGGGTACCGGCCCTGAAATTGATCCTTTCAGCCGTGTAGATCACGGTCCTGTATTCCGGCTGCATCCTCTGAGCGGCATCCGGACGGGTATTGTTTTCAATGTTCTTAAGGAAATCAGACTTCCCGTAAAGTGCAGTAAGGTTTGCAGTGGCAGAGAGTGAGAGGTCGTTGTGGTTTTTAATGGTGTTGCCCAGGTCTATGTTCATGGAGTCCGGGAAGAGCGGCCCTGCCAGCCATGTGTAGTCCGCACCGTATCGTGCATTGGCATTTATCCACGAAAGGAGAGGGAGCTTGTTGACAGGTATCGTGTATGTTACGTTGATAAAGTGATTGTAGTTTACCGTCCGGCCGAAGTTCCGGATATTTACCATTACAGAATCGCGCCAGTCGTCATAAATATTTCCGTATCTCGTCTTATCCACTCCCCCCGGTGGTTCATCTATACGGGCCAGGTTGGTTGCGGTAAAGTCAAATTTCAGCTGCCGGGTAAGATCATACTTGAAGTCAAAAATCCTGCTCCATTCAAAATCTTTTCTGAACGATGGCGTGATAATCAGGTAGGGATTATTTATATTCCTGGTTTTCACTTCATTATAAAATCTGCTGATATCTGTCCTGAAGGATATGCTCCTGGGGAAGGCGTAGAAATTGAAATCCTTTATAATCCTGAAGACCTGTGGATTAAGGAACTTCACGTTTCTGAAGGGGGTGATAACGGCAGGCTGAGCCTGATAATCGTAATTGAGGCCTCCCCTGTAATTCTTTTCAAGATCGATTTCGGTTTTGGTACTGCTTCTGTAAATCTCGTTAAATGTATAGTTTACGCTTAAATTTGCCACGTCCCAGGGATGAGGCTTTTCACCCCGTCTGGTTATTCCCGCATTGCTGACGGTTATAGTCTTCCTTCGCGCATAATCTTCCGCTATGGATCTTATCGAGTCTTTCTCAGCTTTACCTGCCGCATCGTCAAGAGCTTCGTTAAGGAGGATGTCAGGATCGAGAGGGTTATACTGAGGTTTGATGCGCGACTCCGAAAAGCCGACATAGACCGGAAAGCGGACTCCCAGCTTCTCCGGAAAAAATTTACCCATCTCGAAGCTTGAAGAGATATCATACTTCAGAACCTGCTCCTTGCTCCTCTCGTTTACCTTCTTATCGATGCTTCCCCAGCCGGGGGTGCTGGCCTGTGCAACCATATCGACTGTGCCGAAATCGGCCAGCCGTGCCTGTAGATGCGCGTTGGCCGCCCACCCTCCTTCCTCTTTGAAATCACTAAGTCTCAATTCATTAACCCATACCTCGCCCGATTTCGGGTTCCCGTCGTCGGGTCCCGTTCTCCTGGTTTTTATAGGATTCCTCACACCTACCATGATAACCCTCACATTGCTCAGGTTGGGATTTCCCGAGACTGATACCCGGGCAGGTCCGGCATTGTAAATGAACACATCCGTTATGCTCAGGGACGATCCGGGTTCCTGCATCTGACGGTTACGCTCCTGTTTTGCTTCCTGGAAAACGGTCAGATCGATATTAAAGCTGTTTTCCTCCGGCCAGACCAGGGCCCTCGATGCTTCGCTCTTGTCATTATAACGTCCCGGGGGGGTAAGCTTCAGAGGAAGCTCATACTCGTAGAAATTGCCCTTATAATCGGATCCGATCCTTATGAACGCAGTCAGTTCATCATCGTATAAGGGTTGTCCTATTAGTGCTTCAGCATGCACCTCCATACGCAGGCGGCGGTACTGCCTGATATCAAGATTGACGTTCCTGAATGCCGCACGGGCATCGCCATCTTGGAGATCCTGGACCCTGAGAACCATCGACTGCTCATTAAGCTGTCTCAGCTGGGGGTTCTGAGGATCGACAATCCTGTCGAACCCGGGAGGAAGCACATAATTCACGGGCTCCTTACCCGAATTCTCCTCGATGCTGACCGAGCTGATATCAAAAGTTCCGTCAGCGGCCTCAGGAATTGTTATCCTCTCTCCTCCCTCCATAAAGGAGATATTGTACTTCCTCCACTCAGCCCTCACCAGGTCGAGCCTGGCAAACCGCATGATGACCGGTTGCTCAAAATCTTTAAGGAGCATCCTCATGAAGCGGATTGATTTGAAATCCCTTATCGGCCCTATGATCTTTTCATAATCAGTTATCGGGACCTTGAACTGATACCACTTTACCTTCGACTTTACACCATTGGGGAAGGTAGCCTCATATTCTATCTCGTCGACAATAAAGTTTGAACCAACCTGCATATCCTCCGGCCTGATGCTCACCTTGTACTGATAGTAACTTTCCGTTTCGCTCAAGGTGTTGTCGCGGTTGATATCTTCCATATCCGGCAATGTGGAACCGGTTGTAGGAAATGACTCATCCGACATTTCAGATGTGGGGGAGTTTCCTTCGTTCCCGTTATATCTTTTATACCTCTCTATTATCCCGGCCCTCTCAAAATCATACTGTCTTCCCCTGAAATAACGAAAATCATCATTAGACGGGTCTTTCAGAACATCCTGGTAAGCTTCCGGAGTGACGATCTGCGCCACTTCCTCAAGATAATTTGCGAAAAAGGATTGTTCATCTTCGTTTCTCAGTCCGTCGAGCCCGACATCCTGGTAGATGCGCGACTCGGGAGCATTATCGAAGGCATGGACTACTGCCTGAATAGTTGGCACCCTTCCCCAGGCAGTTGTATCGACGTTTTTCACTTCCGGCGAGCCCGGCAGTCCATTCTCAAAACTCTTTCTCGAATCGCGAAGGATATCCTCGGAGATGTTGCCCAGATTAATATAAAGATCGCCACCCTTATGCGAAGGATCCTCCACGAAGGGGTCCATAACCCAGAACTTTACATACTGGACATTTGCCGTTTCAAAATCACTGGTAAGAACCTCCCTCATTATTCCACCCCACCGGGTGCCGGGATCGTTAAGCGTTCCGTCGCTGTTCATCCCTTTTGAGTAAGGCCCGGGATAGGTGTCATAATTATAAGGGCCTCTCTCTCCCGGATAATATGCGAGATTAAGCACTGCTATGGTTGTAGGCAGTCCGCTGGGACTCTCCCTGTAGGGGAATATTTCATTCTCATATATCTCCCTGACAAAATGGCTCGACTGCTCGTCGGGGTTCTGCCTGATATGATCAGGGGTTGAGGCTCCGTTACGCAGGAAAAGCGGATCAATAACATACCATGCCAGCTTCGCGCGGTTAAACCCGCTTACCAGATTATTGTTGAAACGTGCCTCAGGGAAGATCTGCTCCTGCCCCTGAGGTACGCTCGCCAGGGTCCATGCATTGAAGGATTTCAGATCAAGAGGTATTTCACTGGCTTCAAAATCATCAATATATGAGTTGCCTGCACTGGTGATCGCCTTTGAATGCCCTGGGACCAGATTGGCAAACTCGCCGAAGAAAGAGAAGGTGGAAGGGGTTTTTGTATCAAGAAGGGGGATCTTGTCAACTAATTTAGTAATAAGCTGAGACTCGGTTTTATACGAAGTGTTCAGACCCCAGATTGTGTTGGAGATGGGCTCCTCCCCGTAATTTACCTTCTGGGTGTAAGGTCTTTCGGTCAGATGTAATACGGTACCTCCGATGTTGAAGTTGTTGGAGATCCTGTAGTCGAGATGTGTACCGATAAGAGTCTTGGTCTGGAACCCGAAGAACTGGTTGCTTTCAAGCGATACTTGGACAGGAGTCTGGGATTCAATGATTGCAGGATTGATGATCCTTACGGTTCCCATGTTATAGTCAACAGTAAAATCAACATTTTCCATCAGGGGCACACCTCCGGCCGTCACTTTTACCGCACCTTGCGGGATGCTGATAGCATTGAGTCTGATCTCGGATCCCGATTGTGAGGAGTACTGCCCGGTAAGCTTGAATTTGTTCTTCTCGGCAATCTGCCGTGCTATCGTCTGGGTCGAGTCATAAAGTTCCTGAAAAACATACTTCGCGGCAAGAGCCGGATCGGATATCCTGCTTCTCAGATGGCTCCCGAATGGTTCAATAACAGGAAAGATTATCTTGCCCCTGTCGGTCCTAACAGTTATGTCTTCAATAAAATCGAAATACCCGTCCGGTTCCCTGTCGAGCTGAGAATTCAGATTGTCGAGCCCCATCACCTGAAGAAGAATCTGGTCGGCAAGCTTCCCTTCAGGAAGGTAGTTTATCGAGTTTCCTGTCTTGTCATCCTGGTAAAGAATATTCAGTTCAAAATTTCTTCGCTCAAGCTGTCCTGACCCGAGAGAATAGATGTTCTTCATCATCAGGTCCCAGGTGGGTAGTTTAGGGCTCAGGGTAGTGCCCTTAAGCAGCTTGAGTATAAGGGTCTGGGGCGCTGTAATACCATCAGTCGAGAACTCCCCTACTTTGTAAACCTTTCCTCCAAGAGTATATTCAAAAGCGACCGCCAGAACTTCATCGGTATTCAGTGCAGTATTGAGCGATATGTACCCCAGCTGCCGGTTGAAATAATACTCTCTCTCATTGAGCTTTCTGGCATTCTCAATTTTTTCGAAATCCCGCCCGATCTGAAAGCCCGGGTAGAGGGGATCGAAAACATTTGTTACCTGATCAACATCCCTTGCCTGGCTGTATGTGGTCGTAAGCTGCCCGTACATCATATTGGCAGTGTTGTCAGGATATATTCCTGCACCGGGATCAGTCTGAAACCTGGGTATCTCATTGAATATATGATTACCGTTCTCGGCAAGATCCATGAACGCCACAATATTCCTGTTGCTGCCCTCCTCAAATCTGCTTGTCTTGTTTGTTATCCATACCTCGATTCGTTCAATATTGATTCCTGAACTGACCACCGGAAGATTCTTCAGTGCTTCGTCATAAATATCCCTGAAGTATTGCGAAAGGAAAAAATGCCTGTTTGCCTCATACTGATCGGCGTATATCTCAAAATCGCTCAGCTGGGCTCCGCCTTTAACGTCAACCACCGATGATTCGCCTTTCTGCTGCGACATCACCGTGGTTACCGTAAGTTTCCCGAACTGCAATTCCGTTTTAAGCCCGAAAAGGCTGTAACTTCCTGTGATGAGAGTCCCGGTGAGAGGCAGGGTTACATCACCGGCTTCAACCTTCTTCACGATCTCATCCTCCTTACCCGAATACTCGAGCTTTGTCCTGTTCTCAAACTCAAACATTGCATCGGTGTTGTAATTCACACCAAGCTGCATCTTGTCACCGATCGTCCCGGTAACGTTCATCTGGATCTTTTCCTTGAAATCAAAAGTCGGTATGGTCCTTAAACGTTCCGAAAGGGCCGGGTTCTGGGTCCGAGAGATATTAACCCCGAAGATCAGTTCGGCAGACCCCTGGGGGATGATGTTTATTACGTTGCTTCCGAAGATCCTGTCGAAGGCCTCTCCTCCAACCTCTATCTGTGGTATCAGCTGCGATCTGTACCCCGGGTCCTCTCCCGCGATCCTCGACTGCCAGTAAGCACGCATCGCCCTCTCATATTCATACTTCCTGAACTCCTCCGGGCTCATGTATACCGGTGGCCGGTAATCAAATTCTCCCACCTTCTGAAAAATAATGTACTCATTCCTTTCAGGATTGTAGATGACAGACGATTTTATGTTCGATGGATTATCGAGGTAGAGAGGGGACCTTTGCTGCTGTTCCCACGGTATTCCTGAGACATCCTGCAATTTCAGAACAGGTCTCGGTATGGTATCGGAAGTTACTGACCGGGCACTGGCCTGACCAAATGAATACCGCGGAAGGAAGGTGGCGGAAACAAATAGTACAAGATAAAAAAGCGTCAGAAGATTTTTATATGATATCCCTGATCCCAAGCCGGCTGGTATTCTTTATTACAAGTTCTTTAGCGCCAGCTTTATCAGTTCCTCAACAGTGAGATTTTTTCCTTCTCCGGTTATCTTATCAAGGATCTTTGAAACGGCGCTTCTGGCAAACCCAAGCATTACTAATGCTGATAACGCCTCTTCGCGCTTTGTATTGTCTGCAAACGCAAATATTTCGCCGGTTCCGGCATGTTTGCCAACCTTGTCTTTCAGATCGACTATTATCCGTTGTGCAGTTTTCAGACCTATTCCTTTTACGTTTTTGAGAACATTCACATCCGAGCTAATAATCGCCTTCCCGACCTCGGGAGGAGTGAGCGAGGAAAGCATCATTCTTGCCGTGCCTGCACCAACTCCCGTAACAGAGATAAGATGACGGAATATATCCCGCTCCTCCCTGTCAGCAAACCCGAACAGCTGGTGTGCATCCTCTCTTATCACTTCATGTATCAGGATCTTATAGTCCGTTTTCCCTTCAAGGCGGGAAAAGGTTGTGAGGGAAATATTGACAAAATACCCGACTCCGGCTGTTTCGATGGTGATCCAGGTCGGTGTTATCTCAGTTATCGAACCCTTTAAGTAATCGATCATATATGGTGCTCGTTGTTTATCAGCTCCGGTGGAAGTTCGTCGGGCCGGTCGATATGGATATCCACATCCTGGTATTTAAGGGGGTTGCTGGTGATCTCGTGGTAGAGCTGCCTGTTCCTGAAAATATCGCATGCCAGAAAGACAGCATGTCTGAAGGAGCCCTCTGAAGCCTCTCCCCTGCCTGCAATCGAAAAAGCAGTGCCATGTACCGGCGAGGTCCTGACAAAAGGCAATCCCGCTGTGAAGTTGACCCCCGAATCGAATGAAAGGGCTTTAAAGGGAGCCAGGCCCTGGTCGTGATACATTGAAAGGATAGCGTCAAATTTACTGAACGATCCGGCGCCGAAGAAGCCATCGGCAGGAAAAGGTCCGAAAGTCAGTATACCCTCATTCTGAGCCTTTTCTATCGCAGGAATTATCACCTCCGTTTCTTCCTTTCCCAGAAGGTCGCTGTCACCGGCATGGGGGTTAAGTCCCAGAACAGCTAAACAGGGCTTTCTGACCCCGAAATCGACTATCAGCGATCTGTTCATGATGCGGAGCTTTGAAAGGATCATTTCGACGGTTATTAATTCCGGCACCTCCCTCAGGGGAACATGCCCCGTTACAAACCCGATCTTCATGCTCTCACTTATCATGAACATGAGCGCCTCCTTTACCCCCGCCTTCTTCCCAAGATATTCGGTATGACCACTGAAACGGAATCTCTCCGACTGAATGACTTTCTTGTCAATGGGTGCGGTGATCAGTACGTCGATCTTGTTGCTGATAATATCATCCACAGCTCTCTCGAGAGAAACAAGCGCCGCTTCGCCCCCGTGCTCCGTCGGCTTGCCCAGCTCAACCCTTGTTTCATCATCAAGGCAGTTTATCATATTTGCCTTTCTGTTGTTCGCTTCCTCGGGGGTCCGGATATTATTGAAACTGAAATTATTAATATTAAGGGCTTTTCTGTGATATGCCGCCACCTTTGGAGATCCGTAAACCACGGGCACGCAGATATCATTTACCCTGTTATCCATCAAAGCCTTGATGATGACCTCGTATCCGATGCCATTGATATCTCCGTGCGTGATACCTGCAATTATTGCTCTTCGTTCCATAATCAACTATTTCTTTTCGAGGTGATTTTCAACAATTTTCCTGAGAAATGCTGAAAGAAGTCTTATTCCCGAGCCTGAACACTCTTTTAACCTGTAGTAATCGTCCTTCTTCAAAACTATGGTTCCGGCAATGTCGAGATGAATAAAAGGATACTCTGTAAAACTCTCAAGGAATTTGCCGGCCGTAATCGCTCCGGCCTCTCTTCCTCCAATATTTTTTATATCGGCAACGTCCGATTTCAGCATTTCTCCATACTCTTCCCAGAATGGCAGTTCCGCAACCCTTTCAAAAACCTCATCACCGCTCTCCGATAGCATCTCAAAATATTTCTTTCCGGCATTGCCCATAACTGCAATAGCCTGGTTACCAAAAGTCTGAACAGCCGACCCCGTCAGGGTTGCAATGTTCACTATCAGTTCCGGGGTGTACCTTGCTGCATAACTGATGGCATCAGCCATTATCAGGCGCCCTTCCGCATCGGTGTTCCCTACTTCGACAGTCTGGTTATTGTGCATGGTAATGATGTCGCCCTGGGTATAGGCATTTCCTCCCGGCCTGTTATCCGTGGCAGGGATCAGCCCTGCAACATAAAGCGGCAATCCTGCTTTGGCTATCACCGACATGACACCTGCCACAACAGCCGCACCTGCCATGTCACCCTTCATGCCCGCCATGTAATTGCCGGTTTTTATGTTAAGCCCCCCTGTATCATATACAATCCCCTTTCCTGTCAGAACGACAGGATTTTTGTTGACGCAATTTTCAGGATGCCATTCAAGGATACAGAAAACAGGAGGGTCGACACTCCCCCTGTTCACAGCGAGCAGGCCCCCCATTTTCAGGGCTTCTATCTTTCCCTTATTCAAAACTTCAACCTTTAATCCTGAAGCTAGTCCAAGCTTTCTGATCTCTTCAGCAAGAGCCGGAGCATTAAGGTGGTTTACAGGTTCATTTATCAGATCCCGCGCGAACCAGACGCTGTCAGTCGTGTGGGTGAGCCATCTGATATCCCTGTCATCAATATCTCCGAAAAGCATCAGCCTGGCCGGGAAATTATTTCTTCCTTCCTTATCCTCTTTAGTCTTGTACTTGCCGAAGGTATAGAAACTCAGCATCAGGCCCTCTGCAAGGTCCCCGATGGCTCCTTTGTAAGCTTTGTCAGATGTTATAACGATCTCCTCATGATTGTTCGACTTTATCAGGTTCCTTAACCTGTATCCGCTCCGCCGTAGTTCTTCACGTATCCTGAAGCCGGGCACCTCCTCCTTCAGCCTGATCAGGTAGGTCGATCTGAAATAGGAATTGATATAGACATGATCTTCCTTATGCTCAAGCCTTCTGGCAGCATATTCTTTTTCTGTCTTGCTCAGACCCAGGCTGTCCGGAACGGAATCACTGCCCAGAATACATATAACCGACTGATCGGGTGATATTTGAGATATCTTGGTAATAATTGGTTTCATATTGTAAAGGCTTATTTTTTGCAGCACTAAAGTTAATTAAAATATTGATTGTTTAGGTTCCAAAGCATTACCTTTGCTTTACCCGTTACAATACTATGTGATAACTGCAATGATATTAAATGAGTTATACCGCAAGGCCCTCGACCTGGTCCCTCTGAATACTGATGAAGGGGTCTCTCTTTACATGAATGCACCGCTCGATGAGCTGATCTTTATTGCCGACAGACTGAGGCAGTACCATAATCCCGGCGGTGCTGCGGGATGGATGATCGACAGGAATGTGAATATTACAAACATCTGCTTTTCTCAATGTGCCTTCTGCAATTTCTGCAGGAAGAAAGAGTCGCCCGGTGCATTTGTCACGACAATGGATGAATACATCAACAAGATCGACGAGCTGTATGATCTTGGGGGGGACCAGCTTCTTCTCCAGGGAGGGATGAACCCTGACCTTGATCTTGGCTTCTACACAGAACTTTTCAGCAGGCTGAAGCAATTGTACCCCTCTCTTAAACTTCATGCTCTGGGTCCGCCTGAGATCGTTTATCTCTCGAGGAAAGAAAGGCTCAGCTGGGCAGAAGTCCTTTCCGCCTTGATGAAGGCAGGACTTGATTCCCTGCCCGGTGCAGGGGCGGAGATCCTTTCGGACCGTGTGAGGAGGATGCTTGCCCCGGCAAAGGCCACTTCCGGAGAGTGGCTTGGCGTGATGAGGGAAGCCCACAGACTCAACCTTCCGACATCAGCCACCATGATGTACGGTCATATCGAAACAGTTCGTGAAAGGATTGAACATCTGGTGCAGATCCGATCACTGCAGTACGAGAAGGAGAAAGAACATTATGGGTTCATCACATTCGTTCCGTGGCCTTTTCAGGATAAGGGAACAATCCTGCTGGAAAGGGACGGAGTAAAAAGCAGTTACAACGGACCGGATTATATCAGGCTGATAGCCGTAAGCCGTATAATGCTCACAAATATCAGGAACATTCAGGCATCATTGCTTACAGTAGGCAGGAATATCGCTATGGTCTCACTGCATGCAGGTGCAAACGACCTGGGGTCTGTTATGATTGAGGAGAATGTTGTAAGCTCTGCCGGTTCCGGCAAGCGGTTCGATGCCGATGAGATAAAATCGATCATAAGAGAGGCCGGATTCATTCCCGTAAGAAGAAACCAGAAGTATGAGCCGGTATAGCCCGGCAAAAACCTGCATTATAAACGCAGGTGTATCACAGGCTTCTGACCGGGTGATTTAATTACTGGAGCTGCTGCCTGCTTCCTCTTCCGGAGAAAGTTTCGAGGCTTTCCTGAAATCTTTCAATCCCTGTCCGATGCCTTTCATAAGTTCAGGAATTTTACGTCCGCCGAAAAGAAGGACAACCACAAGCAGTATCAGAATTATTTCTGTTAAACCTAACTTTCCCATATCAGTAGTTTTTAAAGTCGGCCAAAGTTATTAATTGTTATTTCAATTACAAATGTTGCGGGAACAATTATTTTATCTCCTGAGGAGCCTCAGGATATCATTCCCGTTGGCCAGGATCAGTATGGAAAGCAGTATCACCATCCCTGTTATCTGCGCGTATTCCAGGAATTTATCACTTGGTTTTCTTCCCGTAACAACTTCATAAAGCAGAAACATCACATGTCCCCCGTCGAGCGCCGGTATTGGCAGGATGTTCATAATTGCCAGTATGATCGATAAAAAGGCGGTCAGGTTCCAGAAGGAGTGCCAGTCCCAGACTCCCGGGAAGATGCTCCCTATTGTGATGAATCCTCCAAGTGATTCATAAGCTTTGGTGTTGCGAGAAAAGATGATCTTGAACTGTTTGAGATAATCCCCAATGGTCTTAAACCCTTTGGCAATGCCTGCCGGGATCGACTCGAGGAATCCGTACCTGATCGTTTTCAGCTCAAAAATCTTGTCCAGGGTCCGTGAGCTGGCTATTCCCAGCATACCCGCCGCTGTCGGGGTAACAGGTATATCAATTTTCTCACCGCCTCTGAGAAGGTTCATGACGATGGTCCTGTTCCTGTTAACCTTCAGGTAGTTCTGGAACTCATCGTACCAGGTGAAATTATTGTTGTCAAGACCAACCAGTTCATCTTCTGCCATTGCGCCCGCCATTCTGGCAGGTGATTCTTTTCCAAACCCCGAAATAACAAACGGCCCGAAGGGTGTCCTTGCGTCTATCAGTCCCTGCCCCTTGAGGATCTTCTGAACATACTCCTGGGGGATGTCTATATTTACCCTCTGTCCGTCGCGCTCGACCTGAATGGTTTTCCGGGAATTCAGAATTATGTCGGAAATAATATGGTTGAAGTTTTCGATGTACTGGTTATCAACTGAAAGGATCTTGTCTCCGTTGCGCAGTCCCATTTCATAACCTGTTGAGTCTGTTACGATCCCATACCTGACGTTTGAGGTGGGAAGATATGTCTCGCCCCAGGCATAAAGCACGGCGACATAGATCAGCATGGCGAGTATGAAGTTCATGATTACTCCTCCGGTCATTATAAGCAGTCTCTGCCACGAAGGCTTTGACCGGAATTCCCACGGCTGGGGAGGTTTTTTCATCTGCTCCTTGTCAAGTGACTCGTCTATCATTCCCGAGATCTTCACATAACCGCCCAGTGGGAGCCAACCCACACCGTATTCCGTATCTCCCCTCTTTATCTTGAAGATTGAGAACCAGGGATCAAAAAAGAGATAAAATTTCTCGATCCTGGTCTTGAACAGCTTTGCCAGCAGGAAATGCCCGAGCTCATGTATTATGACAAGTATTGAAAGACTGAGTACGAATTGTAATATTTTTATAAGTATTGTCATTTTCTGTTTGAGAGTTTGTTTATATAATCTGAAGAGACTTCGAGTGCTTCAATGTGTGTTGTTTCAAGGTAACCCAGTCCGGGCGATGGCATATAATCAACCTGGCTTATCGCATATTCAACAACATCAGATATTTGCAGAAATCCTATTTTACCTGCCAGGAAAGCGATAACTGCTGTCTCGTTGGCTGAATTCAGCACGCACGGTGTGTTGCCACCGCTTTTCAAAGCCTCGTATGCCAGCGACAGGTTCCTGAATCTGGTGGTGTCGGGTTCAGTAAATGTAAGTGAAGAGTGTTTTTTAAGTTCGAGCCTGGGCAGTGCTGACGTCAGTCTGTCGGGGTAACCCAGTGCATACAGAATCGGGACCCTCATGTCGGGCATTCCCATCTGTGCCTTTACTGATCCGTCCCTGAAATGAACAAGCGAATGGATTATCGACTGAGGGTGAATTATTACTTCAATCATTTCAGGTTCAAGGTTAAAGAGCCATTTAGCCTCTATTACCTCAAGTCCCTTGTTCATCAGTGAGGCCGAGTCGATGGTGACCTTATTTCCCATGTCCCAGTTCGGATGTCTCAATGCTTCGTGAGGCTTGATCTCACGAAGCATTTCGGTCGTGTAATCAAGGAAAGGTCCCCCCGATGCGGTAAGGGTGATCTTTTCAACACTGCCGGGGGGTTCCCCGACCATGCACTGAAAGATCGCGGAATGCTCGGAATCGACCGGTATGATCTGGCATCCCGACTGTTTTGCCAGTCTGCAGATAATCTCTCCGGCAACAACCAGTGTTTCCTTGTTGGCAAGTGCAATTTTCTTGCCTGCCTTCACTGCGGCTACTGTTGGCTTTAGTCCGGAAAACCCGACCATTGCGGCAATAACAAGCCCGGCCCGGCACTCCGAGGCTGCCCTTTCAATCTCCTCTTCCCCAGCGAATACCTTGATACGGGTGTGCCTGAGGCTCTCCCTGAG
The DNA here is from genome assembly GCA_019429325.1 of Bacteroidales bacterium. Lineage (GTDB taxonomy): Bacteria > Bacteroidota > Bacteroidia > Bacteroidales > VadinHA17 > LD21. The sequence goes on from JAHYJA010000060.1 coordinate 16,014, forward strand.
TTTCTGATAATGTTCCTTATTACCGATTACTACTGTTTCAGGATTGTATTTCAGAGCCTGCCTCGAAAGAAGCCTGACATTGTTGCCGGCAGTCAGGACTTCCACCTCAAACCGTCCCGGCTGGCCCGATATAACATCAAGAGCCTGGGTGCCGATTGATCCTGTGGATCCCAGTAATGCAATCTTTTTTTGCAAGCCCTGTGCCATCAGAATAGAATATGTTTTTCAGGGTCAAGCGGGCTTCCCTTGTACCATATCTCAAGATGCAGGTGAGGTCCTGAAGTATACATTTCACCGGAATCACCAACAATTGACAAAGCTTCCCCGGCACGGACCAAGTCACCATTTTCCTTGAGAAGGGCCGCATTATGCTTATAGACTGATATAAGGTTGTTGGGATGCTGGACCTGTATTACAAAACCTGTTTCCATTGTCCAGCCCGTAAAGATAACAGTGCCGTCAAGAACGCAGGCAACAGGTGAGCGGGGCTTGGTAACTATATCTGTGCCGTAATGTTTCAGGCGGAGGTCAAAGGAGGCGGAAACGATCCCCTTTACCGGGGGGTAGAAATGGAGTCCCGACAGGTTGGTAACATTTTCCGGTAATATCGGCCCCAGGGTAAGGTTGAAACGTTCCTCGCTCTCGATCCGGGCCCGAAGGGCCGAGTCCTCCGGCGATCTTCCGAACCGCAGTGCCGAATAGTTCCTTGATGCATCCGGTTCTGAATATATTCCTGTTGGCTCCTCTCCGGAGATTATTGTATTCAGATTCAGGAAGTAATTATCCCTCAGGGCTAGTTCCTGTTCAAGTGAATCAAGTCTGAGGGCATTCAGAAGAATGTTGCGTCTCATGGTCACATCGGGGTAGCCCGGTATGAACTCACGCAGATTGGTGAACGATATCAGCGAAACAGTTGCTCCGATTATTAAAAGGACCAGGAGAGTTATGAGAAGGAATGCGTTATATTGGGTCAGCCTGACTCTCCACACCTCCTCGAAAGTGGTGTCGTTAATGACTGAAAATCTGTATTTATCCTGCCAGTTACTTTTTTTCTTCTCTGTAGTCGACATAAATGTGATTATAAAAGGCATGCAAAGATAATAATTTAAGACGGAAGACCGAAGACGGGAGACCGAAGAAAATTGATCCGGATATTGCTCATATCGGTATGAAGATTTCGTGCCAGCGGAACTGAAAGCAGTTGGCAGTTGGCAGTTGGCAGTTGGCAAGAAGGTGATTATTAATGTTACAATAGCATGATTCAAGGAGCCCTGTCTTTCAGGGTGACGCAGTTCCGCGGAGCGGAAGCACGATTGCACGACCTGCACGACCTGCACGACCTGCATGACCTGCACGACCTTTTCCCTTCCAGATCAGCCGGAAGGTGTCCTCAAATTACCCTTACGGGTTTGTCTTCGCTCTGCCAGAGGCCGTGTTTTGTACAGACTGACATGGCTGAGAGGTTCATCGACACGTCGGGAGCGACGATGTAGAAATCTATTTCAAAATGTCCCGGCAGGTTACCGTAGACACCGGCGGTATACCGGGCTTCGGCCAGAAGGGTTTCCCTGTTCCAGAGCTGAATAACACTTATGAAATGGTCATGGTCATCCGGATGGGGATAATCCTGTCCCAGTTTCACTTTCACTTCAAATTTCTCACCCCTTTTGACTTGGTCGGGGCAGAAGACGTGTGGCATGTGGCGGTCGAGGTAATCGCGTTTAACCTCCTTGTCTTCCTTTTCGATATCGGTAGCTTTGAATACTCTTGGCATGGTGTTTGGTTTTTCTTTAAAACAAAAGTAATATATTATTGGTTCAGTGGTTAACTTAAGTTGGCAGTTGGCAGTTGGCAGTTGGCAAGTGTTTACAACTGTACTTCAATGGATTCGTAATCATATGGTTTAACATTCTCCCGATCTCTTCGCTACTTGAAAGTAGCTCCTGATATTCATCCAGGGAAATGTAATTACATCTTACAGCAAAGTCAAGCGAGATTTGAGTTTCAGTATTCTCCGAATCTGCATCGCTCATTTTACTTGAAAAATGTCTCGGATACTGTCTTTTTCTGTATCCTTCACCAATTGCTCTGCAAATAGCTCTTGATGACCGTCTTAATTGGTCAGTTAATTCATATTTTTCCTCTGGCGGGAATTTTTGTGTAATTTCAAATATCTTCATGGCAAAATCAAAAGATTTCTGATAAACCTTTAGATCCCTGAAACTTCTAAAACTGCTCATTTTTCTAATTATTAATATTTTTAATCTATCTGATGACAGATATTGCCAACTGCCAACTGCCAACTGCTACTTTCATTATAGATGGGATTCAGCACGAGTAAAATCAATTTAAAAATAGTAAACATTTCATTTTACACAGCATTTGAGATTAAAAACGACAGCAATTCAGCTTAAAAAGAATAATACTGAAAATAAATTAGTTACAAAGCTAGGATAAAAATATTTTTCCGGCTATTTTTGTTTTGAAAAGGGAACAAAGGGGCTTTAGCCCCAACTTACTGACTTTCAGTATATTGTTCTCTCATTTTTTCTTTTTTTTGCCATAGGGGGTTAATGAGG
>JAHYJA010000245.1 GCA_019429325.1 Bacteroidales bacterium
TTTCGGGAAAAATATTCACCCGTTTACTTTGATTATCAACAGGAATCGACTTATTTTGTACGATATTCCAAAAGAAACTATAAACCTCTAAAATATCCGATGTGAAAAAACTTTATCAATTGATGTTTATCTGCGGCATAACCGCACTGACACTCACCGCTTGCAAAACCACACCTCAGGCTGACATGACAAACCCTTTCTTTTCAGATTTCAACACGCCATTCGACGTTCCACCGTTTGAGAAAATTATGGCGAAACATTACATGCCCGCCTTCGAAAAAGGGATGACGGATGGCCGCGAAGAGATCAATGCCATTGTAAAGAACAGGAAACCCCCGACATTCGAAAACACCGTAGAGGCTCTCGATCGCGCAGGTGAGCTACTGACAAGCGTTGCAAGTGTATTCTTTGCACAGAGCTCCGCCGCCACCAGCGATTCGATACAGTCCATCGAGATGGAGATATCACCCATGCTGGCAGCTTACAGCGATGAGATACTGCTCAATCCCGGACTCTTCAGTAAGATAAAACAGGTTTATGATAACCGGAAGGAGTTCAACCTGAGTGCCGAACAGCAGTTCCTCTTGGAGAACCTCTATAAAAGCTTCGTCAGAAACGGAGCCAACCTGAACGAGACAGACCAGGATACCCTGAAGAAGATCAATCAGAGACTATCAGTTCTTTCCGTGAAGTTCAGCCAGAACGTCCTGGAGGAGACCAACAGTTACCAGATGGTCCTTGAGGAAAATCAGCTTAGAGGGTTGCCTGCATCAGTTATTGCTTCGGCAGCGGAAGCAGGAAAAGCTACGGGCAATGAAGGGAAATGGGTCTTCACCACACAGAGACCCAGTATCTTCCCCTTCCTGACCTACTCTGAGGAGAGGGACCTGCGGCGCGAACTGTTCAATGCCTATACCCTCCGCGGCAATAACAGCAATGATTATGATAATAACGGGATCCTTGCAGAGATGGTGAAGCTGAGAGCTGAAAGGGCTAAGATACTTGGCTACGAAACCCATTCGCATTTCGTTCTCGAACCCCGCATGGCGAAGATCCCCGATAATGTGTTTGAACTTCTCAACAATCTCTGGGAGAAAGCCATCCCGGTCGCCATGAACGAGGCAACGGAGATGCAGAGAATACTCAACAGGGAGGGCTACAGGTTCAGGCTCGAGCCTTCAGACTGGTGGTTCTATGCCGAGAAGCTCAGGAAACAGAAGTATGATCTCAACGATGAGGAGCTCAGGCCCTATTTCCAGCTCGAGAATGTCCGTGACGGACTCTTTACTGTTGCCAACAGGCTTTTCGGGATAACCCTTACACCAATCGCAGATATTCCCCTGCCTCATCCCGAGGCGCAGGCTTTCGAGGTAAAGGAGAACGATGGATCACATATCGGAGTGTTGTATCTTGATTTTCATCCCAGAAACAATAAACAACAGGGAGCATGGTGCGGGACCTACCGCGATCACCATATTGCCTACGGACAAAAAGTCACGCCGGTGGTTACAGTGGTCTGCAATTTCACCCGTCCGGGCGGCGATCTGCCGGCCCTGCTCAGCCTCGAGGAGGTGAGCACCCTTTACCACGAATTCGGACATGCCATAGATGCACTGTTCAACAGGAGTACTTACAGCCAGACCTATATTGCCTGGGATTTTGTCGAACTGCCGTCACAGCTGATGGAGCACTGGGCAACTGAGCCTGAAGTTCTGAACCTTTACGCCAGGCACTTCAAGACCGGGGAGGTGATCCCTGCCACGCTGGTTGAGAAAATAATAAAAAGCGGATATTTCAATCAGGGCTTCGAGACCGTCGAGTACCTGGCCGCATCGCTTCTCGATATGGCTTATCATACGCTCGGATCACCCGCAGTGATAGATATACAGAGCTTTGAGAAGGATTATCTGAAGAAGATCGGTCTGATCCCCGAGATAGTGTCACGGTACCGGAGCACCTACTTCCTTCATATCGCAGGAGGGTATGACTCAGGTTACTACAGTTATATCTGGGCTGCAGTACTTGATAATGATGCCTTTGATGCTTTCAAGGAGAAGGGGATCTTCGATCAGGCAACCGCCACCTCATACCGGAAGAACATTCTCGAGAAGAACGGGACCATGGATGCGATGCAGATGTATCTCAATTTCCGGGGCCGCGAACCGGGGATTGAACCGTTGTTGAAGAAGAGGGGGCTGCTGCCGGGGTAAGGTTTGAGGGTACTGGTAAGTGAGGAACCCCCGTCCCGCTAATGCGGGACTGCCCCCTGGGAGGGGGCTTAAATCCCAATTGATAAGAAGAATCTTGTTACAGACGCGGGACTGCCCCCTGGGAGGGGGCTTAAATCCCAATTGATAAGAAGAATCTTGTTACAGACGCGGGACTGCCCCCTGGGAGGGGGCTTAAATCCCAATTGATAAGAAGAATCTTGTTACAGACGCG
>JAHYJA010000061.1 GCA_019429325.1 Bacteroidales bacterium
AATGATTTTGATGCACAGATAGCAGATACCACGATAACCCTGATACAGCATATACTATTGACATTAAGATACAGATTTGACCATTATGAATCAATGGGAGCATTATTTGCCGGAATAAAAGAGGGCATCATAAGCCACAGACTTAATGAAAGATTATGGGGTCTTTTCATAGAATTATTGAAATTGATAGAGACTGTATTTATTGAAATAGACGAAGAGCAACTGCTGGAAAGAATAATAAATGACGAGAAGGCTTATGAAAAACTGGCAATTATCCTTGATCCATCAGACAAAAAAATGGCCGCATAGCAAAAAATCAGAAAATGGATACTTTAGTAAATTGATTATCATTTACATAATGAAATAAGAGATATAAATAAACCATTAATTATGTAGATATTATAAACAAGTGCGAAACTTAAGTTAAGAATTAATAATCACTCACCCCAATCCCCCTTTCAGGGGACCGGGTAAGTGAAATAAGCACGGTTGGTTTTCAGTGGTTCTTGAGATTTTATAGTTGAGCTGAACCATCTCAAAATAACCGAAAACAAAATGCAGCATAACTCAGCGATAAACCGGGTTTCGGGTCTGTACGTCCTAGTTCCCGGTATTCCTTCATTTGCGCTCTATTACCCTGAAATTAAAGAAGTAGTAAGCCTTGTTGCGAATGACGTACACGTCGATCAGTGTTAAATCGAGTTTGACAGCAGAAACAAGGCAAATGAGACCTTTATGCAGTTCGCCGACATCTGTTATCACAACGACCTCGAAAGGACAACACAGGCGCTCTAAATGACCCGTTTTATTTATGACCAGAATACTGTCGACTCTGCAGTATTTGAAAATATCTTCTATGTACTTTCGTTTATCTTCATCACTCATACTCAATATTCTGAGGGTAAAAGAGCAACTTTATCGATCACCCATATCTTGATATAATCAAGTGGAAAGTCTGAATATTCGATTGACTGGGTAATCAGTGGTTTTCTGCCTGTATCTTCCCTGCATGTCAGTTGCCAGGTAAGATCCTTTTTCAGCTGCTTAAATTCCCATACCTGGAAGTTTATTCCTCTAAGGATCTTGTCCTGCTGATAACTCAGGATAGCATCAAACAGCCAGTAAGCCTTACATTCATCCCTGACATACCGACATCCGTCTGTCAACAGAATAGGTGATTTGCCAGGGAACAGATGTTTATGGTACTCTGACGTACCATGAAACTGTTTCAGTTCAGTACGTAATTCTGTAATGTTCATTGCCATGTCTTCTTTAAAAGAAAAGGGATGGCATTTTCATACCACCCCCTTCTCATCGTTTAGCACATTACCCGACAACCTCCTCGATTGTTGAAGGATCCGGAGAGTACAGGAACGTATGATTGAGACTGAGCTTTTTCTTTGTCCCGGGAACGGTGAACTCATAGGGATCACACTCTTTTCTCTCGATCATACCAGGCAGCGATTTACCGATAAGCGTTGATGCAAATCTCTCTGTGAACGTGCATGGCAGCGATGTTTTCTTCGCTGTCAGATAAGGTCTACCGGTGGTCTTTGACACTGCCACCTCTACTTCGCCCTGAAGGACCATAACATTGAAGTCCTCATTTTTGGCTTTGTTTTTTCGTTTTTCGACTCCGACGATTGTTACCATAAAAATTTGATTTTTGATTGGTTGATAAATTAACTCCCGGGGGGACACACAGCCTCCCGTAAGGGCGGGGGGTAGTTTGATGAGGCATTTAACGCCCGGGTCTATATATAAATGATAGGGGTATTTACTGTACGGGCATATGCGATACACTGTATCAGATAATTCTTTTCGTCTTTTCTAAAAAGGAGCAAAAGGGGCTTTGGGGAGAGGTTTTGGATAAAGTATTTTTAACCAACCAGATTTGCATAAGTACTGCTAATAGCTTTTTTAAACCCGGTCAAATAAGTTATAGCAATACTGCTTTCCAACTACCCTAAAATAAGAATCCCAGGCTATTGTTAAATAACCCGGGATCTCTTTCCTAAGCGATTACTGCCTAGCAGAATTCGAATTTATTGTCGTTCCCTGAATGCTTCTCGTAGAATTTGTATCCGTAAGCATCAGCGAAATACTTCAACCAATGACGAAAAGTAGTAAGCTCAATCTTATGATGGTTTGGATACATTTCATAAAATGTTTCATAGAGTCTGTTCTTACTCATTTTCTCTCCGGGATTCACGCTGTTATTGACGAACTCTATGAATTCAGGAGTAGCTTCCATTTTGAGTTTACGTTCAGCCACATTGAACTTAGGTTTTACAATTCCTTTTTTCAGGTATTCCTGAATACCATAGGCGATGACCATATAGAATTTTAACCATTCTGTCTCATCCCACTCATCATAAAGTAGATGCCCGAATTTGTTTTCCGGTGTATACTCTGGATGAAATACTTTGGATAAAATGAATTCAATCTTTCTCCTATTGTGGCTGTCTCCTTTCCCCTCGACTACAAAGTTCGTAGTAATCATGACCTTGGGACTTATCTCAAACGGTATGACAAATTTGTTTTCGTGTTTCCGCTCAATTACTGCATCTTCTGTTATAAGTGGAAATATCTTCTCAAAGTCAAAGTCTCTCGGCACATCGTCAATCCTAAGTAGACGAGTACCATACTGTACATTTGATAAGGCGAATTTGTCGGATGACCTGAAACACTTACCATTCTGGAAGGCAGTCTTACGGACTTTCGCTAATCCCTTTGTAAGCACTCCTTTACCAGTACCTCCATTGGGCGTACCGTCTTTATAGGTATCCATGAAGATTACTGCGAATGTGTTGCCCGGATCCTTATACCGGTGAATAAGGTACCCGATGATAGTTACTAAACTTTCATAGGAATTGCTGTTAACATTCTTCAGGTCGTTTCGGCATAGGTCCTTTATGAACTCATGAAATTCTCCTTCAGGTTTGATACTTTCAATTCTTACTTGGTCCCGTGTGAATAAAGACCTGATGTTGATATTACAGATATCGGATTGGAATACTATACCTTCAATGTCAGCATAATTCTTCATCTGTATTGAATCCTTTGTCACTTCAAGGGCACAATCATTAAAGAATAAATAAGACTTATCCTTTGTGTCTTTGCATTCTGCAAGATCAAGGACAGGTAACAACTCCAAATTGTTTTTGCTTACTGGGTACTGACTCTTGTAAAACTCTGCCTTGACCTGCTTCCTTTCATCCGGATCAGAAAAGTGATACTCATTTTCAATATAGTCCCAGCAGAATCTGCGGATTTCCTTTGCTGTTACCTCTTTAACAATCTTATTGTCAATTTTGATAAGGATTATCGTTTTCGCACCGTATGGCCAATATACATAGTAACCTCGGTTGTTCAGGAACTTCAGCAAGCTTTCAGTATCTATTTTATATGAACCTGAAGTATTTGTCCAGAATTTATCCTGGTGTTGAAGATTTAAAAGGGGCACCCTGTTCCTTGAAATTGCCTTTTTTACTAACGGTCTCATGCTGCACCTCCTTTCTGGTAGTTTGCCCGGATATGATGTCTCTCAAGGAATTCGTCAATATCTTTATAGGTGAAAAACAGCTTTCGACCTACTTGATAAAAGGAGATTCTTTTTGCACTAAGGTAATTTTGCATTGTCCTGGATGAAATCCTTAAGATTTTACATGCTTCACCTTTTGATAGGTACCTTGGGGTTTGAGAAGAAGTTGTTAATTGAAATTTCACTCCCTCTCGTTCGCTGGTCTGCTCCTGCCTGTCTTTGATAACTTTGATTGCAGGTTTTTTTAAATTTATGTTCTCCATTAGCTTATAATTTAATGAAGTTTTGTGGCAATATTGCCACCATGCCAGCATCAAAGATTTAGCAGAAACAAGGGGTTACAAGGGATTACAGGGGGTTACATTTTGCTTTGTTGTGATGATTCTTGATTTTTCCGAATGTCAGATGTAATTTCTTTCATCATTCCATCAAATGCATCTTTAACCTTTTCGAGATTATATGCTGGATTCTTTTTAAGTTCTATTTTGTTGCCTTGTTGGCCAGATTTAATTTGCCAAATTTGATTAAAGCAGAAAGATCTAAGAGTCTTTTGAGAATGTCCTGTTAGCTGTGAAACCAATTGGGAGATTATATTATATGAAAGAGAATGAATTATCCCGGCTCTTTCCAGATAATCAAATACTAAAGCAGTTTGATATCTATCGAGTCTCTCTAAAGCTTTTTTATTGGACGGTTTATCAGGATTAGATTTTGAGGTAGCCTGATCTTTAAAAAGTTCCAGCATTTTAAGTTTTTTCTTTAAAAAGAGAAGAATTTGTGCAATTGTATCTTTTTGAATCTTATATGCAGATTGTAGGAAGAAATCGACCTCTCCCAGATCAACGGATTGTTCTTGGGAGTCTTTTAAATAGGTATATTCTAAAGTAGTATGTTTATGCTCCCATAATTTTGTATGATTATTTTGGAAGTAAAAACCATCGATTTCCTTAAAGTGCAAATAAATATCAGAAATCTTATTATAGACGATTAAATCAGTTCCTTCTAGTTCTATTATATCATTTATCTCACGATCGAACATATTCGCTAATTTCTGGATGCTTTTAAAATAAGCATCTACAACTTCAAATTGTTGATGTACAGTATCATAAACTATAAAGTCATGCTGAAACCTAATTATATAACGATAATAAGCTATAAGATTTGATGGATCCCCATCTTTTGCCAATAAATAAGAATCATCTTGGATTTCAACATCAATTTTTATTTCAGAAAATTCTGAAATTAGTTTTAAGTAATTGCTGTCAATTATGCTCATATTGAATTATTTAAATACACTATCCAAAGTATCATCAACAGCCTTTTCATCGAACGATGACAGGTATGCTTCTGTCACCTTCAGACTTGAATGCCCCAGAGTCTTTGACAAGTTATATAAATTATCTGTTTTTTGACGTGCTATATCAGCAAAAGAATGCCTGGCAGTATGTGTCGTTACATTCTTCGATATCTTGGCCTTGACTGAAATATCCTTCAGGTACTTGTTTATCAATGCTGTTTTTGCACCTATTTGGTTGTGCAGGAATAAGGGATCTGAATAATCATACCTGTCAGAAAAAAACGGGAATATAAATGACTCACCCCTGCCTTTATACTTCTCGAGGATAGCAAGGGGCTTTGTTAGAAGCTTAAGGGAATGTACCTTATTTGTCTTATACATTGTATATACCAATCGGTCATCTTTAATATTATCCCAGGTCATCAGGAGGATGTCACTTATTCTGATACCAGCGTTATAGAATGAGAAAAGGAATAAGTTCCTTACATTCCAGGTAAGGCTGGATTCCGGAAGATCCAACTCCTCAATTTTAATGATTTCATTTTCAGTAAGCCGGTCTTTTAATACTTTGCCTTGTTTTATCCGATAATTTGAGAATGGGTTGGTTGTGGGTTCAATTAATCCCTGGCGGATTGCTTTATTAAACAGTGATCTGATTCTGCCTACATAAGCATGTATTGTGGTCTGTTCTTTCTCTTGCTTTTTTAAAAATTCCTGATATTCGCTCAGAAATTTTCCATCAATTTCATCAAAGTATAGTTCGGGTTTCTTAACATGTTCTTTAAGTGATCCCAAGATAGTCCTGTATTTTTTATAGGTCCCGGCATCACCACGTTTCAGTAACTCATTTTTAAGGTTCTCACAAAAAACAAATAAGTCACAAGTTTTCGGTTGTGTCATTTTAGACCTGATTATCTGAGGCGTAACTGATTTACCTTCTTTTTCGAGTTTGGTCACAATTTCTTTTGCCTGAAGGATTTTATCTTCAAGATAATTATTTATTCTTGCATGTTCCGGGTGTGATGATCTTATATATTTTGATGCTTTACCCTTGGGATTAAAATGACCAGGAGCAACCGAATACATTAGATTTAACCTGATGTGTTTTCTGTTAACCGTAATTCTCATCAATAAGGTTCGTTCATTACTCCCCATTATTGGTCTGCTATTTAATTCAATATTAAATGTTGCCATAATTGTATCAAATATATACATTTTACTGAAACATTACTGAAACATTTTCTGCTTTTTATTTCATTTTATTGCTTATAAATAAAAATACTATTGTCCTATAATATTAATTTAGTGCCTTTTACGATGCAAGCAAAGGAAACAGAGGGCAGTTGTTCGATTCCTGGTAGGACTACACCAGAGCAGGGGGCTAAGGGCTGGGGGCATGGAGCATCAAACCCTTACAAAGCTTCTGTTCATGAGGATTTAAAAGCGAAAACCCGGAGAACTCCGGGTTTTTTTCATTGATTTACCGGCTATACAGGCGGGTTACAACTGTACCCCTGCAGTCTGACAGGAATACTTTACCTTATGGCTGCCAGTTCATTATATATTGCTTCGACCAGGTTGCCCTGATCATTCCTGAATTCTTTTTTTATGTTTTCGAGGGTGTAGTTGTTTTTTGCAAATCCGGCAACCTTGTTCTGTAGTTCCTTCATTTCACTGATATGAGCGAGTATCCTGCCCCTGTCCAGTGCATCACCGTGACTGCTAATCATCTTTTTCCGGATCAACATAGAGGTCCATTCTATTTTCTTGTCCAGACAATAGTCGGTTCCCCACCCCCGCCATGTGCGTTGAACCAGGTCATTGTATTCTTATCGCTTCGCATGAACACAAAGAAGGTTGTCATGATAGGGTCGCCGGAAGCCTGCTGATTAAAATCCGGCATTGGCAGGGAAATCTGGATCTCATCATTGTCGACCGTATACGATGATTCGTTAAAAGTCTTTATAACAGCATCGGTCTGTGCATCGTACTGAACCAGCAAACGCTTGTTGCCGGACATGAATAAGGCCTCAAAATAGTAATTATCACTGCCCGCAGTAATAGCGGCAGAGAGCCATTCACCGATAATAGACTCTGAAAGTTCCTTCTCCTGGTCTTTTTTACAGGCTGTGACTGATAAAAGAAATATTGCTCCGGTAATAAATAAGATCCTCTTCATAATATGCAAGTTTTAATAATTCTTACATGTTATAACAGAAGATTATTCATTTAAGTATGTCCATTATATAGAAAGTCGCGGAGGGTGCCGTGACGCTAATCAGTTATTTTGATTTTTTTATTATTTTGCAGATTGGATTATTATTACAGTTTCACTTAAATGAATCCTGCCAGTTTATAGATTGTGGCTTTGGTGTTTATTAAAGGTTTATTGGGGGTACAACAAATACAAGCCCTTCAGGTTCAGGCATACTTTTAAAAAGTAAAAAACATATAAATGGTACATTTTCCGCCATGGGTATTCAGAGCTCTTTACTGGTATCTTAATAAGCTGGATAAGCATAATCATGTGATATTCATGAATTACGGATATTCAGAACCCGGGACTGTGGTTCCTTTAGATAAAAAAGATGAAGTAAACCGTTATTCTGTACAGCTTTATCATCATGTGGCCGGAATGGCAGATTTAAAGAATAAAGATATTGTTGAAGTCGGGTGTGGCCGTGGCGGAGGCCTTGAATATATTTCCAGGACATTCTCTCCCTTCTCCGCTATAGGAATTGATCTGGAAAAAAGTGCCATAAGATTTTCAAATAAGCATCATAATTGTAATAACCTTTCTTACATCCCAGGCAATGCAATGAGTCTTCCTTTAGCGGATAATTCCTGCGATGTCATTTTAAATGTTGAGTCATCTCATCGTTACAGGTCCATGAAATGCTTTATCAATGAAGTGAACAGGGTTTTGCGGACCAGGGGTTTTTTTCTCTTCGCTGATTTTCGTTTAGATCACGAATGGCCCGGATTAATCGAACTTTTCAGGAATTCAGACTTAAATGTAATTTTCGGGAGAGATATAACACAAAATATATTGCATTCACTGAATCTGGACTCTGATCGCAGAGTATCTCTTATTAAACGATATGTACCAGTGATCCTGCAAAAAGGATTTTTGAATTTCTCAGGTTCCAAAGGTACAGAAACTTATAACTATTTTCTGACCCGTACTTTTACTTATAAATCTTTTGCTCTGCAGAAGCAACATTAAAGCATCCATCCCCGGAAGATGCTTTCGTGAATGTGCAAATCCTGATTCTTATGCTTTAACCTGATTAATTCATAAACTTCGTGAACCTGGTGTAGTCCTTTGAGTTCCTTGGTGGTTAAGATTCATGGATCTCATGCAAAAATAATCAGTAATTCAGTACAACTTTTACTTTTATTCATTAATAATATTCAAGTTACCTGTATTCTCCCGGATCTGCGTAAGATAAGTCAATGCTCAATTTACAACTTTTCCGGAAATTACAGGTCAGGCTCATAAAATGATTTCCGGCTGCAGATATAAAGATCCTGCCTGCAGATTCTTCGGTTTCTGCAGACAAGTCCAAAAGCTTGCAAATTGAGATCACGTCATTCCTGGTATTGTCTGCTTTATCCAGGATAGCAATAATACTTTGATAGTTATCGGCCGAGCTGTGTAAAAGCCGGGAGATTTCTAAAATTTTGTTATTATCACCAAAGGTTTGACCAAGAAATATTGCATTGCCACGACGTATTTCCATCAGTGTTTCAATGGAACTCTTAAACATTTCTATTTTAGGGCTTTCAAATATCTTTGTTCCTTCCTTCCTGACACCTGTTGAAAGCCCTTTTAATGCATAACTTCCGGTTGAAGTAGGGCCAAATGTTCTTCCGATCATTTCTTCACCGTTTCTTTCGAAAATTTTTACAATGTTGATTGAGGTAGTATCCTTTTCAAATATTGTTAGCATATAGTTCCACGGCAGATTGTATCTGGTGCTGAATGAGGAAATGGCTTCAACCGCTGATTCTTTATCTATCCGGATGCCCTTTTCACCGACAAGGGTAAAATCCCTGCCATGGGTTTCATAATAGTAAAACGAGGCTGAGTCATACCCGACGAACAGAACGCTATGGGGTGAGAACACATTTTTTGATGGTTCTTTCCATCCCTCCGGTCCTGAAAAATACTCAGATTCAATTGCATATTTCATGGTCAATGCAGAATTCCATGCAATTCTGACAGGATAATCCTTTGATAAATACAGCTTGATATTATCAATTAACAGGTCCATATTATCAGCAACAAGATACTTTCTTCTCAGCTTCAAATAGCAAGAGGCAGGTATGAACCCCGGCTCGGGATCGCTATAAGGCATAAACATGCCCGCACCCCTTACATAAGTGGCACCATAGGTGTATCCGAGCAGAAAAGAGAAATAATCCAAAGATTCAATAATCCCATGGTTTTCTGCAACCATTTGCAATGTTGATGACTGGCAAAGATGATTCTTCAGATAGCAATGCCAGGTCAGATTCTTAATGATGTATTCTTCAGGGAAATCGAAATGCCCTGAAACAAGTGACTCCGGCTGATATACTTCATGAAAGTATCTTTCCACAAAAGCCTTTTCATCAAAGCACGACTGGCAAGCATTTAATCCCGCTACTAATTGAAGCATTATAACTATTCGAAGATTTCTCATCTCATGATTCGGTTGGTCCCGGTCTGTTGCTGTTTTAGCTCCGGTTGCTTATCAATGATAATTAATCTCTAATTTATAACTTTTGCGGAAATTTCCGGGCCGTTCCTTATGAATGTTTCTCTGAGTTCTCTATTACCCTGAATTCGATTATTTCTCCTATCAGGTCAAACGGTATCGGTTTGTCAAGCGGGAACTGAACCGATCCTTTTCCCTGCTTATATTTTGAGAGCTCCTCAGCAAAAGCTGCATGTCCTGTTGGTGTCGCGTAGAAACCAATGTGATTCTTAAACGCTGCAAAATAAACCAGCGCTCTTCCGTTGGTTTTATATGCCGGCATGTCGTACTGAATGCTCTCTTCAGCATCGGGATCTTTTTCCCTGATGATTGCACGTATCTTGCTCAGGATCTCACGTATCTCGTCCGGGAAAGACATTATATACTCGTCAACATTCCTGTGTCCCATAGCGTATTTTATTTTTGATAAAATTATAATTACTTTCCGAAAGAGAAAAATGCCCATATTTGTTCCGCAATACAGGTAGTTTCTGATGATAAGGATATCCTTTATGAGCCGCGCGAGATTACTGATACTGATGATTGCTGCATTTCAGCTGATCAGTTCGTCATGCTCCAGGAGGCTTTACACTGAAGCTTCATTCCCCAATATCGAAAGCAAGGCTGAAAAGAAGAAACTTAAAGAATTTATGACCGCGGGTACTGAAATGAAGATCAACACCAGCAATGCCAGTCCCGACAAAATAATCAAAACCGCGGAAAAATATCTCGGCGTGCCCCATTGTATGGGCGGAACAACAAGCAAATGCATGGATTGCTCCGGGTTACTGGTGACGGTTTTTGCCGCTCATGGAATCCGTCTGCCACATAATTCGGAGGAACAGGCCAGGTACGGGAAGATCATGAACAGGGCCGAAAACCTTAAAAGAGGTGATCTTGTCTTCTTTGTAAGATCATATAAAACCAATCGATTCATTACCCATTCGGGCATCTACCTGGGCAATAGCAGGTTTATTCACGCTTCCACTACAAAAGGGGTTACAATAACCTCATTAAGTGATCCCTGGTGGAGCGGCAGATTTATATTCGGGACAAGGCTCTTTGACTGACGGATCCCCGGGATAAATCCCGGGGATTCAGTATATGCATACTGTTGAGTAACTGCTCGAATATGTTACCCCTCCTATAACGGCAGTCTCGGATCCCCTGGTGGTCTGCTCAAATTGCTTTAACTGTTCTGTCGTCTGATTGCACAGCTCAACATCCATGGTTGTTGTGGTCGGATACCCATCAACAGGAACATCGGTTGTCATTACATAAGTAATATTGCAGGTATTACAGTTTCTTTCGTCCTTTTTTGCACATGATATGAACAAAACCAGGAGTATTAAAGCAAAATACTTCATTTAATGTATTTTTACACGGTAGATATTTGAACATTGCATGCCGAAAATCCCTCAATATTCGTACCAGTATTATCCGGTGGATTATGGCTATTATTCACGCTCCTCCAAAGATAGCAATAGTAGCAATAATTTAAAATGATTTTGCTGAACGACAATTTACACCTGACAAAAGACGCTGGCATATGAAACACATTTTTATCCTTCTGATTACCCTCACAATCCTGCCCGGTTGCAGAAACTGTGGTGATCCAATTGAAGATATTGCCCCCGATCCTGACATAACCAGCCTTGGGATGACCCGGGAGTTTCAGGAATTACTTGCTGAAAGGCGTGAGGTTCTCTTGTCCGGGATCGAAAATGGTGTTGTTATGCTGAGGTCCGATTACGGGTATAATGGAGGAAGGCACGAGTACAGGCCGGCCGATAATTTCTTCTATCTGACGGGGTTCAACCAGCCCGGTTCTGCTCTTGTGCTTGATAAGGGTAATTCCGGGCATTACACACTGCTTGTCAGGAAAAGAACCATCAGGGAGGAGATCTATGATGGCGAGGTACCCGGACATGATAAGGTGCTGGAAACATACCTGGCAGACATGGTGCCGGAACTTGAAGGACTGGATGAGATCATTCAGGAAAAGATAAAGGAAGGAGTGCCGTTTTACATTGATTTCAGGGATTCAGACTTTAAAAGCCGGCTTACGGATGCATTCAGACTGCTGAAGGCTCCTGAATCGCTGATCAGGGATATAGCTCCGGCAATTAACGAAATGCGGGTCCTTAAGGACAGTATTGAGGCCGGCAGGATCAGGAAAGCGGTTGAGATAACCGGCGATGCATTTGTCAATGTATGCCGGGTTTGCCGTCCCGGATTGTATGAATTTGAGATCGAAGCCCTTATCGAATTTGTTTTCCGGAAGAATGGTGCAGCCATGCCGGCTTTTCAGTCGATTGTCGGCTCCGGACCAAACAGTGTTACTCTTCACTATTCGGCCAATAACCGGATGATGGAAGATGGTGATCTCCTTCTTATGGATACAGGGGCTGAATTCGGGAATTACTGTGCTGATATCACCCGCACCATTCCGGTGAACGGGAGGTTCACACCGGAGCAGAAAGCTATCTATTCGCTAGTACTGGAATCGCAAAAAGCAGCCATTGCAGAAATGGTCCCCGGGAAACCTCTTATCGAAGGCCAGAACCGGTACAGGGAAACAGTCATACGGGGCTTGCATGAACTCGGACTGATTACCGATCCTGAAAGCGAATGGCAGAAAAAATTCTACATCATACACGGCACCAGCCATTACCTGGGTCTGAATGTCCATGATGTCGGTGACTACGGTGCCCCTGATACCGTCTTCACCAGGAACGTGGCAACCACAACATCGAACAGCAGGTTGCTTGAAAAAGGGATGGTTCTTACGGTGGAGCCCGGGATCTATCTCAGGAGCAACGGCCTCTCCCAGTTGTTTGAGATGTATGGAAAGGAGGCTTCTGAGGAGGAGATCCGGATGTTCATTGAGGAAGTATCGCCGGTTTATGACAAATACAAAAACATTGGGGTGAGGATCGAGGATGATGTACTGATAACAGAGACCGGCAATATTGTCTTATCGCAGAATATCCCAAAAGAGATTGACGATATTGAAAGGATCATGAGCAGAAAAGGCAGGTGATGGATCTTCATTATGAGAGTCTGCAAAATTGCTGACCGGATATTCAGGCGTCTCCTCAATCTGGTCAGGCTTTCATTGTACCGTCAAGCAGCTCTTTGCCAAACGCCATGCATTCGTCCCTCTTCAGATTATCGTATTCTTTTATCCCGGCCATCTGCTGCATCTGTTTGCGTACGTCCGGCTCCATCAGCCCGAACGTTATTCTTCCGAGGAATACCTTCGAAGGGAGGCTGTCAACTCCACATATTTTCGCCAGGTGATCATCTATCATGGCTTTATTCTGCTCCGGCCCGACAGGCCGCATCATATTGCCGCACACGGCGAAATAGCCGCGAAGCCTGGTCTTCAGGATAGCCCTGTTCTTACCGAGGTATTCCTCCAGGAGGGGTGAAATTTTTCCTGCCCTGATCGCTCCGCCCACAATCACATTATCATAAACAGACAGGTCGGGATTTTCCCGTACATCGAATACATTTGCTATGCCGTCCATTCCCTCGGAGATCCAAACACCCGCATCACGGGCTGATCCGCACCATGTTCCGTAAAGGACTGCCCATTTTTTGTCTGAGGGGTTGGGGTAATACTCAAGAGCGCCGGCATTTTTGGGAAATAGCAAGGCTGTTGTGCCAAGGAAAGCTGTCTTTATGAAAGTCCTTTTCTCCATTGTCGTCATTATTTGGTTTCTGCAAATATAATGATCCCGGCGAAACGGCAATATTCCAACATTTTCGGACCTGTATGGTTCCTTGAAAAAATTTCAGAAACAGAAGCATTCTTTTGCTTCTTTTTCCCATATTTGGTATCACTAAACCTGGTAAAATGACTACAGCATCAAAAACAATCAGTCCTTCCCTGCCCGGCAGGATCACATCGGTTGATTTTTTCCGCGGGTTCACTATGTTCATGCTGGCCGGAGAGGCCACCAGACTCTACTCACACCTGCGTCAATTCGACAGCAGTGTCGTGAGCTTCATAGGCACACAGCTAAGCCATCACGAGTGGCACGGCATGTATTTCTGGGATCTGATACAGCCCTTCTTTATGTTTATAGTGGGTGTCGCCATTCCATTTGCAGTGGCTAACAGGCTTAAGAAGGGGGAAACCATGAAACAGATCACGCTCCATGCACTGAAGCGCTCGTTCCTCCTGCTCTTTTTCGGGTGGGCTCTCTATTTCATTTCCGCCGGCAAGCTGGTATGGAGGTTTCAGAATGTTCTTGCCCAGCTGTCGGTCACTTACATAGTAGCGTTCCTCATTATGAACAAGAGCTTTAAGTTTCAGCTGATTTTCACTCTGATACTGCTCCTCCTTATAGATCTTGCCTACCGGTTTTTCCCTGTGGAGGGTTTCAATAATGCCTGGGGCAATTTTGAAAACCTCGGAGCCTGGGTCAACAACAAGATAGAGGGGGTTGAGAAAGCCAGCGAATGGGCCACTCTGAATGTTGTATCCACAACGGCACATACTGTCTGGGGTGTCCTGTGCGGTAAGCTTCTGATGAGCGACAGGAAAGCAAGGGAAAAGATCCGGATGCTGCTGATTGCAGGAGTCGCGGCCCTGATCGTCGGGTACTCCCTCGACCTGCTTAATATCACACCTATTATCAAGAAAATCGCCACGGTATCGTTCGTTTTTGCCAGCGGTGGCTGGACGATCCTTGCCCTCTGTTTCTGCTACTGGCTTATCGATGTCAGAAAACTCTTCCTCCGCGGCTCGCATTTCTTCATAATTGTCGGGATGAACAGTATTTTTATATATCTCTTCTTTGAGGTAGGTGGTGCCGGTTTTATCAGCAGGATGGTAAATCCCTTCAGCAAACTGCTGTTCACATGGGCAGGCGAACAGGCGGTGGCCGTCATTACCAGCATGGTTGTATGGTCAGCTCTCTGGTATCTCTGCTACTGGCTCTACAAGAATAAAATATTCATCAAGATATAAATGACGGACGTCATCCGGCAAATCAATTAAAATATATAATGAAGAGATGTTTTCTGTTTTTTATTCTGGTTTGTTTTTCGATAAGCGCTGCTTCTCAGACCAGAAAACCCCTGACTATTGATGATCTGACACGATGGAACAGGATTACTGAAAGAGTCATTTCTGACAACGGTTCACTGGCAGGATTTGTCTATGAGCCATGGGTGGGCGATCCGGTAATTAAGCTCTTCGACAGCAAAGGTGCTGAAAAGGTTTCATTCGACTGTGCTTCAGGAGTTGCGGTCACAGCAGGTTCCAGGTTTATGATCTTCACCATAAGGCCCCCTTCAGAAACCGTCAAAGAGCTTAAGCTTAAGAAGACCCGGCAGGAGGATATGCCTCTGAACTCTCTTGGCATTCATGATATATCAAAGGGTACTACCGACACTATCAAAAGGCTTAAATCGCACAAGGTGCCTTCGAAATGGGCCGGCTGGGCAGCCTGGCAGTGCGAGCCGCCGGCAGGCAGAACGGCAGTGACTGAAACAGCTTCGGTAAAAGATAAAGGCGCCGGCAATGAAAGCGATCAGAAGAAACAGAAAAGCGAATCGGCCGATAACGGTTATCACCTCCAGATCCGTAACCTGATCAGCGGTGTTACCGACACGGTGAAATTTGTCACGGATTATCTTTTTGCAGAAGAGGATCCATTTCTATTATGCGCCACCACAGGTGATGGAGAAAATTCCGAACCAGAAGTGATTCTTGTCGATCTCCGCAAAAATATTAAGAATGTCATTTACTCCGGCAAGGGTAAATACAAGCAGCTTTCCGTTTCAAAACAGGGCGACAGGGCTGCCTTCCTGGTCTCAATTGATGAAAAGGATAAGGCAGGCAACTCATGGTCGCTTTGCTACCATAACGGTGGTGGCACCGCATCGGTGGTTGCAGGACCTGGTTCCACGGGCATTCCGTCAGGATGGATAGTTAACGAAAACACCAGGCCTTCGTTCGGAGAGAAAAGCGGAAGACTCTTTTTCGGGACCTCTCCGGCCTACAAGCTTAAGGATACCACCATCCTCGGAGAGGAGCGGCCCAACGTGGATGTTTGGCATTACGCGGAGGGACGACTCCATACCGTTCAGACAGTCAACAGGGCACGCGATCTGAGGAGGACATACACGGCAGTGTATCACGGAAATAACGGTACGATCGTACAGCTTGGGAATGAATCAATGCCCGACATACAGCTTATTGAGGATGGCGATGCAGAAACGGCGGTGGGATTATCCAACCTGCCTTACGAGCTTGAGTCGATGTGGGAGAGCTCACCTCTGAGATATGATATATGGCTGGTAAATGTCCTGACAGGTGCAGCAAAAAAAATTAAGGAGAATTACCGTGCACGGCCGCGGGTCTCACCTGCAGGAAAATACCTTTACTGGTATCATGCCATCGACAGCTCCTGGTACGCTTACGACATATCAGGTGGCACGGAGGCCAGGCTCACGAGTCGTTCTTCCCTCCCATGCCATGATGAGCTGCATGATGTCCCTGGATATCCTGATGCTTATCCGGCAGGCGGATGGCTGAAAGATGACGCGGCCCTGCTCATACACGACAGGTATGACCTCTGGTCGCTTGACCCCGATAACCGAAGGGCTCCCGTAAATATCACAATAAACGGTCGAAAGAATCGGTTATCGTACAGGCTCATCGATCTCGATTATGAAAATGATTACATCGATCCGGAGGCAAAACATTTTCTGAGCAGCTTTAATGAAGCGACCAAAGGCAATGCATTCTATTCCATAGATCTGCGTAAAAAAAATCCTTTGCGTCTTACTGATGCCAACCCTCAGCAGAAGGAGTATCTCTGGGGCAGTGCCGAGCCCGTGAAATGGATCTCTCTGGATGGCAGGGAGGTTGAGGGGCTACTGTATAAACCGGAGGGATTTGATCCTTCCCGCAAATACCCGATGATAGTAAATTTCTATGAAAAAAGCTCTTCTGAACTATACAGTCACGGGATACCCGAGGCGCACAGGTCAACCATCGATTACCATTATTACACCAGCAACGGTTATCTTGTTTTCAATCCTGATGTTCATTATATCACCGGCTATCCGGGTCAGAGTGCATATAACTGTGTGATGCCCGGAGTATTGTCACTTATCAGCAAAGGCTTTGTTGATGAGAAGCATGTTGGGGCACAGGGCCATAGCTGGGGAGGTTACCAGGTGGCTTACCTGGCCGTCAGAACGGATCTTTTTGCCGCCATTGAGTCGGGAGCTCCCGTTGTCAACATGTACAGCGCCTACGGGGGCATAAGATGGGAGACCGGCCTTAACCGCTCCATGCAGTACGAATATCAGCAGAGCCGGATCGGAGGAAGGAGGGAGTCCCGGCCACTGAAAAAGAGTTCACACTGGGGTATTGAAAGATATTAATTATATTAATTAACAATCCAAACATATGAAAGATTTCGAATTTTACAATCCGGTAAGGGTCTTCTTCGGAAAAGACCAGATCTCAAAAATCGTTCCCCACATACCCAAAGATGTAAATGTTATGCTGTTATACGGTGGGGGAAGTATCTTCAGGAACGGGGTTTACGACAGGCTTAAAGAGGTTCTCCGGAATTTCAAAGTTATTGAATTCGGGGGTATTGAGCCCAACCCATCGTATGAAACCTGCATGAAAGCCGTGGAGATAATCAAAGCTGAAGGTGTCGGCTTTCTTCTTGCTGCAGGTGGCGGATCAGTGATCGATGCCACCAAGTTCATTGCTGCGGCGACCCGTTATACGATGGGCGATCCATGGAATATCCTGGCAAAAAAAGGACCCGTTCTGAGTGCACTGCCTTTCGGTTCCATCCTTACCCTTCCGGCAACCGGAAGCGAGATGAACAGGAACTCTGTTATCAGCCGCAGATCAACCGGTGAAAAGCTTGCTTTCGGATCGGTTCACACCTTCCCGCGATTTTCTGTTCTTTCTCCCGAAGCTGCAGGCACACTTCCGAAAACACAGGTTGCAAACGGAATAGTCGATGCTTTTGTGCATGTTCTGGAACAATATCTCACTTATCCGGTAAACGCACCCCTTCAGGACCGGTTTGCTGAATCGATACTTATAACGCTTATTGAGGAGGGACCAAAGGCTTATGCCAATCCTGCTGATTATGATGCTATGGCGAACCTCATGTGGAGCGCAACCATGGCACTCAACGGGCTTATCGGTTGTGGTGTGCCGGGCGACTGGTCGGTACACTCCATTGGTCATGAACTTACGGCTTTCCATGGCATTGATCACGCCAGGACCCTTGCCATTGTTCAGCCGGGTCTGTGGAAAGCTTTGCGGGAAGAGAAGAAAGAGAAACTTCTCCAATACGGGGCCAGGGTGTGGGGCATAACAACAGGCACTGATGATGAAAAAATTGATGCCGCCGTTGCAAAAACCGCTGGTTTCTTTGAATCGCTGGGCATCAAAACGCGTCTGAGTGAATATGGTGTCGGCCTTGAAACCATCGACAAGATAGTAGCAAGATTCGAGGAGAGGAAGTGGCTCGATCTGGGCGACAGGGGGCTGACAACTCCCGAAATAACCCGGAAAGCCCTGGAGTATCAATTATAATTTATCCCTCCTTTCCGTCGGCTGAAGCCGACGGCAATTGATGTACTCTAACCTCCTTTCCGTCGGCTGAAGCCGACGGCAATTGATATCTACTAAATATGACACTGGGCTGGCTGAAGCCGACGGCAATTGATATCTACTAAATATGACACTGGGCTGGCTGAAGCCGACGGCAATTGAAATTTTCCCTCCAAAGTTTAATATTTTCTCTTCATCCACTCGTCAGGAAGAGCTATTATA
>JAHYJA010000246.1 GCA_019429325.1 Bacteroidales bacterium
CAGCGACTGATGCTAAGATTTATTCATTCACCGCCAATCAGCCGCTTATCTCCTCCATGCCGACCGCTGTTAGCAACAGCGTTACGATTAACACCGGTGCATCGCTCACCATTGGTCCGGCAGGAAGCGCCACCCTGACCAGCCTGATCAACAACGGTACTCTTAACCTTGGATCTGATGCAACAGGTATTGCATCACTGATAGTTGATGATTACTCAGGAAACGGAGTTGAAAATATTCAGATGTATCTGACAGGCGGAGGCAATGAGAGCAATTATCCCTATCATTATATTTCCTCTCCCGTTCAATCACTTTCAGCAGATGTGTTTGTAAGCGGACCTGAACGCTCGTGGGATCTGATGGCTTATTACGAGGATCTGGCAGGGATCAGTCAGCATGAAGGCTGGGTAGCCTGGGACGGATACGACTACTCGATCGGAGATTACCCCGAAAACCCCAGGACTTTCGATAACCTGGTCCCGGGAGAAGGATACAATGTTTACTTCTACGAACCCTCCGTTGTCAAGACTTTCGGAGGAAACCTTAATACCTCTGATGAAACCGAACAGCTATCGTATACGGGAGAGGAAGACAACAGTGAGGCAAAGGGATGGAATCTCCTGGGGAACCCGTTCTCATCAGGTCTCGACTGGGATGCGATAGCAGAATCGCTTCCCGGGGCGGGCGAGATAGAAAATGCAATCTACTTCACAAGGAACAATGTCTGGGTCTCGTATGTCGGAGGGGTGGGCACTCCCGGTGACGTAACGGGCAACATACCTCCGATGCAGGGATTCTTCGTAAAGACAAATACCACGGGACAATCGCTTACACTGCCTCTCGCGGCCAGGGTGCACAGCACACAGAACAGGTACAAGGGAGACGGGAAGGCAATTCCGCTTATCAGGCTTAAGCTTGAAAACAATAAGTATTCCGATGAGACGGTCATCAGGCTTGACGACAAAGCCGGACCAGCATTTGATGTTAATCTTGATGCCCGCAAGTTCGATAAATCAGGATTCCGCGCAGGTCTGTGGACCGTGAACGGCCCGGTGAGCTACAGTATCAACAGCATCCCGTTCCCGGAGAATGAAACGGAGATCCGGGCAGGTATAAACATCTCAGAATCTGGCACATACAGGATATCGGCCAGTCAGTTGCAGGAGGTAAGCGATTACAATGTCTTCCTTACCGATAAGTATACCGGCACAACGATTAACCTGAGAAACACCCCATCTCTGAGCTTCACAGCATCGAAGGGGGTTACCGAAGACCGGTTCGTGATAAGGATAACCAGCCTGTTTGCCGTTGCCGGTCCGGAGATTACCGACCTGAAAGAAACCCGGTTCAATGTTTATACGACAAGGGGCTTTATCAATATACAGACCCTTTCCGACGAGTGGGACGGGAGATCCGGATCGGTTGAAGTGTCAGACATGTTCGGCAGGACCATCAGCAGGACCGACGACACCGAGTTCCGGAAGAGTTCGCTTATCCAGGTGCCGGCTGCCGGACCGCAGGGGGTATATTTTGTGATAATGAAGTCGGGGGTGATGAGGCATGTGGGGAGAGTCGTCGTTAAGGAATGAGCGTAGAGCAGAGGGCAGGGAGCAGAGGGCAGGGAGCAGGGAGCAGAGGGCGGGGAGCAGGGAGCAGAGGGCAAGAAGCGTGGAGCGTAGCCCTCCTTCGCTGAAGCTACGGAGGGTAGGAAGCGTAGAGAGATAATTATCATATTTTGATCAAATACGGGAGTGTTAAGGTTGATTTGTAAAATTTATTAGATACTTTTGTAACAATTGTCCGGAATTCTTAACTTTAGATACTTTTGTAACAATTGTCCGGAATTCTTAACTTTAGATACTTTTGTAACAATTGTCCGGAATTCTTAACTTTAGATTTTAGTCAGGGCAGGATAGAATGACGAAAAGGAAGCGATATATAAAGCCGGCCGTGGTCAGGGTAAAGCTCGATCCGGCCATTTCCCTGATGCTTTTGAGCCCGCCCGCCAACCCGGGCATGATGCCCATGGCAGATGGCACCAAGGGGAGTGATAATCCTTTCGCAAGTCCTTTCGGGGATAGTCCCTTCAGCTGATTACCGACAGTTGCAGGTTCAGAGTTCCAGAGTTTCAGGGTTTCAGGGTTTCAGAGTTTCAGGGTTCCAAAGTTTACCTTCGGCTTCGCCTCCGGTGAGCCCGGCGCCTAGCGCCTCGGTTCAGGGTTTCAGAGTTTCAGGGTTTCAGAGTTTCAAAGTTCCAACGTTCCAAAGTTCCAAAGTTTCAGGTTGGGACAGCTATGAGGCATCCGTAATCAGAGGTGGAATAATCTTTTATCCGATAGTTCGTCCGGATAAGTTCGTTTTTAATCTCTTCTTCAGTGAAATAATGTATGA
>JAHYJA010000062.1 GCA_019429325.1 Bacteroidales bacterium
AGGCAACTGTAATCTCGGTGGATATTCCATCCGGACTTTTCGGGGAGGATAACTCTAAGAACATAATGGACAATATTATAGAAGCTGATTATACCCTGAGTTTCCAGTTTCCAAAGTTATCTTTCCTGTTCGCTGAAAATCAAATTTATACAGGCGACTGGCATGTTCTGCCGATAGGACTCAGTCCGGAGGCTATAGAAAAAACCGGCTCGCCATACCGGTTGACCGGACGCGGGGATGTTTTGCCTCTGCTAAAAGAGAGAAAGAAGCATGATCATAAGGGGGTTTTTGGTCACGGATTATTGATTGCAGGATCGCGGGGCAGAATGGGAGCAGCCGTACTTGGCGCCAAAGCTGCTCTCAGAGCAGGGATCGGATTGGTTACATGCCAGGTTCCGTCATGCGGCTGTTCAGTTCTGCAGATAGCGGTTCCGGAAGCAATGGTCATTCCCGATATCAGCAATGAAATTATCTCAGAAATTATTGGCATTACCCAATATGATGCAGTTGGACTGGGTCCGGGACTGGGAACCGGCAAGGCAACTCAGGCTGCCGTTCATAAACTCCTTCAGGATTGTGAAGTTCCGCTGGTTATAGATGCCGACGGTCTTAATATTCTGGGTATGAATGAAGAGTGGCTTAAAATACTCCCGGGCCAAACGATCCTCACTCCGCATCCCAAAGAGTTTGAAAGATTGGCCGGGACGACAGACAACAGCTACCGGAGACTTCTGAGGCAGATTGAGCTTTCTCAAGAGTACCAATGTATTGTAGTCCTCAAGGGGGCTTTCACTTCAATTGCCTTACCGGACGGAAGAGTGTTCTTTAACAGTACCGGCAACCCGGGGATGGCAACAGCCGGCAGCGGCGATCTCCTTACCGGTATTTTGTTATCTTTGCTTGCACAGGGCTACACTCCGGAGAAGACTGCTGTTGCCGGTATCTTCCTCCATGGGATGGCAGGTGACCTCGCAGCCGTTGAGCAAGGGTATGAATCGCTTATCGCTTCAGATATCATTGATCATCTTGGATACGCGTTCAGAAATATGAGGTCGGGTGAAGGGGGAGGACCGGCTGGCAGCTATGAAGTGAAATAAATGACATGAGTTATGAGTTATATTGAATAAATGAATTTACGATGAGAAAATTGTTTTATGGTCTGTTTCTTCCTGCTTCCATACTTCTTGCAATTTCGTGTGCACCCAGCCAGAGAACCTCTTCCGGCGGACCGGTTATTACACCACTTGCCGGCAAATCAGAAATACGGGATGGAAGCCTGGTCTATGCCCTGCCGCTGACCGTTATAGATGTTTTCGTGGAAACCGAAAGAGTGATCGAACTGCCGGGCCCGTACTCCCGGCATGCAGGCGATTACCTCGGATTGTCGGATGTGATCACCGAAGAGGACGAATACTGGACAATAAAAAGCATTACCGTCAGGACTCATGAAGAGTTGGATCCTTCCGAGTTTTATGTGATAGAATCAAACACCATGTTTCAGACGAACCTCCTGTCAATGAAAAAAGCAGGGCTTATACTCGATCTGAACCCTCAGGCGTACAGCATCTACGACGCTCACAGGGGGCAGGTTGCCGGAAAAGATGCCGACTTGGAACCTCTGAGGGTCCTCGACCTCGGTGCGGATGAATATTACCTTTCTCAGAGCGACACTGCATACAGGCTCGTTAACTATGATACCGGTTTTGTACGAATCCCCTATCTTGTTGAAAAGAAAAGGAAGCTCACGGTTGACCAGCTGGCTGAACGGGCAGCACGGAGACTGATGGAGCTCAGGGATGGAAAGCATCTTATTCTGACGGGTGAGGCAAATGTTTTTCCGCAAAGCGAAGCCGCCATTGCCGAGATGAATCGCCTTGAAAAGGAATACACCGAACTGTTCACAGGCAAAATCTGGAAAGAGACAAAAACATTTTCTTATCAGATTATACCACGAAAAGAAATGGCAGAGAGCCCGGTAGCGCTGTTCAGGTTCTCTGAAGTCACCGGTCCGGGGGCAACAACCGACAAGACCGGCACTCCGGTAATTGTTGAGTTTACGCCGGAACAAAAAACAAAGGATCTTGCAGTTATAAGGTGGACACAACCCGCTCAGGGTGCAATGCGATATGATAAGATATATTACAGGGTGCCAGACGTGGTAAATGTCAGAATTTATCTCGGCAATGAGATCCTTAACAGCTCAAGAAGGCTTATCTGCCAGTTCGGAGAGGTAATGCAGCTGCCGGCGAATTATATTATTGGCACGCCCTATTGAATCCTTCCCTTGAAGCTCTTCTGAAAGTCCTCCCACTTCTGCTCCTCATAAGCTTTGTCGGCAAAAAAGCTTAACAGTACTTCCATTTCCCTGGCCTGCCTGAACCCGGGTACAGGTGAGATCCCGAACTTATCCCCGTTTCTGGTAAGGAACACAACAGTGGGATATGATAACTGTCCCTGAAGCAGGGCGACGGCCAGCTGATGAGCTTTTCCGGCTTTCCCGTCATTGATGAATGTCTGACCAAGGAAAGTTACACTCTCTTTTCCTTCAGCATCAAACTTAACCGGATAGAACTTCGTGTTTAAAATATCAATAATGACCGAGTGGGTAAAAGTCTCCTGATCCATCTTTTTACACCAGCCGCACCAGTCGGTATAGGTGTCAATAAACAGTGGCCGGGGAGATTCCTTCAGCATCCTTTCTGCCTCCTCGAGTGAATACCACTTAACTTCAGCATTCTGCGAAAAGGCAGTAACACCGAAAACGACCATGAGTACAACGGAAAATATTCTTTTCATAATTGCGATTTCAAAATTGCTATCAAATTTCATGCAAATTAAATTAATTTTTATTTAACAAATGCTGTGGTAAAAATTATGTTTTGTCTATATAACACACTTTTCCCGTTTTGGTTCAATATTGCCTTCCGATCAGAATTAACATCGGAATATTTTTTTACATTTACCGCTTATAAATAAAATCTGATCAAAAATGAATACTGAAAAGAAGACTCTGCGCGACTCAATTGCCCTGAGATGGCTTGTCCTTGTACTGGTCAGCTCACTGATGTTTGGCACCTACTGGTTCCAGGACTTTTTTTCCGGACTGAAGGGACTGATGGAATCGGAAATGGGATTCACAAGCGAAGAGTTCGGAAGAATTATAGGACTTACTACCATTGCCAATATGTTTGGAATGATCATCGTTGGAGGAATCATTCTCGACAAATGGGGAATAAGACTTGCCGGGCTGGTTTTTGGCGGCCTTGCAGCCGTGGGAGGAGCAATAACCGCCCTGGCCTCAGCCGGTTTCTTCGGAGAGAACCATGGTACAATGCTTACCATGATGATAGTTGGCAGGATACTTTTCGGATCAGGACTTGAAATAACCTGTGTTGTTGTAACCAAAACCACTGTAAAATGGTTCAAGGGATATGAGCTGGCTCTTGCAATGGCAATTAATATAGGCTTCGGACGACTGGGTTCAGCGCTCGGTATTGCAGTATCTCCCGATATAGCCAACGGAGTCGTACCTCCGGCCGTCACTTTCGCTGCCACCCTGATGGGCCTGGCATTGATCCTTTTTCTGATCTATACTTTCTTTGACAGGAAGATTGATGCCCAGAGAAAAGAGCAGTCGGGTGTAACTCCTGAAGAAGAGTTCAGATTTTCTGACCTCGTGAAGCTGGCTACAAATCCTTCATTTATTTACATAGCATTACTCTGTGTTTCATTCTATGCTGCTGTTTTTCCTTTTATACAGTATGCTCCCGATATGCTGGTAAATAAGTTTAACTTCAGCTATGTCCTTCCGGATGATCCCAGCAGCAATATCATACTCTTCGGAAGTAAAGCCATAGGCAATTCCAGTGTCTTTGTCGTTCTCTTCATATTCGGCCTCGCTTTTTCGCTGGTGCCATCAAACATCCGGACAAGAATGAACAAAAATATCTCCATGCTGATCATTTTTGCACTGTTCCTTCTGTTCATCTATCTTCTTAAAGATACGTTCCGGCTTTGGTTCACCAACGGACCCAAAACCGCATCACTAATCCCGCTTGGCACTATACTGTTCACTCCGATATTCGGCAACTTTGTCGATAAAAAAGGGTACGGCGCTTCAATAATGATACTGGGATCACTCCTTCTTATTTTTGCACATGTGGCACTCTCACTTTTCAGTATAAGGATACTTGCTTATATGGGACTTTTAAGCCTTGGAATCGCTTTTTCACTGGTTCCGGCTGCCATGTGGCCCTCGGTCGCAAAAATAGTCCCGGAGAATCGTCTCGGAACCGCTTATGCTTCAATGTTCACTGTGCAAAACTGGGGCCTGGGTCTCTTCTTCTGGGGTATCGGGGCTTTGCTGGACGTGGCAAACAAAAAAAACCTGGTTTCTATAAGGGCAGGAGAAATGAACTATGATTATACCATCCCAATCTTTATTCTTGTAATTTGCGGGATTGTCTCTATATTTCTTGCATATAAACTAAAACAGGCCGACAGGAGGCAGGGTTACGGACTTGAGCTGCCCTCAGGGCAGAAACCCGGGTAATCGGTAATCAGTGATCGATGATCGGTAAGTAATTAGTAACCAGTAACCAGACATATGAAATCAAACGAATTTGAAAAATCAAAAGTCTTCAGCTTCAACGGATCTGTTAATTACTCTGACAATGGCATTGTAAGCAAAACCGTCCTCAAGAAGGAGACGGGCAATATCTCACTCTTCGCCTTTGATAGGGGTGAAGCTCTTAGTGAACATACTGCCCCGTTTGATGCCCTCATCCAGGTAGTTGACGGGAAAGGTGAGATCATAATCGGTGGAAAATCATTCATCCTCGATGCTGGACAAAGCATAATTATGCCCGCGAATATACCTCATGCAGTGAGAGCGGTGGAGAAGTTCAAAATGGTGCTGACGATGATAAAAAGCACCTGAGCCTATTTTTTCTTAGCCGGGTTGCCGTTCAGCAGAAAGTCGCGTTGCGATTTTGCCATGTTAATGGTATGCAGGACAAGGTTCTTGCTCTCTGAGAGTAAATTAAGGTAAAGGAGGGTGTTCCTGGTTCCAACCATGTCTGATTTAATAAACTTAACCTGCTTTTTCTTCATTCTGACAATCAGATCAAGAATTTCCTGTTGCTGTGAAATCAGGACGGAAAGGTCTTTAAAATTCCTTTTCTTGCTAAGAGCGTGGATTTCATCATAAAAAGATGATATTGACTCGTTCAGTCCGTGCATGTCCTTTATCTGCTCACGCAGAAGCGGTGGGTGATTATTATCGAGATGCTCGTAGACGGGATCAGCAATGTATTTCAGGCAATGAGCTATTTCCCTTATATAGTCGAGGATCTGCACATAATAAGGCCCCGTTTCAACTGAATCTTCCTCGAGCTTCCTCAGGGTAGTGTATATATTATATTTCAGCTCCTTCGAATACTGGTTAAACTCTTCAATTTTTCGCAAAACCTTCTTCATCTTTTTACGATCCTCCTTAATCAGGTTGAGGATAGTAGAGAAATAAAGCTTCGATACTGTATTCACAACATTGGTAATATCCGAATTGCATTTTTGCATGATGTTCTCATCATTCAATGTCTCCTTGTCGTCGAAATCTTCTTTTCCGGGCTGTTTTTTAGCCTTTTTTTTGTGAATTATTGTCGTTCGGATTACAAAGAATATAGCGAGGGCTACCGCCACAAGGGTGGCGATAACCCCGCCCCAGTTAAGCAGATTTGCTACAACAAAGGCCACTGTAAACGCCGTTATTGCAGTGAAAAACCATCCTCCTATGACGCTTATGACACCGGTGATCCTGTAAACGGCACTCTCTCTGCCCCATGCTCTGTCAGACAGTGAAGTTCCCATAGCTACCATGAAAGTCACATAGGTTGTCGATAGCGGAAGTTTCAGGGAAGTAGCTGTGGCTATCAGGATACTCGCAACGAACATGTTCACTGATGCTCTGAGAAGGTCGAAGGACGAGGCGTCTTTTAATGCTTTTGACTTCTTCCTGTACGACTCTGCATCAAACCGCTTTTCAACAAACGATCTCATCTTTTCAGGAACCAGCCTGTTGATG
Source organism: Bacteroidales bacterium (assembly GCA_019429325.1). GTDB lineage: Bacteria > Bacteroidota > Bacteroidia > Bacteroidales > VadinHA17 > LD21. Next base: position 6,083 of record JAHYJA010000062.1, read on the forward strand.
AACTTCGTAAGTTCGACAGTTCCCCTGACCAGCGAACGGGAGACAAGTGATGAGGAAAATCTTTCTGCACCGGCTCCCTGCCGTGCAAGGTTAATCTCTGTCTGTGAAACGGTTCTGGCTTTCTTTGAAAAGAAAAGTGTCGCCACCATTATAAATCCGGCCGCAAGCAGGAAAAGTGTGGGCGTTTTGACCGGCTCTGATAAAGCTCCCATTCTGAATGTTTCGGGTGTGAGGGAGGGGTTATTCAGGAACTCCTTGAATGATTCGAGCCCTGCAAGGGGAACACCGATGAAATTCACAAGGTCGTTCCCTGCAAAGGCCATCGCCAGGGAGAAGGTGCCAACAAGTATGATGATTTTGAGGATGTTGATATTGAAAAGCGTGAGGAGCAGATGGAGAATGACTGCGATACCGGCAAAGCAGATCATGAGAATCTGCCAGGTATATGTATGGAGCCAGTCAACTGCCTCAGGAGTCATGAAGGAGGCCCCTTTTGCTCCTTTAACCAGAATAAAATATATTATTGCTGTGATCGCAATGCCACCCCAAATGGCTCCGAAATACTTCATGTAGCGTTCGTAATTGAACGAAAATATGAGCCGGGTGATAAACTGCACTATCATGCCGCAGGTAAAGGCAACGACCACCGAAAGCAGAATGCCTGAAATGATTGCCAGCGCCTTCGAGGAGTTTATGTATGTACTTAGATCTCCAATGGTTTCAGCCGAGTTTGAGATCTTTATTATCGACATCGCAACGGCTGCCCCGAGCAATTCAAAGACTATCGAAACTGTTGTGGACGTGGGGAACCCGAAGGTATTGAAAGTGTCGAGCAGGATAACATCGGTTAACATCACCGCGAGAAAGATGATCATTATCTCTGAAAAGAAGAATTGACCGGGATGAAAAATGCCTGACCGGGCTATCTCCATCATTCCGCTCGAGAAGGTGGCTCCCACGAGAACCCCCAGTCCCGCGATTGCCAGTATGACCTTTAATGGTGCGACCTTTGAACCTATGGCCGAGTTGAGAAAGTTAGCCGCATCATTGGTAATTCCTACTATGAGATCCGAAACGGCAAGAAATACCAGGACTACAACAAATAAGAGATAAATATTCACCAGTGACCGGTTTTACAACAATCTCCAAAAAGAGAGTGTGAAATTATGACAATTAATGGAAAATTCAAACCCCCCGGGATGTTAAGTTTTTGTTACAATCCATAACAAAAGCGACCTGAATTGCTTATTTCGGGTGTTAATCATTTTTTATCTGCCGGGAAAATATTAGTTTTATGATTATTCAAAATTTAAAACCGACACCATGAACGACATTAGAAAACTTAAGCCTGAAACTCTCTGGAGTTACTTCCATGATATTACACGGATCCCTCATCCTTCAAAAAAAGAGGAGAAGATTGTGGAATATGTGAGAGAGTTTGGCAAAAAGCATAAACTTGAGACCATTGCCGACAAAACCGGAAATGTTGTAATACGGAAACCGGCCACAAAAGGTATGGAAAACCGCAAAGGCGTTATCCTGCAGACACATCTCGACATGGTCCCGCAGAAGAACAGCGACAAGAAGCACGACTTTGAAAAAGATCCGATAGAAACAGTCATTGACGGGGAGTGGGTTAAAGCCGACGGAACCACCCTCGGTTCTGATAACGGGATCGGAGTGGCGGCAGCCCTGACTCTCCTGGCTTCTGACAATATCCCCCACGGCCCGCTTGAATCACTTTTTACCGTTGATGAAGAGACTGGCATGACGGGGGCTTTCGGACTCACCAAGGGATTATTGAAGGGTGATATACTTCTCAATCTCGATTCCGAGGACGAGGGTGAACTCTATGTGGGCTGCGCCGGAGGCGTCGATGTGGTTGTAAGGAAATTATACGCTCAGGAAAAATGCCCCGCAGGAATGGAGGCTTTCAAAATTACTGCAAAAGGTTTGAAGGGAGGACATTCCGGGATCGACATTCCATTGGGACGGGCAAATGCCAACAAGATAATGTTCCGTTTCCTGATGCAGGCTGAGTCTGATTTTGGTATCCGGATTGCCGAAGCACAGGGAGGCGACCTCAGAAACGCAATCCCGAGAGAGTCCCACTCTGTAGTCGTTCTCCCTGAGATAAAAGCTTCTGAATTCAGGAAGTTCGTTAAGTGGTATGAAAAGACGTACAGGGCAGAATTCTCTGATACCGAACCGGATCTCAGCTTTTCACCGGAGAAGGTTGAACTTCCTGCCCGGGTGATGAACCAGGGTGAGCAATACAGGATCATCAGGGCCCTTTATGCCTGCCCCAACGGCGTTCAGCGTATGAGCCAGGCAATGAAGGGACTTGTTGAGACATCAAATAACCTGGCTATCGTCAGAGTAGCTGATGGAAAATTCGAAGCATACAACCTCACACGCAGTTCAGTCGACTCGGCAAAGGAGGCGACAGCCTGGAAAATTGCAGCAGTATTCCACCTCATCGGAGCCGATGTCAGCCAATCGGGCAGTTACCCCGGATGGAAACCCGATATGGATTCACCGATCCTTAAAACAATGAGTGAGGTATACAACAGGATGTACGGAAAGGTTCCCGAGGTAAAAGCCATACATGCAGGACTCGAGTGCGGCATCATCGGAGGCGTTTATAAAAACCTCGATATGATTTCCTTCGGACCTACAATCAGGCACCCGCATTCACCTGACGAAAAAGTTCATGTTCCCTCTGTGAAGAAATTCTTTGATTATCTGTGTGAAACTCTGAAGAACGTTCCGGTAAAATAAATTCACCTCACCCTGAATAGTGTTGTCTTAAAAGTAAAAATCCATTAACCGCTGAGATCGCAAAGGAAAACCGCAAAGAACGCAAAGAATTAATAATATGGCTTTTACCTTTGCGCCCTTAGCATCTACTTTGCGCTCTTTGCGGTTAGAAAAGAATTTTGAGACGACCTCCCTGGTAGATTATAATCGGAAATATGGGAAAAGATTTAGTCTGGTTTAATTTCTACCAGTATATCGTCCTTCATGACATTAATGCCGGTTTTTGCAGCCACCTTCATGATCTTCCCGTTTACCGGCGACTGTATCTCATTCTGCATCTTCATGGCCTCGAGGATAACTACAGGTTCGCCGCGCAGCACATCTGCACCTTCGCGGGCAAACACATCAAGTATTTTGCCGGGCATCGGAGCCCTGATCATCTCTGTCTCAACCTTGCCCTTGACAGTACTCAGGACTTTCATCCTTTTTAGGGAAAAGGGAGTCTCAACTGTGAAGGTGTAACTTATATCGTTGAAAAGTATCTCATATTTGTTTTGCCGCGACCTTACGACCTCTACAGGATATTTCCGGTTCTTCCATAAAATATAAGTGCCAAACTTTTCATCGGCTTTAAGTTTTACCTCATAATCCCGTTTGCCAATCCTGATGGTGTGTTTCAACGGCAGAGGAAAACTGTATCTCCGCTTTTCAGAGGAGAGGGCATATAACTTTTTGATGCTGGTCTTCTTGCTGGTCATCGGTGCGCGGCAAATTTTAAAACTGGTTAATCCTTTTGTTCAGCAACCAGGGACTCATATCCTTTCCGTCCCTGAAATCCACACTGATACTGTCATCCTGGAGGTTTTCCTCAATAAAGAGTTTCGTTGCCAGCCAGGCGGCGAGCATCTCCTCATACTCGCTGTTATAATAAAACTGCGTAAGATCTTTTTCTATAAATGAAGTGGTAAAATCACCCTCAATGAATTTTGGATGCCTCACGAGCATCCGGAAAAATGGCAGGGTTGTCTTTGTGCCTTTTATCCAGACTTTATCGAGAGCCATCTTGCAGTTTTTTATCGCATTTTTTCGATCGCCACCCCGCACAATCAGTTTTGCGATCATTGAGTCAAAGCTCGCAACAATCACCGAACCGTCTTTAACCCCGGTATCAACTCTTACACACGGGTCAGAGGGAAGGCTCAGGCTTTCTATTTTGCCGGGATCAGGTGCAAACCCTGCCTGGACATCTTCAGCATTTATCCTGCATTCTATTGCCCAGCCGGTGAGTTTGATATCTTCCTGCCTGAATTTCAGGGCTTCTCCGTTCGCAATGCGGATCTGCTGTTCGATAAGGTCGATACCGGTAATGATTTCCGTCACGGGATGCTCAACCTGGATCCTCGTATTCATCTCCATGAAATAGAAATTCCTGTCAGAGTCGAGAAGAAATTCTACCGTTCCTGCCGAATAATAGTTGACTGCTTTGGCCATCTGCACGGCGAGCCTTCCCATCTCTTCCCTGAGCTTTTCATCCAGGGCAGGGGAGGGGGCCTCTTCCAGCAGTTTCTGATGCTTCCTTTGTATTGAACATTCCCTCTCTCCCAGGTGTATTATGTTTCCTTTTGTGTCTCCAAGTATTTGAAATTCAATGTGTTTTGGGTTCTCAATGTATTTCTCGATAAATACTGAAGGATCATTAAAAGCTTTTTCAGCCTCTTTGCTGGCGGTAATGAAGAGCCGCTCCATCTCTTCAGCCCTTCTTACGATCCTCATCCCGCGTCCTCCTCCGCCCGATGCAGCCTTGATAATAACCGGATAGCCAATCTTGCCTGCAACAACCGCAGCCTCTTCCTCATTCCCAATATTGCCTTCACTGCCCATAGCCATCGGAATGCCCCCGGCAAGTGCAATTCTGCGGGCTATGGTCTTATTGCCCATCTTATATATCGAATCGGGAGAAGGGCCTATGAATACGATCTTGTTCTCCGCACATTTCTGTGCGAAATAGGCATTCTCTGCAAGAAATCCGTACCCAGGATGCACGGCATCCGATCCTGTTTCAAGAGCTATCCTGATGATCTTTTCGATATCGAGAAAGACAGGTATCTCAGACGCATCACCGGTGTGATCATACACCTTGTCGGCATATGACAGATACATTGCATTGGGTTCAAGAGCTGTCTTTACTGCAACAGACTCGATCTTCATCCTCTTTGCAGTCTTCATGATCCTGACAGCTATCTCGCCACGGTTTGCTATTAATATACGGTTGATCTTCATGTTATCATCTTTGAGACGGGTCTGAGACCCGTCTTTACACTATCTCATTAATAGTCAGTCACTACTCATCCCTCACTCCTCACTCCTCACTCCTCACTCCTCACTCCTCACTCCTCACTCCTCACGGCTCACTCCTCACTCCTCACTCCTCATCGCTCACCTCTTGTCCTCCGCTCCCTGCCTCCCGCTCTACGCTCTACGCTCTATGCTCACTTCTTGCCCTCCGCCCCCTGCCCTCTGCCCTCTGCATGCCATTGTAGTAGAGAGAGCTCTCTCTACTACAATGGCATATTCCCGTGCTTCCGGGCAGGCACCTTTACCCACTTGTTGCTGAGGGCATTCAGTGCAGACACGATCTTTTTTCTCGTGACGGCAGGGTCAATAACCTCGTCAATATACCCGCTCTCGTCAGCTACGAATGGATTGGCAAGCTTATCGCGATATTTTTTCACAAGCTCCTTCTTCAGCTCAACAGGGTCTTCTGCTGCAGCCAGCTCCCTTCTGTAAAGAACGGCAACGGCACCGTCAGGCCCCATCACGGCTATTTCGGCCGAAGGCCATGCAAAGTTAAAATCACCGCCAAGATTCTTGCTGTTCATAACGATAAAAGCGCCTCCGTAGGCCTTTCTGAGTATGATGGTGATTTTCGGGACCGTGGCCTCGCTGTAGGCAAAAAGCATTTTGGCTCCGTGCCGTATTATCCCGCCATGTTCCTGATCAACCCCCGGCAGAAAGCCCGGGACATCTTCCAGAGTAAGGATGGGTATGTTGAACGCATCGCAGAACCTTATGAAACGGGCACCTTTTGTCGATGAATCAATATCGAGCACTCCGGCAAGAACTTTCGGCTGGTTTGCAACAACCCCAATCGTTCTGCCCTTAAGCCTGGCAAAACCGGTAATAAGGCTGGGTGCAAAAAGCTCTGATATCTCAAAAAAACTGTTCCTGTCAACAATCTGCAGTATAATATCCTTTACGTCGTATGCTTTATTGGGATCGTCCGGTATCATATCCCTGAGCTTTTTGTTTATTTCGGGGACTGACCCGTCGTCAGCAACAACAGGAGGATTCTCAACATTATTGGACGGCAGGTAGGAAAGGAACTTTTTTAACGCCAGTATCGTATTCTCTTCATCGTCGTAGATCAGATGAGCCACGCCGCTTTTCCGGGCATGGACCTCGGCCCCTCCAAGCTGTTCGAATGTAACATCCTCGTTAAGCACTTCCTTCACAACATTCGGTCCTGTAACAAACATATAACTTGTGTGATTCACCATGAAGACAAAGTCCGTGAGGGCCGGTGAATAGACTGCACCTCCCGCGGCAGGACCAAGTATTACCGAGATCTGCGGGATGATACCCGAGGAGTGGATGATATTGTGAAAGATTGAGGCATATCCGCTCAGGCTCGCAACACCCTCCTGTATCCTTGCACCGCCGGAATCGATAAGTCCGATGATGGGCGATCCCATTTTAAGTGCCATCTCCTGTATCTTGGAAATTTTCCTGGCATGGACTATTCCCAGTGACCCGCCCATGATAGTGAAATCCTGAGCGTATGAAAAAACAAGGCGCCCGTTTACCTTGCCATGACCCACAATTACCCCGTCGCCGTATGACTTTTCGACTCTTCCGAACTCAACAGGCTGATCAGCAGGTGTAACATATGCATCTATCTCTTCGAAAGTGCCGGAATCAAAAAGGAGATCAAGTCGTTCATAAGCCGTAAGCTTGCCTTTGGAGTGCTGTTTGGCAGCCTGTTTGGGACTGTACTGCTTTTTTCTTGCTTCCTGGCGTTCAATGAAAGCTCTGTAATACTTACCGGATATATCCATGACCAGCCTTAATTAAATAATTACGTTTACCTGGCGCTCCAAACGGGTTCAAAAATAGTCAATATCCGTGGAATTCCAAATTTTGTTTCGACCGGCAGCCATGTGTCTATACATTATATTATATATTAAGCAAATGAAACCCCTGATTTTTCGACCAGAACTGAGTCGGGATACATCAGCCTGTGAAATTTTTATTTTTTTTCTTTTTTGGTTATTAGTGCAGGAGCTCATTAAATGGCTTTGCCGGGATGTTAAAAAGTTTAAATTTTTAAAAAAACAACAACAAAAGTCACGAAAACGCTTGGTTTTGATTTTTTTTCATATTTTCGCAGAAGTTGGATTTAAAACCTTTTTAACCTAAAATCAATTATTTATGAAAAAAATCCTGGGTTTTTTTTCACTGTTGCTGATAACAGGTTCGCTTGTTATGGCCCAAACAGTGCAGATTACCGGGAATGTCAAGGGGTCGGAAGACGGACTGGCAATGCCCGGTGTATTCGTTCAGGTGAAAGGCACAACAATTGGGACCATTACCGGTCTTGACGGTAATTATGCGATTGCGGTTCCTTCATCTGCCCAAAATCTTGTTTTCAGTTTTGTCGGATTTGTCACCCATGAGGAAGCCATTCAGGGGAGGACACGTATCGATGTTGTGCTGAAACAGGACTTGTATAACGTCGACGAGGTAGTCGTTGTAGCGTATGGAACACAACAGAGGCGTGATATAGCCGGAGCGATCACTACCGTAAAGGGAGACGCTATCAGAAGTGTTCCTGTACAGAGTTTCGATCAGGCATTATCCGGAAAAGCTGCCGGGGTTTCGATCACAATGCCCAACGGTGTGCTCAACAACCCGCCTGTTATACGTATCCGCGGATTTAACTCGATCACTTCCAGTTCGAATCCGCTGATCATTGTTGACGGTGTGCCGGTGTTCACAGGCAATGTGGGGGGAACTGCAATCCAGAATGCGCTTGCAGATATTAACCCATCTGATATCCAGTCAATGGAGGTTCTGAAGGATGCTTCTGCAACAGCCCTGTATGGCTCAAGAGCTGCCAATGGTGTTATAATTATTACAACCAGGCGTGGTTCAGGTGCAAGGACAAGGGTTACATACGATGGCTATGCGGGATGGACAGAGCCGTACAGAATGTTCGACCTTATGAACCCCGAGCAGTATTTCAACCATAAGAATCTTGCCCTCGAGAATGCAGGCTCTTCAGCCAGACTGGTGTGGCCAACCGATGCAAGCGGGAAACCAATCGAAACCTACTGGCCCGACTATATTTACCAGAAAGGTTTCCAGCAGAGCCATTCAATCACTGCCTCTGGTTCATCACCTACAACCTCTTACTTCCTTTCTGTCGGTTATACCGATCAAAATGGTATGTTCAAGAAAAACTTCTATGACAGAAAGAATGCAAGGATGAACCTCGATCACAATCTGAACAAGTATATGAAAATCGGGGCAAGCATTGCCTATACTAACGGTTATACGGAATCGCCAAACACGGGTGCTTCTTTTGCTACCGCAGGTGCTGCCCGTCTGGCTTTTGTACTGCCACCCATTATTAGCCCCTATCTGAATGATGGATCATACAATATTTCCGGTTCAGGAATAGGAGGTATGGGGACAGGTCTTAGCGCCTCTCTCGGCTACCATAACCCTGTTGCCATTTTTGACCTTAACCAGCATACTACAGAATCAGAAAGGTTGCTGGCAACTCTGTCAGCCAGTGTCGAACCCCTTGCCGGACTGGTTTTCAAGACCGTTTACGGGATTGATAATCTCGCCAGAGAAGCCACCACATTCTGGTCTCCCGTTACTGGCAACGGCTACGGATATAATGGTTTAGCATCCAATGACTTTTCACGTAACAATAGGTGGACATGGACCAATACAGCCAACTATAACAAAACATTTTTTGAAAGGCTTACCGTTGGTCTCCTGGCTGGTATTGAACAACAGAGAACCGTTGGCGTAAGCTGGGAAGGCTGGAAAACAGGTGTTTCTGACCCGTTCTTCACACAGTATCAGGGCTCCTGGTCAACTGCTCAGATCGGCGGCGGAGGATACGGAGAAAATTATTACATCTCCTATTTCGGCCGTGTTAACACCAACTGGAACAGGAAATACTATCTTGAGGGAAGTATCCGCAGGGACGGCTTCAGCGGTCTCTCGAGAGGGAACAAATTTGGTACTTTCGGAGGAGCATCATTGATGTGGAATATTTCGAGGGAAGATTTCGTTGCTAACTCGGGTATAAACAACATTTTCTCGGACATAAGGTTTAAGGCAAGTTACGGCCGGGTTGGAAATATGTTCGGAATAGGTAATTACAGCTCACTGTTTCTATACAGCTCAAGCCTTTATGCAGCCGTACCGACTCTCTATTTCTCGCAGGCAGGGAATGCTGACCTGCAGTGGGAGACCAGCGACAAGTACGACCTGGGTTTGAGCTTCGGAATACTGAGAGATAAGATTCAGGCCGATATCAACTGGTTCTATAACGATGTGGGTAACCTTATTCTTAACGTGCCCCAGTCACCTTCAAAGGGTATTCCGGGCAACTCGATACCGGCTAACGTAGGCTCAATGTACAATACGGGGCTTGAGTTGCAGGCTACCAGTTATAATATTGCAAGACCTAACTTCAGCTGGACAACCACGTTCAACATTACTTTCATTAAGAATGAAGTGACAGAGCTGGCCCCGGGTGTCGATGAACTACGTGCAACCACCGGAGGACTTGAAACCACTAACATTACAGTTGTCGGGAAGCCTGTCGGAAACCTGCTGGCTGTTGAAACACGCGGTGTTGATCCTACGACAGGAAGACGAATATTCGTTAATAAAGCCGGGAAGGAAGTACTTTACAGCCATGAAGCAGCCCAGAGATGGACCTTCAGATCGGATGGTTCTGCAGCCCCGGCAATCTCCATTGCCACTGACGGTGTTCCATGGGCTTCACCTCTGCCAAAAGTATATGGTGGTCTTGATAACAGCGTTGCATACAAGAATTTTGACTTTGCAGTCAACCTTACCTATTCTCTGGGATTCTATGTTTATGCAGGGTCAAAAGCAGGTATACGCGACCAGAGATGGTGGAACAACTCCGCAGAGGTGGCTGAAACTGCATGGAAAAAGGCCGGAGATATCACAAATATCCCGAAACCAGTCTGGGGTGATAACGTATCCAACGGTTCGGCAATGGCTATCAGTGAAAATATTGAGCGCGGTGATTATGTGAAGGTAAGAAACATCTCACTGGGATACGCCTTCAAGAATGTGATGCCTGATGTGCTTAACATCGAGAGGTTAAGAGTTTATGCCCAGGTTTTCAATGCATACCTCTTCACAAAATACAGCGGTTCCGACCCTGAGGTCTCAACAAACGCTGATTCAAACCTGGCACCCGGTATAGACAGAAATACCGCCCCGCAGGCAAGGACATACTCCTTCGGTGTGAATATCAGCTTTTAACCAATTAAAATAGAAACAGATATGAAAAATATATTAAAGGGTTCAATAATATTCACATTAATATTGTTGATGTACGGATGCTCCCAGGAGGAGTTTATGAATCCGGTGCCGAAGACTTCACTGTCAGACCTGTCTGTGTTTGATAACAAGACGCGGATTGAAGCACAGGTCAACGGAATGTATGCATCCCTCAAAAGCGGACAGCACCTGGGAGGAAGATTCCATGTATATAACGATGTACGATGTGATAACTTCATTCCCAAAAGCACAAACCTGGTGACATGCTATGCCTCATGGAACCATTCTGTGCTTGCAGGAACCAATGAGGTACAGAACCTCTGGGGCGCCGTCTATTCCACTGTCAATGTGGTAAACGTCTTCCTCGAGGGCCTTGCACAAGCATGGGACGAAGGCAAACTGACAGGCGTGATCACACAGTCAGAATATGATCAGTACAGAAGTGAATCATACACCATAAGGGCGATTTGCTACTTCAACCTGATGCAGATGTATTCGAAGCCTTATCATGTCGGTAATGGCGCCAATCAGGGTGTGCCACTGAGGATCAAGGCGATGAAGTCCGCTGAAGAAAACGATCTCGCACCCAGCACCGTTGCCGAAGTCTATACTCAGATCCTGAAAGACCTGAATGATGCCGAACCGCTGGCAGTTGCAAGCTATAGCACTGACGTTCTTAATACGACAAGAGTTCACAAGAACACTATCATAGCTTTTAAAACCAGGGTTTATCTTCACATGCACAACTGGACCCAGGTTGTTACGGAATCAGCCAAAATAGTGCCGGCTGCTGCGCCGTATACATCACCTGCCGGTGTGGCTAATACCCTTCATTCCGATTATGAGGAGATTTTCAGATCTCCTTATACTACAAAAGAATCGATATTCTCCATGCCGATGACCTCAACCAATAATGCAGGAACTCAGAGTCATATGGCTCACTATTTCGGATCAGGCTCTGATGAATCATATCACCTTAATCTGAATGACGGGTATGCATTTGCAGCACTGGAAGACGATGATGCAAGAAAAGAGATGCTCTATACTCATACTGATGGCAAGGTGTTTCTTACCAAATGGGTTGATCAGGCTACACGCGCTGAATGGGTTCCCGTTATAAGGTATGCAGAGGTTCTTCTTAGTCGCGCAGAAGCCCTGGTTCGTGGCGGAGGAGGCACAGTTACCGAACAGGCAGTCAATCTTCTGAATGCTGTCAGAACACGCTCCCTCACTGGTGGCGATTATGACCCCGCTGATTTTGCTACGGCACAGGATTTCTATGATGCAGTTCTCCTTGAGAGGAATCTTGAATTCCTTGGAGAAGGAATACGTAACTTGGACCTGATGCGCCTCGGGCTCCCGATTCCGGGCAAGTCAAGTCCTGAGATGGGAACAGTTGCCACAATACTGACAACCGGTCCGTCATATATCTGGCCGGTACCGGCAAGCGAACTGAACTATAACAACCTTATGACTCCGAATAACTAAACTTTTAAAGCAAGTATAAAAAAAGGCTGCTCTTTCGGGACAGCCTTTTTTTTGTCATGCAGGTCATGCAAGTCGTGCAGGTCATGCAGGTCATGCAAGTCGTGCAGGTCATGCAGGTCATGCAGGTCATGCAGGTCGTGCAGGT
>JAHYJA010000063.1 GCA_019429325.1 Bacteroidales bacterium
AACCAGGTTGAGAAGGCTGCCTGGCCTTTAAACCTGTTTAATGACTGATAAGCCTGAATAAAAACTTCCTGGGTAAGATCATCGGCATCATCCCTGTTATGCAGAAACCCCATAGCGGTCTGAAAGATCATTTGTTGATATTTTTCAACAAGTAACCGGTACCTGTTCCGGTCTCCCTGTAAAACAAGATTTATTATCTCGCTGTCAATCACTTGTATATTTAAGCAAAAAGTAAGGCAAATATAAATATTATCTTTAACTGATCTGGGTGAGGTTCTTCCCTCCCGAGACAAAGGTTCCTGTTGCTGATTATTCATGATCCGGTTGAAAAAGCATCTGATCATCCTGCCTGATTTTAAAATCATTTACAGATAAATATTCCAAGGTTTTCCTGGTCTATGTGTTATATTTGCAGACTGATCTAAAATCATAAAGTCTTGACTATGCAGGTTACCGTCACCAGAAAGGTTAGTAAGTTTCTCCCTGATCCCAGCAGAGTAATTGCCCGTTTTCTGTATACCTCTGATGAGAGAAGTAAGGATATTATTCGTAATGTTATGGCTATGTCGGATAATGACGTAAATATAGCGTTAAGCAAGGTGCTGAGAGGTTATGCCAGACGTCACAGGAATGTTTCATTAATATTTGAGGCGCATTTCAATAAATTGGTGGGTCTGTTTAAAGAACTGGAAATAAGACTAAACAATAATGATAAACAGAGGAAAGCGCTTATTGGAGCATATTTCACAATGGAATTTTCCATTGAGTCGGCAGCTTTTTTTAATCCATCTGTTGTAATGGATCCCGATCAGTCGGAATTAGATCAGGGTGAGAAAAGATTGATTTTCAGTTTCAGGGCAACCGGCGAAGGCCATATTTCATCCATTGTTTTCCGTTCGGCTGTAATAGACAAGAATTCCAACCTGATTATTGAACCTGTCGGCAAAATGCTGGCAGAGGCAGAGAGAATCAAAAGACATATTTATAATAAAAAAACATTTGTAAAGAAACTTGATGAGATGCAGGATTTCGACAATAAGGTCAGTCCTGTTTTTGTATTGGAAAAGCTCGGCGACAGCTTTACATATGGCGAATTGAAAAGAGCCGTGGAAGAGACCAGGAAAACACATGACCTTGCACGAAACAAAGAATCGATCATTAATCAGATGATGTGGCTGGCTAAATCGCATTATGAACTTGACTTTTCGCTTGATTCGGCAATTTCCGAGAGAGTCATTTTCCCTATCTCCGAAACTGAAAAAAATGGCATTGAAGATGCGCGTTTTGTCAGATTCACAGAGGATAACGAAAAAGTAACCTACTATGCTACCTATACAGCTTATGATGGCCATACAATATTACCAAAGCTGCTTGAGACCAAGAATTTTTACCATTTCAAGGCATTACCCATTCACGGTGAAATTGCCCGGAATAAAGGTATGGCACTCTTCCCCAGAAAGATAAATGGCAAATATGCCATGCTTTGCAGAATAGACGGAGTAAATAATTATATAGCCTATTCCGATAAAATAAATATCTGGCACGAAGCCAGACTTCTTCAGGAACCAAAATATCCCTGGGAGCTGATTCAGATCGGAAATTGCGGTTCCCCTGTCGAAACAAAGGAAGGGTGGCTTGTTATTACACACGGAGTAGGACCAATGAGGGAATACGTATTAGGTGCATCACTATATGATCTTGATAATCCTGAAAAAGAGATCGGCAGACTAAAGACCCCTTTATTGGCTCCCAACCAGGAAGAGAGGGAAGGTTATGTGCCAAATGTTGTTTACTCCTGCGGCTCTGTAATTCACAACGGAAACCTTATTATTCCTTACGGCATGTCAGACTACGCTGCAACTTACGCTACTGTTGATCTGGATGAACTTCTGAATGAGCTTAAGAACTCAAAATAGCTGCCTGTATAAAGACTTTTATATAGTGTTGCTTTTAGGTTCTCAAAATCTGCCTGTAAACCTCCAGATATCCTTCGGCCATTTTTTGACGACTGAACTTTGAAGCCGCGTACTCACTGGTGTATTTTCTGTCGACATATTTAATATTCTTTACCGCTCTTACAGCTTCGTCAATATTCCTGACCAAAAAACCTGTCTTCCCGTCAATTATCAATTCCGGCATGGAGCCTTTGTCAAATGCGATAACGGGTGTTCCGCAAAGCATTGATTCGGCAACGCTTAAACCAAAAGGTTCCTCAAAACTGATCGGATGCAGAAGAGCATAAGCTTCACCCATAAGCTTGTCCCTCTCTTCTGGTCCTGAATTACCAGCATATTTAATGTCATCATCATTTATATATGGCTTAATCCTGCTTTCAAAATATTCCTGATGCTGAATTAAACCTGAAATAATAAGCTGCCTTCCGGATTGTTTTGCTATCTGAATGGATTCATAAGTGCCTTTTTCGGGATGTATCCTTCCAAAAAAGAGCAGATAATCTTTTGGTTCAGATTGAAATGTAAATTCATCCGTATTAATACCATTGTAAATGGTGGCAGAATAATGAAGTTCAGGACTCCTGTCAGAATTGCTGATAGAAACGTAGTGGTTAGTACTATTATACTTTTTATAAACTGCAAGGATTTTTTGAGAAGAAAACCCATGAATGGTAGTTACCATAGGGGTTTTAATCAGACGCGAATAAGTCAGCGGGAGAAAATCAAAATTATTATGAATTAAATCGAATTTATCTGCTTGTTCCATCAGATGGCTTATATGCAGGCATTCCCAGACTTTAGGATCAATTCCGGGATCTTCCGAATAAGGCCGCTCACATATATATTCAAGCTTCCCTTTCGTTATTGAATCTCCTGTTGCAAACAAGGTCACATCAATTCCATTTTCAACCAGACCTTCGGTAATATTTGAGGCAACCTGTTCCCACGGTCCATACTTACGGGGTGGAGTCCGCCATGCAACAGGCGATAATATGGCAATCTTCATATTTAAGTTCATGAAGTTTCAGCTTTCCTCTTGTACCTCTTTAAATTATAATTATAAAGCACTTCTTGAATTTTCCAGACAATGATCGACGAGCTTTTCAATATTTGCCGTACCCACACACATCACTTTATCGGCGCCACCCCAATAAATTTTAATAGTGCCGTCTTCTTCCGGGACAGCACCGCAGGTAAAGACAACATTGTGCACATAACCTGTAATTTCATAAACTTCTTCCGGCTGTAAGACCCATTCATCACCAACAGCGATTATCCGCGACGGATCTTCAAGATCATGCAATGCAACCCCCAGCCTGTAAACACACCCATCCATGGTTGGAAATACTCCGTGATAAATACTCAGCCAGCCCCGGGCAGTTTTAACCGGAGGTGCCCCGGGTCCTATTTTCATTTCATCCCAATGATATTTAACGGGCTTCATAATGAGTTTTGATTCGCCCCAGTATTTCAGATCGGGAGAATAAGAGATCCAGATTGACCAGGGTGATATTTCGGAATGCGGACGGTCGAGTCGTGCGTATAAACCGTTAAACTTTTCAGGAAAGATTACAACATTCCGGTAATCAGCCTCAGTGATAAGAGAAAACCGTTCAACGGATTTAAAATCTTTGGTTTTTGCCAGACCCACACGCACACCATGCCTGGAATAGGCACTGTATGTTATAAGATATTCACCCCCGAGATAAATAATCCGGGGGTCCTCTACACCGTACTCCTCATATTCCTTGAATATCCCTTCTGCAGCAGGTATCATGAAAGGTTCTTTATCAACTTTAAAATCATACCCATTATCGCTTTCTGCTTTGCCTAAAATACTTCTTCCGTTGAGTGTATGGGACCGGAAGATCATTATATACCGGTCATTGAATTTTACAACGCCTGCATTATGCACTGTAGCGACCGGATAAGGCACATCATCTTTTGTTAGTATGGGATTATTTTGATATCTGTTAATTAACATAATCTAAGGTTTTCTTTTCAAATGACCGGAGGGCCTGCTGCCTTAAATCTATTCTTCATATTCTTCAAATGCCATCAGAACTGTCAGGTGAGAGATCAGGTAGGCCAGTGAACTTTCCGCGCCCTGGTTCCGGTTTACTCCATAATTTTCAAATCCGTCGCAGCAACCTTTTGTTTCAAAATCGAATAAGCTCATCCTGAGATCATTCTCTCCAAGGAACCACATGAAGGATGCAAATAATTTCCTGAGATATTCTTTTTCTTTAGTCAGATGAAAGGCCTGATGATACATCAATACCATAGCAAGAGCATCTATCGGCTGCTGGGCATACATGGAACGTTCACCATCCTTTTTATACCATTTTTCATTACCAATGATCGATAAATAGCCATCCTTAAGTGTAACCTCTGTTAAAAAGTTCATTGTTTCCAGCGCTGTCCTTGTTATTCTTTCATCTTTAAGTATTTCTGCCGCATGTAAAAGAGCAAGTGGTAATATCCCGTTATCATAAGCCAGCAACGATTCAAACCATTTCCAGTCAGGTGTGCTGTTTTCTTCATAATGTCTGACCAGTTTGAGGGCAAGATTTTTTAATCTTTCGATCATTGAATCATCATTGGGTTTACTCCTGAGATAATAACTGATACCTACCATTGTATTGGCGATACCTCTTATGGATTTAAGTTTTTCAAAGTTTGGAGATGCATCAAAGAAGATCAATTTCCCGGTCCGGTAATATGCATCGTTAGGTGCATTGGCAAGCAGATATCCGAGGGCCCAGATGGTTCTTCCAAAAGAATCTTCCGAGCCTGCCTCATCAAGAAAATTGCGGCTGAAACTCAGAAAATTCCTGAATGTCCCGTCTTTGTTCTGCATATAGTGGATATAGCTTATATAAACAGGTGATAATTCAAGGGCCAGAGTATTCTTTTTTTGCCTGTAGGCCATCAATACCATAAGCAGGGCTCTGGCATTGTCATCCAGGCAGTATCCTTCTTTCAGATTTGGAATACCAAATTTTGCATGTTGAATGATCCCTGTATCATCTGTTAAACGTTTAATATGAGCAAGGGAGAAGGGAGGCAGAATAAGTGGATCAAGAATAGTTTCTTTTGTTTCAGACACTTCCGGCTTTTCGGCCAGAACCTTTTTAGTGACTGCGATATATTTTTCTCCTGTCTTTGGCCATGTTATTTTTCTTCCATACTTATATGCCTTGTCCCGAAGCTCTTTTAGCACATCCGGTTTATCCAGCAGTTCCATGAAAATTGAGGTAAGACCATCTGAATCATTGAAATCAAAAAGCCTTCCTCTCCCATCCGTCAGTAATTCTGAAGCATGCCAGTAAGGTGTTGAAACTACCGCTGAACCCACTCCGATGGCGTAGGAAAGGGTACCGCTTGTGATCTGAGCTTCATTAAGGTAAGGTGTAACATATATATCAGATGCAGATAAATATTTGAACAGTTCTTTCTGATTGATAAACTCATTCAGAAAAAAAACATGTTTGCTCAGGTCAAGGCTTTTAACTAAATGCTGAAGATAAATTCTGTATTCTTCTCCGGAGTATCTAAGAACATTCGGATGAGTCTTCCCTAAAACCATATATAAAACCTCGGGAAACTTCTCAATAACTTTTGGTAATGCCTTTATTACCGTCTCTATCCCTTTATTCCGGCTGATGAAACCAAAAGTAATCAGGACCTTTTTATTTTCGAGGTGGAATTCCTTTTTGGCTTGAGACTGGTTAAACTGAATATCAGGCACACCATGTTCAATATATTCAATTTTCTTTTTATCAACATTATAGATAGTTGTAAGAAATTCAATGGCTTTATGGCTCATTACAACTATCTTACTGGCCATTTTGCATATTTCGGCCAGTACAGCTTTTTCGTTATAGGAGGGGCTTTTGATTATTGTGTGAAGGGTGACGATCAGGGGAATTTCAAGACGGTGAAGTAATGAAAGAATATATACACCATGTTGTCCTCCGAAAATGCCAAACTCATGTTCCAGAATACAAAGATCGGCGCCGCTGAGATTAATGAATTTTACAGCCGCTAAATAATCTCTCTGATGCTCCTGTCGTATTGTAAGTTTTACTTCCTCAGGATAATTATAAGTCTGTTCATGATCGTTCAGCGCTATAATGAATCCTTCAATTGAATCATTTGCTGGCCTGTCATTGTTTACCATTGAATTGTAAAGATTCCTGGTAAAAGTCCCTATACCACATTCCCGTGGAGGGTAAGTACCGATATAAGCAAGTTTCATAATGTCAAAGATACTATTAATAAACGACCCCGCAGCAGAGTTGACAAGCTATGGAAACAGAGAAATTGCTGTTCAGGATATTAAAACACCGGTTTAAAAAAAAATACCAGAATCCGAACACTGATTATTTGTGCCAGCAATTCAGTAACTTTACACTTCAGTCCGCTTACCATCTCAACAGGAACACTGGTAACTCCGGATAAATATCCATTTCCGCCAATTTAAGAGACAATTCGCAGTGTTACTCCGAATAAGCTCCGTGCTTTGCCATCCGTAGCTTTCTGTGACAGACGTAGCTTTGGCGAAGGCTGTAGCGAAAGATGGTCACACCGTGGTTAAATATTCGAAAACCACATTAATCGCCTCTGTTTTTTTACTATTTTGGCAGACGTTCAGAAAGTATATCTGAATTTTCCGTTCAATAACAGATTAAAATAAGCAGGATCAATAATGAAAAAAAAAGGTTTCCTGTATCAGTCTGCGGTGGTGGCTTCACTTGCAGGGTTTCTTTTTGGGTTTGATACGGTTGTGATTTCGGGTGCCGAGCAGAAGATTCAGGCACTCTGGTCCCTCGACAGCACCCTTCACGGACTGGCCATCAGCATGGCTTTGTGGGGCACGGTGACAGGGTCGCTTATCGGCGGCTGGCCGGCACAGTTCTTCGGACGGAAAAAGACCCTCCTCTGGGTCGGAATTCTCTACCTCATATCAGCAACAGGGTCCGCCCTCGCTCCTGAGGTATATTCATTTATGGCATTCCGTTTCATTGGCGGACTGGGCATCGGTATCTCAACCGTTGCTGCCCCCATGTTCATTTCAGAAATAGCGCCGCCTCAATACCGCGGAAGATTGACAGGTATGTTCCAGTTCAACATCGTATTTGGCATTTTAATGGCGTTTCTTTCAAATTCACTGCTCGGGGGAATTGGAGAAAATGCATGGCGCTGGATGCTCGGAGTGGAAGCATTTCCTGCTTTTCTTTTCTTCCTGCTCTGTTTCCTTTTGCCTGAAAGCCCGCGATGGCTGATAGTATATAAGAATGACAGGATTGGCGGAATGAATATACTGCGAAAAACAAATCCTGAAATCAGTGATGATGAAATGACAATAATTCTGGACGAAATAGCGGCTACGGCAAATGAGAAACAACAGCCCCGGCATCTTTTCACGAAAAGATTGCTCAGGCCGATATTTCTTGCCGTTCTGATTGCCTTTTTCAATCAGCTCTCCGGCATAAATGCCATCCTCTACTTTGCTCCGAGGATCTTTGAGATGACCGGTCTGGAATCGGAGACAGCGCTGCTTCAATCGGTAGGTATCGGCATCACAAACCTGATCTTCACCTTTGTGGGATTATATCTGATCGATCGTCTGGGGCGGCGAAAACTGCTCTACATAGGTTCTTTCGGATATATAGCCTCATTAGGACTGACTGCCTGGGCCTTTGCATCAGGCAGAATGACTTTGGTACCTGTCTATATTTTTGCATTCATAGCAGCGCATGCCATCGGCCAGGGAGCTGTTATCTGGGTCTTTATCAGCGAGATATTTCCAAACAAGCAACGTGCCTTCGGCCAGGCGCTGGGAAGTTTTACCCATTGGTTCTTTGCAGCGTCGCTTACGCTTGTATTCCCGCTGATGGCTGAGGCTTTGCCACCTCAGTTTATCTTCGGGTTGTTCTGCGGGATGATGGTCCTGCAGCTGGTCTGGGTGAGGTTCTTCGTCCCTGAGACAAAGGGCATACAACTTGAGAAAATGGAGAGCAGCCTTCATAAATGAAAACCCGCGGCCTTGCATCCGCGACTCCGAACGCCGGAGTGCTCCACCATCCCTCCTCTATTCTGAACGCCGGAGGCGTTCCACAAATGATGGAAAGCGTCCACAACCCACGATCTTGAACGCCGGAGGCGTTCCACCCATGCTAATACTGGCTTTGAGCAGATAAATCCTCCTTCCGGTGTCTGGAAAAATATCTGTGAATAAAATAGATGTATGTTATTCCGAGATTGGTTTCGATCAGGGAATTTATCACTACAGGTTGCCAGCCGGCAGGCCGGATCCCGCAGATAAGAAGGGAGGCCTCCCATGCAAACTGTACACCAATGCCTATTGACAGGAGCCAAAGGATATTAATAGCTTTCTTTCCTCTCAGGTTGTTGAAGATAACAATCAAATAACCAACGCATAGAATTAATGCCATAATACCGTGATATGATCCTGTACCCCGGGAAATTGAGATCTCTCCAAATCCCGATCCAAAGCTCTGACTTAACTGACCAACGGTAATCCAGCCCAGTATCGGCAAGAGGGACCATTCCACAGGGTGGCCGTCACGATCAAACAAAAGCCATATCCATGTTATATTTGTAAATCCGTAACTCATGCTCAACCATATTAAAAACCAGAAAGGATTAGCACCCTCAATAATCCTTGTACCAAGGAGCCGGTAAAAAACTCCGTAGTCAACCAGGAAATAAACAAGGCCTGCAACCAGTCCTGCAACAAATGCCATACGTCTTTTAAGGTACAGCAACAGACCTGCATAAAGCAATAACCAGCAGATGTCGAGAATGATGTAAAGGGAACTAAATGTCCTGGCAACTGTAAAATCCATACCGTGGTAAAATCTTTAATTATAAGAAAATATTCTTAAATCCCATCAAAGGATGATCAATTTTCTCTGGCGAAGGATGCAGGGGAGATTGAGTGTGAGTGTGAGAGTGAGTGTGAGTGCGAGTGCGAGAAAAAGAGACGAGAGTGCTCGCTCTCGCTCTCACTCTCGTCTTACCCTCTGAAGCTTTAGCGAAAGAGGGCTCTTTTTAAGTGGTGCCACCAGGAATCGAACCGGGGACACCAGGATTTTCAGTCCTGTGCTCTACCTACTGAGCTATGGCACCTCCTTTTCGGACTGCAAATATATATTTCAATTCGGAGTACACAAAACTTTGAACAAAAAAAATGAGTTTGGAACAGCCTTAAATCATGCTTACCTTTGCTTCGGCAAAAACAGATTATGGAACTCCTCTTTCATCAGCTTGACAATGGTATCAGACTCGTGCACCATACCATTCCCGGCATGGTCGCACATTGCGGATTGCTGATAAATACCGGCTCCCGGAACGAAACAGAAACAGAACACGGGATCGCACACCTTATAGAACATATGCTGTTCAAGGGGACCCGCAAAAGAAAAGCCTGGTACGTTCTCAGCCGCCTTGAGGATGTAGGCGGCGAACTGAATGCATATACGACAAAAGAGGAGACAGTTCTTTATGCATCATTCATCAGGGATGATTACGAAAGAGCTGTTGAGATCATAAGCGACATCGCATTTAACTCCGTTTTCCCGGAAAAAGAGATCGAAAAAGAAAAAGATGTGATTATCGAGGAGATCAATTCGTACCTCGATAATCCCGCTGAACTTATTTTTGACGATTTCGAGGAAATGATATTCGAAGGCCTGCCTATTGGCAGGAATATCCTTGGAAAGCCCGAAACCGTCAGATCATTTACTCAGGAAGATCTCTCCGGCTTCATCTCAAGAAACTATTTCACCGATCAGATGGTTCTTTGTTCAGTCGGTAATATGCCCGGTAAGAAGATCATGAAACTTTTTCAGAAATATTTTGCTGATAAGCCTTTAAAAACCATACAGACCAGCGATGAGGTCTCATGGTCGTACAAGCCGTCATCAGTGGAGAAAAAGATGAATACATTCCAGAACCACTGCATAACAGGTAATATTGCCTATGATCTGAAGGATGAACGTCGCCTGGGCATGTTCCTGCTGAACAATATCTTAGGAGGACAAGGGCTCAATTCCAGGCTGAACCTGTCGCTGCGTGAAAAGAACGGTCTCGCATATAATGTGGAATCGGGCTATAACCCCTATCGCGACACGGGTCTCTTTTCAATCTATTTCGGCACCGATAGCAGAAATATGGACAGAAGTTTTTCGATAGTCATGGCTGAGCTTAAAAAGCTGAGGACTAAAAAACTTGGTATTGTCCAGCTCAGCAAGGCAAAGAATCAGATCAAAGGTTATCTGGCAAGGGGCTATGAGAACCATGAGAGCCTGATGCTGAGTCTTGCAAAGAGTCTCCTTGTGTTCGGAAGAATTGACCCCCCGGAGGAGATATACAGGAAGATCGATAATATATCTTCATCGGAAATTCTCGATACTGCAAATGACATCTTCGATCCTGCCAGATTATCGACACTTATCTATAAATGATCACTGACCGACAGTTTGAGAGATTTATTCTGGAACACTCCTCACCCGAAGATCCTCTCCTCGAAGATCTCTTCAGAGAGACCCATATCAGGTTTGTAAATCCCAACAGGATCTCCGGTCACCTCATGGGTAAAACCCTTGAACTTATTTCAAAAATGATCAATCCAACGAATATCCTTGAGATCGGGACCTTCACCGGTTATTCGGCAATATGTCTTGCAAAGGGACTAAGGCCCGGTGGGCTGCTCATAACGATCGATCACGATGATGAACTGGCTGACTTCAGCCGCTCCTGGTTCGCAAAGGCGGGCCTGGAATCGAAGATCAGGCAGATGACCGGAGAAGCCCGGGATATAATCCCTGCACTTGACAGGGATTTTGATCTTGTATTTATTGACGGGGATAAAAGAGAATACGTCGAATACTTTAATCTTGTAATGGATAAAGTTGTTCCGGGAGGGTTTATTCTTGCCGACAATGTACTCTGGGGAGGCAAAGCACTCGACAGGGAGAGCAGGGACCCTCAGACAAGGGGCATTATCGCGTTCAATGACATGATACGGCAGCAGGATAATACAGAAAGGCTTGTACTGCCAGTTCGGGATGGTTTGATGCTGATCCGGAAAACCCGTTAGACAATCATCAGATTGGTATAGTTTTTGAGCATTTCAGAAAAAATCAGATATGATGAAAAGGTTTTTACTCTCACTTATCTCCCTTATGGTTTTTATCGGTTTACAGGGGCAGGCAGACAGGACAGTGGTCTTGCAGGAACTTGAAAAGAATACCCACGGAAACGGAGAAGCTCTGATTAAAACCACATTAAAATCGGCAAGCAGGCTCTTTGGCGATCCCAATGATCTAACCTCAGTGATTCTCGTAATTCCGACAGGAGCTGTTGTCGAGGTATTGGAATACGACCCTGATTACCTTTATGTTTTCTATGGGGACTACGAAGGCTATATTGTAAGACAACATACGGATTTTGAGGAACCCAGGGTAATTGCTCCTGCTCAGGCTCAGACTCAGCCACAACCACAGTTACAGGCACAACCTCGTGATGACCGCCCCGTTCAGCAGACCGGGAAAGAGGTGATAAGCAGGTTTGCATATCTTGAAGGCAAATATGGATCCGCTATGGCCGCGAGGCTTGATGCAGGAAAGATATGGAAAGGGATGACGAAGGACATGGTACAGGACAGCTGGGGAACGCCTCAGAAGATTAACAGGGTTATCAGCGGCAATATTATCAAGGAAGAATGGATTTACCGGAATTCATGGCTCTACTTCGAGAATGACAACCTTGTCGAATGGGGTCCGGTCAGAAGATAAACATTTCCCTCCTCTTGTTTGCAGATGAAAATTTTTTCTTATTTTTGCCCGTGATTCCGCGGGAGTAGCTCAGTTGGTAGAGCATAACCTTGCCAAGGTTAGGGTCGCGGGTTCGAGTCCCGTCTCCCGCTCAAACAAAAAAGTCCCGCCAAAGGCGGGCATTTTATTTTTACGAAAAACGACAGACTGCTTGCAGGATGGAGTTTTGAGTAAGAATAAAATG
This sequence comes from Bacteroidales bacterium, assembly GCA_019429325.1. Classification (GTDB taxonomy): domain Bacteria; phylum Bacteroidota; class Bacteroidia; order Bacteroidales; family VadinHA17; genus LD21. The sequence goes on from JAHYJA010000063.1 coordinate 12,006, forward strand.
AGCCGCGTAGTGGCTTTTTTGTTTGACAGCATCCCCAAAAGGGTCCGCCCCGACCGTCAGGGAGGGGCAATCCCGACTCATTTAAAAAAAATGTCACTCTATCAATCCTTTTTATTATTTTTGTTTCTCAAAATCACTGTCATCTAATTTCAAAATCATGAAAAAATCATTGTCATTTATCCTTATGTTAATCATTGGAATTGCACTCTCCTGTAAATCAGGCAAAAAAGAAACAACTTTTTCACTCCCTTTTGAGAAATACACACTTGAAAACGGACTGACGGTTGTTCTGCATGAGGACAGGTCCGACCCTATCGCCTCCGTGGCAATCTATTACCATGTAGGCTCAAGCCGCGAGACCGAAGGCAAAACGGGCTTTGCTCACCTGTTCGAACATATGATGTTCCAGAGATCTGAGAACGTCGGTGAAGATGAGTTCTTCAGGAATATCCAGGGAGCCGGCGGCTCACTTAACGGAAGCACCAGCCAGGACAGAACCAATTACTATCAGGTTGTTCCGAAAAACGCCCTTGAGATGGTCCTCTGGATGGAGTCCGACAGGATGGGTTACCTCGAAAACGTGGTAACACAGGCAGCGTTTGTCAATCAGCAGAATGTGGTACAGAATGAGAAGCGGGAGAGTGTCGACAATGCGCCTTATGGCTTTAATTACGGGCTTATACTCAAACATCTCTATCCAAAGGGGCATCCCTACAGCTGGACAGTTATCGGTGAAATGGAAGACCTTACAAATGCCACAGTTGAGGACGTAAAAGCATTCCACAGGAAGTTCTATTCCCCTTCAAATGCATACCTGGCGATAACGGGTGATATTGACAGGGCAGAAGTTAAAGCAATGGTTGAAAAATATTTCGGGGAGCTGCCTGCCGGAGAGAAGATCGAAAAGAGGGGTGCAATGAATACTACACTCAACTCCACGGTTAAATTATACCATGAAGATAATTTTGCCAGGGCTCCTATGCTTAGAATGGTATTTCCCACCGTAGAGCGCTATTCCAAAGATTCATATGCCCTTAACTTTCTCGGCAACCTTCTGGCTACCAATAAAAAAGCGCCGCTCTACAACATTCTTGTTAAAGAGAAAAAGCTTACGTCTTTTGTATCAGCCGGAAACAGCTCACAGGAACTCGCAGGTACCTTTACAATTACTGTAACCGCCAATCCGGGTGTTAACCTTACGGAGGTTGAAAAGGCGATCTTTGAAGGCTTCGAAAGATTTGAAAAGGATGGCTTTCCCGAGGATGATCTGAAAAGGATCAAAGCCATGTATGAAACAAGCTTTTACAGCAGGTTTGCAAGCGTTCAGGGAAAAGCCTTCACCCTTGCCGAATACACGATGAATACAGGCGATCCTGAATATTACAAGAAAGATCTTGCTGCTATTCAGGCTGTTACAATGGCTGATATCAAGGCAGCTTACAATAAGTATATTAAAGACAAAAATTTCATTCTGACAAGTTTTGTGCCCCGTGGAGAAATGCAACTTATTGCTGAAGGATCCGTGGATGCAGGCGTAGTCGAAGAGGACCTGGCAAATGCCGCCGAGGTTAAAGCCGTTGAGGTTGCTGAAGAGCCGATTGTGAAAACCCCGACTAAGTTTGACCGTACTATTATGCCACCCATTGGTCCGGACCCTGAGGTTACCATACCGCGTCCGTGGTCAGGTTCACTTGCAAACGGCATAAAGCTATGGGGCATTCAGCACGATGAGCTGCCTTTGGTTCAATATACACTCGCTCTTGACGGAGGACACATGCTGGATGATATGGAGCGGGCCGGTCTGGCAAGCCTTGTTGCAACCATGATGAACGAGGGAACAAAGAACAGAACACCCGAAGAGCTGGAAGATGCCATCGGATTGCTTGGAGCATCGATAAGGGTCTCATCAGGTAATGAGCAGATCTCGATAAACGTCAGCGCCCTGTCACGCAATTTCGAACAAACAATTGCCCTGGTCGAAGAAATACTTCTTGAACCAAGATGGGATGAAGAGCAGTTTGCATTGGCAAAAAGCCGTATCATCAATAACCTTAAAAGGAATGAGGCGAGTCCCGATTATCTTGCATCGCGTACTCTGAACAGGCTTATTTTCGGTGACAATATTTTGGCAATTGAGGCATCCGGAACGGAAGAGACCGTAACAAGGATCACTATTGAAGACCTGAAGGATTTTTATAGCAAATACTTCTCCCCATCATTGGCCAGGTTTCTTGTTGTCGGCGATGTCGATCAGCCGAAGGTTGAAGCCGCCCTTGCCGGCCTGTCTCAGAAATGGCTGGCTAAAGATGTGGAATTTCCTGAGTTCAGCGTTCCGGGGCCACCGGATAAGTCACTTATTTACCTTGTCGATGTTCCGGGAGCAAAGCAATCGGTAATATCCATAGGAGCTCCCTCTATACCCAGGACCCACCCCGATTATTACCCTGCCTATGTTACAAATTATAAGCTGGGAGGCTCATTCAACGGGGTCTTCAACCTTATCCTCAGGGAAGAAAAGGGTTTCACCTACGGAGCAAGATCAAACTTCTCGGGGTCAAAAAATTACGGATCATTCACCGCCTCATCAAGGGTAAGGACCAATGCGACTCTCGAGTCGGTCAACATTTTCAAGACCGAGATGGAGAAATACCGCGAAAACATACCTCAGGATTATGTTGATTTCACAAGGGATGCCCTCATTAAAGGCAATGCCCTGCGTTTTGAGACGATCGGCAGTCTGCTCGGGATGCTGAATACGATGACCGCCTATGACCTGCCATCAGATTTTATTAAAACGGAAGAGGCATTTGTCAGAGGATTGACCCCTGAAAAACAGCTAGAGCTTGCCAGAAAATATATTGATCCATCTAAGATGTACTACGTAGTTGCCGGGGACGCAGCATCCCAGATGAAAGAGCTCGAGAAAGTAGGCCTTGGCAAGCCTGTACTGGTAATCAACTGACCGGATAACCAGAACCCCTCATATAGCTTCAATATGAGGGTTTTTTAATACTGTAAGTCCGGAGCGAATGATTTCATAACCTGGAGGCACCTGCTATACTATGAGTTCCTGCCAAAACTCTGGAGGATGAAATAATTATATTGTATCGTAGTTCCGCAAGATTCAACATCAACTATAATATTAATCTAACCATCATGAGTTCAAGCCGTCGACAATTCATTCAAACAATGGGGACCGGTGCAGCCGGACTCACAATAGGATCTGCAGCGCTGACATCCTGCACGTCTTCCGGCAAAAAGCTTCCCTGACAGGAAGCCGGTGGAGATACTGTCGATGGTGCTTAGCAACAGGAGAAACGATGATTCTGGATGATGTCAGTGAGGTTAAGAATGATACTGGCCGGGAAGCAAGAAAAGCCTTATAGGTAGCTTTATTGATTTTTTGTCTTAAATTTGCGACAGCAAGACCTGCAAGACCTGCAAGACCTGCAAGACCTGCAAGACCTGCAAGACCTGCAAGACCTGCAAGACCTGCAAGACCTGCAAGACCTGCAAGACATTAAATAGCCCGGATGGTAGGGGCGAGCGTTAATAAAACACCCGGTGGGTGTTTTTAGCGAGCAGCCAGACTGCCAGCCGATGCCAAGGCTAAGGCTGGCAAAGCAGGGGTGGACATTCCACCATCCCCGGCAATCGGGCAGGTTGTTTTAAAATTATGAAATTCACCAGGAGGCACAGATGCTTATTAAATAGCCCGGATGGTGGAATGGTAGACACGCAGGACTTAAAATCCTGTGGCCATAGCGGCTGTGCGGGTTCAAGTCCCGCTCCGGGTACTGAAAAAGAGCGAGTGTGAGAGCGAGAGCGAGCACACTCGTCTCTTTTTCCTCAAAACTCACTCTCTCACTCTCACTTCTGATCCTTTCATACTTTAAAGATTCTTTATAAATTAGCTCTGCTTTGCTGCTAATCTATTATCGATAGTGCTAACTTTCCGGGTAGAGCGGTTCGTTGCCTCCCCGCTCCCCCACAGACCCGTACGAGCGGCTTTCCCGCATACGGTTCCTCCTATTACGGCTTCGCTATCAGATAGCTGTGATATATCCTGGGTGCTAACAGTGGTGTCCATTCCGTGATTAACTTACAGTACCTTTCCCAATTCAATACTCGTTTACCTCCCCTGCGGTTAAGCCAATAGTGGAGCAAACGTTTTGATCGTTCAAAGTAGAAGTCGATCAATCTACTATTAAATGTGATACCATAGTACCCATAGTGTCCTCGTAATTTTTGATTCATCTGACTGATAATCTCCCCGACCTTTAAGTGACGGTTGTCACGTATCCACTCATTCATTCGTTTGAGTGATGCACGGAGCTTTTTGCTACTTGTTTTCCGCTTCAGGATAATTCTTCCTTTACGACTTTTGCCCATATAATGGGTAAATCCTAAAAAGTCAAAAGTCCCAGCCTTATGCCCTTCCGTTTCATTAAGCTCTATTAGCCTGGTCTTTTCAGGGTGTAAGGTTAGCCCGTATTTACCTAAGCGTTTGGGTAGTACCTCCATTACCCTTTTTGCATCTCCCTTATTAGTGAACCCTAACAGGAAGTCATCCGCAAAACGTATGATGAAGCTCTGCCCTTTAAGCAGCGGTTGGATTTGTTCGATAAACCATTCATCAAGAACATGATGTAAGTAAATGTTACTCAATAGCGGCGAGATACTTCCACCTTGCGGTGTACCTTCCTTCGGGTAAATTGTTTTTCCCTCTTCAAATATGCCCGCTTTGAGCCATTTATCTATCATCTTCCTTACCACACCATCTTTTATCCTTAGATCGAGGAACTCCCTTAATCGTTGGTGATCTATACTCCCAAAGTAGTTTTTCATATCAGCATCTATTATATAACGCTTCCCTTCAAAACTAACTTCTTTATATAGCTTCTCCAGCGCCTGATGTTGCGATTTGCCCGGTCTGAACCCGTAAGAAGTGTCGTAAAACCTCGTTTCGTACACCGGTGTCAGAACTTTTGTTACTGCTGTTTGCAATAGCTTGTCCTCTACCGTCGGTAGTCCTAATGGTCTCTGTTTACCGTCACCTTTCGGAATATATACCCTACGGATGTTCGGCGCTCTGTATTTGCCACTCTTGAACTCATCATGTAGTTGTGGTATGCGTTCACTCCTTCGTTCATTATACTTTGCCCACGTTTCCCTGTCTACTCCACTTGCCCCGTTTTTGTTGAGACTGTAAAAGCATTCAGTTAGCATGCATTCGTCAATGAACTGATGCAGGTTCGTTAGCGCTTCGCCCGGGTTTTTCCCCGCTCTTTCCGCTATCTGCATTTCTACTGTTGACATTTTTACCATGTCTCTGGTACATTAAATGTTTCTAAAATGCAGCTCCGTAATAAGGTATCCCCCTTCCCTACTTGGTGGCTTTCATGGAGCTGATTTCCCACCGTTCTATCGGTACTATGAGAATACTAAGACTGCCTTCGCCCTTCTCGTTGACTTCGGTTTCCCTCGTCTTCAATACCACCACGATGCTGCCTTTTCTTATCGTCTCGACGGGTGGCAACATTTACCCGTCTGACCTGGATTGTTCGGGTACGGACAACCCGTAAGTCCGTCTCTCGTGTGGGGGCGGTAGGCTCTCCCAAGTTCCCGCTGAAACCTATTGCACATTTGCCCTGCTCTCAGACCCCGGTCGAAGTGCTACGCCTCACCTTATTTCTTCGGCTTCGCACTATTGCTCCCGCTGTTCTGAATACGAAAGCTTCAACGCTGTATCAGATTTCGGGGCTCAATCACACGGCTTTTGTACTCCCTGTGTACGCTTCATGCCAGCATCTCTACTGACTATACAACACTCGGTTACGATTGCTGGTTAGGCTTTATCGCATAGGATTGGCTACCTACTGGTTTCATACGAAAGGTTTCAATGAACATCAATAATCCCCCTTTCACGGGCTTTGCTTGGCGCAACAGAACTCCTGATCTGGTAACGTAAAAATAGGCATTTCCGGAGGAATACTCGCAAAAAGAAAATGCAGTATATTTGGGGGTATGCAACTAAACTTACCGATATTCCCCAGGGAGGCACGACTTGTCAACGA
>JAHYJA010000064.1 GCA_019429325.1 Bacteroidales bacterium
CATGCTGCCGGTAAGGGGTGTGCCCATAATACAACATGTAGTGCGCCAGCTCGAATCACATTTCACTGAAATAATAATTGGCGGTGCAGAGGATAAGTACGGTTTCCTGGGACACAGGGTAGTGCCTGATGCCATGGAAGAAATGGGGCCGCTGATGGGTATTTATTCGTGTCTTACAGCTTCCGGTGACGATCTCAACTTTATAACAGCCTGCGATATTCCGGATATCAATTTCGGTTTCGTGGGGAGCATGCTGGGACTTTCGGAAGGGGCCGATATCGTCGTACCGATTAATGGGGTTGGTGATTATGAACCACTGCACGCCATTTACCGGAAATCGGTTATTCCTTTGGCCGATAAACTGCTGAAGGAAAAAAAACTTAAGATATCCGATCTCGCCCGAATAGTAAAAACAAGGTTAATCCCGTTTGACGGCACGGGATGGTACCGTAATCTGAATACCAGGGACGATTACGCCAGTTACACTGGTATTTAAAATCTGATTCACTGCATTGACAACAAAACCGGAGGAAACGATTCTGCATTGCAGGATCATTAAATGCGGAAAAGCCTTGTTATTCAAATTGAATTATCTTTGGGCGTTTAAATATTAGCCTCATAATCGTTGTCATAGCAGATCATACCAATGAAATTCAGCGAGTTAATTGAAAAATACTTCTGGCTGATCCTTATCGCCGGCATTGTTATCGGGATTTGGAAACCTCTCACTTTTACTGTCCCTCCATTCCTGCCAAAACTGATACTGGGAATAATGTTGTTCATCGCCTTCCTGAAAATAGATGCGCTTGAAATACTGGAGAACATGAAGAATTACAAATTAATGATCTATGTTACCGTCATCTATATGCTAATAATTCCTCTTTGTTTCTATTTCCTGATAAAGATCTTTGACAATGAGCTGGCAATCGGAATACTCCTTCTGACATCCATGCCTGCAGGCGTTTCAACACCTGCACTGGTCGATATTGCCAGGGGGAATATTTCTCTTTCCATGAGCCTTGTAATTACGACCCAGATGGTTGCACCTTTTACTGTTCCTCTGTTGTTCCTGCTGCTGGTCAGCAGTTCCCTTCCAATTAATAAAATATTGTTATTCAAAGATATAGCTATTCTGGTTTTCCTTCCCATGATCCTTTCCCGGCTGGTCAGGACCTGGTTCCCCGCCTTAATCAGAAAGACACAGCATTTTTTTACTTCTGCCAATGTACTCCTGCTTTTTGCTTTTGTATACATAACTATCTCTTCCCAGAGCTATATTATACTGGCTAATCCCTCGGGCCTTATCTGGAGATTAGTAATATTATACCTGGTTTTCACCATACTGCATGTCGTCGGTTATCTTATAGGGTTTAAGGAAAAGAGGAAGGAAAGGATTTCAATTGCAATCGGTGCCGCGTATATGAACAATGGTATGGCAGTCGTCCTGGCAGTTTCCTATTTCAAGCCCGAGATCCTGATTTTAATGATCCTCTCAGAGATTCCCTGGAGCACCCTTCTTGCTCCGTTTAAGAAGGTAATTTCGAATCTCTGAGAATATCGTTATGAGGGATATTGAACTGAAATGCGGGATATTTTTTGATGTAGCGATCACGGAATACGACAGACTGTCGCAGTTCACGTTTGAGAATCTGACCATTGATGCCACAAAGAGCTCACTCGACAAAGAACTGGTACAGGGCATGTCACTGAAAAATGTAATAGTGAACGGCCAGCCGGCAAATTAATGCAGATAATGGTTCCTCAACCCAGACTACATCCGGCCTTACATCTCCCGGGAGGTCTTTGTAATCATCCATAACTTCATTATTCGAAGATACAACAAGTCCGCCCGTTGCCGAGAATATCTCTTCCATTCCCTCGGCCCCTCCGAAATCATGGGTTACATGGTAACCCATATTATCACTTGCCGGGTTTGCAGCTTAACAAAATAAGAAGCCCCGACAGATAAAAAACCCGTAAAATCCACATTGCACTATTCCTGCCTGTTTGGTAAAGGTTAGATATTTAAACAATTCCGAATATACTATTTATCCCTGAAAACAAGACTGATTAATGGAATTATATGAATATATTTATTCCGGTTATAAACTCTATTCATCTTCAAAAATTTAAATTATGAAAACTCTTGTTTCAGGAATGATCGGACTTTTTGCTATTGTTTTCTTCACCAGCGGACTGAGAAATGGCACTTCCAATACTGAGTGTGGCTACAATAAGGATTCAATGGTTGTGGTTATGCGGTTTGAGCGGAAGGTCAAACCGGAGAATGTCGCGCTTTTCAAAAAATCCTTTGATGCCTGCAAGGCAGAGGTGATGGCAAATGAACCCGGTTGTCTGGACTATTCCTTATTCCAGTCATATCACGACAGTACTTTGTTTTGCCTGACTGAAGCCTGGGCCACCAAGGGAGACCACAACGCACATATGCTGCTGGAACATACAAAGAAACACATTGCAGAGATCAAAGGGATCAATGATCCGGCCTTTAAATCAAGAACTAACTATACTTACTGGATCTGTCCGGGAGCAAACGGAAAATAAAACCGGCTTTCACAATGTATAACTCATCCCGGCCAATATGATCAGTTACCGGCTGTGCCATTGAGCCCAACGACATAATAAACAGAAGAATAGAGGGAAACTATTTCTCATGCCTGGCCGGTATTTACCTGCCGGCGTAATGGTGATGTGTTGCTCCGGACCTTTTTTTACCGTTTTTCCTTTCAGAGCGCCTGAACGACTTTCTGCCCGGGAAATCACCGGTTCCTCTGCCGCCGGACTTTTCCTGGGCAATTTCCACAGCTACCCTCTGGTCCATGAACTTCGCATTATTCAACGCTTCTATAAGGACAGGGGCATGACCGGCCTCAACTTCAAAGAAAGAAAAGGTTTTCAGGAGTTCAATCTTCCCTATCTGGATCTTTCTTCCCTTTGTATTACCGTTCACAAGCCCGATAAGCTGTTCCGGGTAAAAGCCGTCGGATTTTCCCAGGTTTATGAAGAGCCTGGCATAATTGCCTGTAAACTCCTCACGGGAGCCATTTCTGCCCTGACTGCCACGGCTGGTCTCTTTTTCAGGCACAGGATCAATAAGGTCTTCTCCATACCGGTAATCATCAAGAAACCTGTCAAATTCCAGCGAAACCACCCTTTTAAGAAGCTCCTCCCTGTTAAGGTTTGCCAGCTTCGACTCTATTTCAGGCAGAAATTTCTCAATCTCCTGATGATCAGTCGCAACATTTTCAAGCTTACTGACCCAGTTAAAAAGCTGCTTACCGCATATCTCACTGCCTGTTGGAACAGGAATGGCTTTAAAAGGCTTCTTTACCAGTTTTTCTATTTTCTGAAGATTATGCCTTTCGCGAAGGTGAACGAGTGAGATGGATATTCCTGCCTTCCCGGCTCTTGCTGTGCGGCCGCACCGGTGCGTGTAAACCTCAGAGTCATCAGGCAGGCTGTAATTGATAACATGAGTGAGATCGTCCACATCCAGGCCCCGGGCAGCAACATCCGTTGCAACGAGCATATGGAGACCCCGCGACCTGAATTTCTGCATTACGGCATCGCGCTGTGCCTGCGATAAATCACCGTGAAGCGCATCAGCATTATAACCGTCATTGATGAGCTTTGATGCCACTTCCTGCGTTTCCTTTCTTGTCCGGCAAAAAACGATTGCATAAATATCCGGTTCAAAGTCAGCAATTCGTTTAAGCACCTTGTATTTATCCTTTGCCTGGACCAGATAATATCCATGACTGACATTTTCGGCAGATGAGTTTTTTGTCCCGATAGTAATCTCACGCGGTTCGTTCATGTATTTCCTGGCAATTGATGCGATCTCTCCCGACATGGTTGCTGAAAAAAGAAGAGTTCTCCGGGTCTCCGGAACTTTTTCGAGGATTTCATTGATGCTGTCAAGAAATCCCATATTAAGCATCTCGTCAGCCTCATCGAGAATTACGGTACTGACACCGGCCAGATTTGCAGCCTTTCGCCCGATAAGATCGATCAGCCTTCCCGGAGTGGCAACAATGATCTGTACACCTTTCCTCAGTTCTCTTATCTGATTATCAATGCTTGCACCTCCGTAAACGGCAAGTATTTTTAACTTGCCTGTGTATTTTGCATAATCTTCAAGGTCGCCCGTTATCTGTATGCAAAGCTCCCGCGTGGGGCAAAGCACAAGTACCTGAGTGTTATTTATTTCTGTATTGGTCGACTGAACCAGAGGCAGTCCGAACGCTGCTGTTTTTCCTGTTCCTGTTTGTGCGAGAGCTATTATATCAACCCTGTCTTCCAGCATCAGGGGTATTACATTTTCCTGTACCGGCATTGGTTGTACAAATCCCATTTCCCGTATTGCTTTGAGTATACCGGGAGTGAGTCCCATTTCTTCAAAATCCTTCATCAATTATTTTTATGGTGTGCTTCCGGGTGCGATGGATTTGTTATCCCGGCTGAAATGAACTCAGATACAGACAGGGCAAAACGCCTGATTACGCCTTGCGGAAACCGCTTTGTTAATAAGGGTGCAAAGGTAATCAAATAATCATGATTATGATTTTATTCCTTAAATAGTTTGACTTTTGTGGCGGAAGGGCCCTTTGGACCCTTGCTGATCTCAAAAAGCACGACGTTATTTTCCTTTACAGACTCGAGCAGATTGTTTGCGTGTACGAAAACTCTCATATTCGACGCCAGATCGCGGATGAAACCAAAACCTTTCGAATCATTATAGTAAGTGATAACTCCCTTTCGCTCCAGAGTAGAGGCATGCTCAGATTTATTCCTGGTATTTGTGAGATCGATGCTTTCCACATCAACAACAGTTTTATTATCCGGATCCGGAGGAGTTGAGGTGATCATTCCGAACTCATCGACATAGGCGATCATATCATCAAAACTGGAGCTTTTCGTCTCGTTCTTCTTCTTTGCACGCTTCTGCTCCTTATCCTTTCTTTTTTTCTCCTTCTTGTTTCTTACTTCCTTTTTACCGAATGTTTCCTGCGATCTGCCCATATGTGTGTATTAGTCTTGTTAATTGTTATATCTGTGACCAGCTATAACGTGATGGTGTGCAGTGATAAACAAACCGGTTGTGATTGTCAGAATAATGCGCAAAATCGCGAAGCTGAATCAGGAGGTAAAGGTACTATTATTTCCTGTATTTAAACATATTTATTATTAACCCAGGTTGCTGGTTACTGGCTACTGCCCGCCGTCGCCAGGGCTTTGGCGGGTAAGAGTTGGTAGTTGATTGAAAATGAATACCTTAGTATTTGTCGCGTCACTTATTTCCTGCGTCATGAATGACTTTTCCCATGGTTTTCGTCAGATCAACCTCTGTTGAAATACCATTTACTGTCACTTTGTATGTACCGTAGAAGGCCGGAACCGAGAAAATCCCGTCGGTACCGGCAGTCCCTGATGCCGTGGTCCACCACTCCCTGAAGACAAGGTCCTTATATGCATCCGCGGCCGGAGTCGGAGTCCAGTCTCGTTTATAAAGTGATGATGCCGGTATCCAGTTGGCGCCTTCCCAGAATCCCCACATCAGAATACCTTCTACTGCGGGATGTGCAAAACAAATTCTGTAATAGTCAGTGAGCTCCTTCGCTTTCAGCTCTTCTTCTTCCTGAGACATTATGGTAATCTTGTCCCTGTAGTATTTTGAACGCTGACCGGGCATATTGAACTCGGTTATCTTAACAGGGAGGTTAAAAACCGCCACTGAATCGAGGGCATTCTTAAGCTGACCACGGTCGAAGGTCTCAGCATGAAGGTGTCCCTGAACACCTATTCCGGCGATAGGGACACCCTGTTTCAGCAGTTTCCTGATATGGGCCATATAGTCAGCCAGCCTGTTGCCTGTAAGTATATCGTAATCATTTAGCCAGAGCCTTGCTTCCGGATCTCCGGCAAGGGACCATTCCGCCATCAGCTTTGTTATTTCAGGGCCCAGTCTCTCCTCATAATAATTGCCGTGGATCATTTCATTGTTAAGATCGTATTCCGTAAAACGTCCCCTGTATCGGCTTGTTATTGTCTCCGCCCTGTTCCTGATTGTTTCCCTGAGCTCGTTATCATCAAGTTCCTTAACCCAGGGCTGAATAAACTGAGGAATTCCCCAGAAGAGGTTATGCCCCCTTAAGGGTATATTATTCTCCTCCGTCCATTTCAGGATCCCATCCACCGTATTGTAATTGACTTCTCCTCTGCGACGTTCCATGTCTCCCCATTTCACAGCGTTTTCCGTAACAGCAGAATTAAAATTCTCCAGGAATTTCTCCTTGTACTGCTTCAGATCATCCTCTGATATCCTGCCCCCTGCAAGAGAGTTGGCTATTGCACATCCGAACCGGAATTCGTGCCGTAATTGCTCGACGGTCACCAGATCTCCCGGCTTTGCTTTGACTATGAGCTCCCCCATGCGATGTTTTACAATGGATTCATTAATACCCGGATACTGGCCGCTGGTATCCCGGGAAGTCACTATCTGAAGAATACAACCCGCCAGAAAGAGGGTAATAAATTTAAGTGATGAAGAATTAATTTTTCCCATTTTATTTTAATAAGGTTACTTTGCTGATCCCTGAACTTTCTGTTATTGACAGGTATCAGTCTGATCAAAATTAGTTAAATTTACGGAGAATGTAATGGGGTAGTGGCGTTGGGGCGTAAGGGCGTAGAGGCGTAGGGGTGCAGGGGCGCAGACCGCTTTCGCCAAGGCTTCAGGGGTCGAAGGGCGTGGAGGTAATTAAAATATAAAAGCATGGAAGAGCATATCGTTAAGATCATCAGCATTGAGAAGGTAACTCATGATGTCAGAAGGTTCAGGGTTGAGAAGCCGGAAGGTTATTCATTCGTTCCGGGTCAGGCAACCGAAGTGTCTGTTAACAAACCCGGCTGGAAGGAAGAAAAGAGACCCTTTACATTCACCTGTCTGAATAAAGAACCTTACCTTGAGTTTACAATCAAGATCTATCCGTCGCATAATGGAGTTACAAATGAGCTAGGGAAAGTCAGGCCTGGTGATGAACTGATCATCAGGGATGTATGGGGCGCCATTCATTACAAGGGAAAGGGGATCTTCATTGCAGGCGGTGCCGGCGTTACTCCGTTTATCGCAATATTCAGGGATCTGGGGGAGAAAAACGAAGTGGCAGGCAATAAACTGATCTTTGCCAATAAAACAAAAGCAGATATCATCCTCGATGATGAATTCAGAGCTCTTCTGGGTGATTCTTTTATAAACATATTATCCCATGAAAAGTCTGACGACTATTTTCATGGGATGATAAGTGAGGATTTTCTTAAAGCCAGCATCAGTGATTTCAGCCAGCAATTTTACATATGCGGACCTGATCCAATGATAGCTGCTGTCAGGAAATACCTTTCAAACCTGGGAGCCGGAGAAAACTCAATTACTATTGAATTGTAGTTTCTCTGAAATTCCCGTCTTAAAATTTAAGAGCCACACCAAGGTTGAGGTAAGCGATACCGTAACCCAGTTCAAGCATTGCTGCAAAAGGCTCTGAGAAGTAATACCTGCCACCCACAAACCACGACCATGCAACCCCTCCTGCCGAATAGCAGAAACCGGAGGTACCTGGCTTTTGAAGTATAATCCCGAATAGAGTGTTGATCCGAGGCCGATGCCAAGGTTAAGAACTTTATCCCCTTAATTGAAAGTGGGATCCTGGGCTGACAGATGTGCTATTGAAAAAATTGCAGCCAGTAAAAGTGCGGAGACCTTTTTCATAGTTATAGTATTAAATTGTTAATAATACTATAAACAACACCTCAATATTTTTGTTCGGTTCCTTTAGAGTAAATGTTGATTTATTCTATGAACCACCGAAGAGTATGAACATTACAGCCGCCAGTGCCGCTCCCGTCATTGGTCCCAGCACAGGAACCCACGAATAGCTCCAGTCGCTGTTGCGTTTTCTTGGTATAGGCAACAGAAAATGCATTATCCTCGGTCCCAGGTCACGGGCCGGATTGATGGCATAACCGGTCGGACCCCCAAGCGATAACCCCAGACCCAGGACCACCAGCGCCACCGGCAATGCATTCAGTGCACCGAGCCCGACTTCAGGCTCCGCCATATAGAGCACAGCCAGTGCGAGTATATATGTTCCGATAACCTCAGTCATGACATTATACCAGTAGCTTCTAATGTTGGGAGCGGTACAGAAGACAGCGAGTTTCGAGTCACCGTCCTCTGTTACGTCGAAGTGCTTCTTATAGGCAAGCCATACCAGCCCTGCCCCGAACATGGCCCCAAGTAATTGAGCACATATATAAAGGGGCATCAGTGAAATTGAAAATTTGTGCGATATCACAAGTGCCAGTGTTACAGCAGGGTTGAGGTGTGCCCCGCTTACCGGAGCAGCAATCAGTACACCTGTGAAGACCCCGACTGCCCAGCCGAAGGAGATCACTATCCAGCCGCTGTTGTGCCCTTTGGTCTTGCTCAGGAGGACGTTTGACACCACACCGCCCCCGAACACAATTATCATCGCGGTTCCGAAAAATTCAGCAAAAAATGCATTCATAGTCCAGTCAATTTAATGTTATCTAATTCACTTTTAACTTTTAACTTTTAACTTTTAACTTAGTCCTTAGCCCATGTTTTTGCAGCAGCAACAGCCCTCTTCCATCCCTTAATGAGAGGTTCTGTCTCTCCAAAGCGCATCAGCGGTGTGAATGTCCTGTCAATCTGCCATTGACTCCTGATCTCTTCCATACTGCTCCAGTACTTAACTGCCATACCAGCCAGGTAGGCTGCTCCCAGAGCCGTTGTCTCCGTTATCTTTGGCCGTACCACCTTTGCCTGAAGAAGATCCGCCTGGAACTGCATGAGAAGATTATTCACCGTAGCGCCTCCGTCAACCCTTAGCTCGCGGATATCAATCCCCGAATCAATCTGCATCGCACTCAGCACATCGAGCGTCTGAAAAGCAATGCTCTCCAGTGCCGCCCGTGCGATATGGGCAGCGGTCGAGCCTCTTGTAATCCCGACTATTGTACCTCTTGCATGCTGGTCCCAGTGAGGCGCTCCAAGCCCGGCAAAGGCAGGCACAAACGAAATCCCTCCGCTGTCCTTTACTTCACCGGCCAGTTTTTCCACATCGGCTGAGTTGCTGATAATCCCGAGTCCGTCGCGCAGCCACTGAACCACCGCACCGGCAATGAAGATGCTCCCCTCGAGAGCATAGTGCGTCTCATCTCCTATCTTCCACGCTATGGTCGTTAGAAGCTGACTTTTTGATTCGATAGGCTTCTTTCCTATATTCATCACCATAAAACAACCTGTCCCATAAGTGTTTTTCACCATTCCCGGCTCAGTACACATCTGACCGAACAAAGCTGCCTGCTGGTCACCTGCGATCCCGGCTACGGGTATCGATGAGGAAAATTGACTAACTGTTTCGCCATAGACTTCACTTGATGTCCGCACTTCGGGCAACATTGCTGCAGGAATGCCGAACATTTTAAGCAATTCATCATCCCAGCCAAGAGTATGGATATTAAACAACATGGTCCGTGACGCGTTTGTCACATCAGTAACATGTAGTTTGCCCCTTGTCAGGTTCCAGATCAGCCATGAGTCGATAGTTCCGAATGCCAGACCTCCGTTTTCGGCCAGCTCACGGGCACCTTCAACATTATCAAGGATCCAGCGTATTTTCGTCGCGGAAAAATAGGCATCAATTATCAGTCCTGTTTTTTCGAGTATGGTCCGGCTGTGCCCCTCCTTATTTAACCTGTCACAGAAACCGGCAGTCCGCCTGTCCTGCCAGACAATGGCATTAAAAACCGGTTTTCCCGTCCTCCTGTTCCAGACCACAGTGGTCTCGCGCTGATTCGTAATACCGATTCCTGCAACATCCGTGCTCTTAAGGCCGGCTTTGGTAATCGCCTCGAGTGCCACTCCTGCCTGGGTTGACCATATCTCTTCAGGATCGTGTTCCACCCATCCGGGCTGGGGATAGATCTGTGTGAACTCCTTCTGTGCCGTGGCAACCGGGATCCCGTCATGGTTAAATACTATTGCCCGGGAGCTTGTTGTCCCCTGATCGAGAGACAGAATAAAGTCTTTCATAAGTAATTGATGATTAATTTATTATACTCATTGATCTGTTCTTCCTTCCATGTAATGTCGTATCCCGATACATCTGCCATGATATCCGCGACTGCAGCTGCTGCTGCCAGGCTGGCCCTGGCATCGAGGAAAAGCGCCCGAGTCCTTCTTGCAAGCATATCCTCCAGCGTTACCGGCATTTCGTTCCTGCATATCCAGACGATCTCGCCCTTTGTGTAAGGGAGCCGTGGTTCGATTAACTGTCCAAGCTCAGGATTGTCGTTTATCATCTTTCTGATCTCCTCAGCCTTATCACCGTAGATCCTCAACCTGTCATTTGAATCCTTCTCATGACCGGAAATGACTTTAAGGTTCCTGGTGATGCATCTCCGCTTCTCAAGGAACCCGGCTTTGATCGCCCTGTCAATCGTTTCTTCCGCCATCCTTCTGTAGGAGGTCCATTTACCGCCAATGACCGAGAGCAGTCCCGACCGCGAGAGAGTTATCTTATGCCTGCGCGAAACCTCCTTTGTCGACATAGGGTTTCCGGGATCTGCCGCGAGTGGTCTCAGCCCGGCAAATATACAGAGTACATCCTCACGGCCGGGTGGACGCGTCAGGTAGCGGCCGGCTGTATCGAGTATGAATTTCACCTCCTCGTCAAGGGCTTTCGGCTCCAGGCTTATACTGTCCAGTGGAGTATCAGTTGTTCCAGCAACGACCTTCCCGTACCATGGTATGGCAAAAAGGACCCTGCCATCATCAGTCTTCGGGATCATGATGGCCGATTCGCTTTGCAGAAAAGAGCTGTCCAGAACGATATGCACACCCTGACTCGGGCGAATCGTCCGGTGAGATCCCGGGTCATCCATCCTGTGTATCTCATCGGCAAACACCCCGGTAGCATTTATTACAAGCTTAGAGTACAGTTCATATTGCTTCCCCGAATACATATCCAGTGCCTTAACACCCGCGATTTTCCCCGATCTGTCCTTCATCAGGCTTTCAACCCTGAAATAGTTAAGTATTATCGCTCCATGACTGACGGCTGCCTGAGCAAGCGCTAAAGCCATTCTCGCATCGTCAAACTGTCCGTCGTGATAAACCACCCCTCCCATTAATCCTTCCGGCTTTAATAAAGGTAATCGATTCAGAGTCTTTTTCCTGTTTAAGAAATAAGACTTTCCCATGCTCAGCCGCCCTGCAAGCAAATCATAGAATTTCAGCCCCACTGTATAAAGGATCACATCCCACAAAGTGTAAACAGGTATCACAAACTCCTGGTTTGCCGTCAGGTGCGGAGCGTTCTTCAGCATCCTTCCCCTTTCGTGCAGTGCTTCAGTCACCAGGAAAACATCTCCCTGAGCCAGATAACGCACGCCACCGTGAACCAGTTTAGTACTCCGTGAAGAAGTCCCTTTTGAAAAATCCGATTGTTCAAGAAGAAGGGTCTTGTACCCTCGTGTTACGGCATCCAGCGCAATACCAAGACCAGTTGCTCCGCCGCCGATGACAATAAGATCCCATTGCCCGGCAGCATGCCGCTGCAAATCATTGATAAGTAATTCACGATTCATTCTGTTTCTGCCAGGTTTTTCCGGGAACTAATATTACAAAGAATATTTCACAGTTCAATCTGCACCCATAATAAAAAACAAAATTTCCCCCCTCTCAGGGGGGACCAAGGGGGGTAATTCTATTTGCACATATTATGTAGGGGCGTTGCATACAACGCCCTTACCACACACGGATATTATATCACTATTACAAAAGCCATATCGCTTAATCCGCCATTTTTAGTAAATTTGCATCAAATTATCAGGGTACTCCATGAAAATGATTTCATTGATAGTGGTAGCAGCATTCATTTCGCTCTTTCCTGTAAAACAGCGGGATCTGCCGGTCGTATCTTCAGTTGATATTAACAGGTACCTCGGTACATGGTATGAAATAGCCAGACTCCCTTTCTCTTTCGAATCAAATCTCAAATGCATAACGGCGACCTACTCGCTCAGAAAGGATGGCAGGATAACCGTTCTGAACAAAGGCTATTATATTAACAATCCCCGGAAAACAACCACATCGAGGGGAGTGGCTTTTGCTCCGGATGACAGTGCTCCCGGGAAACTCAAGGTGCAGTTCTTCTGGCCCTTCCGCGGCAACTACTGGATAATGGAGCTGGATGAGGATTATCGTTATGTAATGGTAGGAGAACCCCGGTTAAGATACCTGTGGATACTCGCCAGGGAGAAAACGATGGATGATCAGACATTTGAAATGCTTCTGAAAAAGGCTGCGTTAAGCGGTTATGACCTCAACAGTCTCATCATTCCCGATCACGATTGTTACTGACCCCTCAATAAAACTTCAAACAGGCAGGACTTCTCGAATCATAGTTCGTTGAAGGTTCCTTCGGAAGCCCTTTTATCCTGCTGATCTTGAAAACGGAGATAGTTTCCGACTCCTGATTTCCGACAACCAAATATTTTCCTGAGGGATCAATCGTAAAGTTCCTGGGCCATTTTCCTCCGCAAGGTGTATGCCCGGCGAGTTTCAGTAAGCCCCCTTTAATTACCTTATACGTCACAATTGTATTCTCACCCCTGTTTGATCCATAGAGAAATTTCCCACTCTTTCCAAAATGAATGTCAGCACAATAATTATCACCAAAAAAATCCTCCCTGACCGTGGGCAGGGTTTGTAAAAGACTAAGGGCACCCTTTTCATCTACATCATACACCATTACTGTCGAACCTGTTTCGTTAATCACATACATCCGGGAGCCGTCATCATTAAAAACAAAATGCCGGGGACCTGAGCCCTGTGCCAGTTCAAATGTGGTACTCATCTCCCTTACCAGCTTTCCTGAGGCCGGGTCAAAATCGTAGCAGTATATCCTGTCAAGACCTGTGTCAGTCACATAGACCTTCCTGCCTGCCGGGTCATGCTTTATCATATGAGCGTGCGAAATGTCGGGATTGCCCTTTACAAACAGGATAGTATCAGAAATGCTCTGTGGTATTCCATTGTCGTCCAGCCTGATTACGGCAATGGAGCCGTTTGGATAGTTTGCCACAAACAAATGCTCCTTATCTGCCGATACCGATATATGGCAGGGGCCTCCGTAAGGAATAACCTTTACGTCCCGTAAATCAAATCTATTCAGCAATTTATTATATTTCAGGGTCATAAGCCCCCCTCCAAACTCACCCTCAAAATTCATCACTTCGTTGACTGCATATAACAGACCATTCTCCTTATCGTAGTGAAAGAAAGAGGGATTTGGTCCGGCATCTTCCCTCAGGAAAAGATTGAGTCTGCCATTCCTGCTGTCAAATTCATAGATTGATAATCCCTTGTCATAAGGTTTCTGGGTGTATCCTCCGACGAATAAAAGTGTATCCTCCCTGCATCCGGATGAAATCAAAAAACTTGTGATAATAAGAACGGACAGGAATCTTCGAAATTCTTTCATGTTATTTTACTGCTTTGAATTTGCTATCTAGCTCTTCTATCTTAAATCGTACGCTTAAAATATAGGGTTGTTTATCTCTTTCCCAGTGCCCGTATGTTGTGACATCAAATGTTCCGTCGGGGGTATATTTCAGCACATGCCTGTCTCCGTTAAGCTCGTTTGGCAGAGGCTTTGGGTCACTCCCGGTAAGGCCTCCATCATTGCTCTTCTTATACACTATCTCTCCCCTGCCATGTCCCTTAGGATAAACTGTCAGTATTGTTTTACCATCCTCAAGAAGGACCGTTGTGGGATGGCCCAGATACTGGCCCTCTTCCCTGTCAACAACAACCTGTCGGTGTATTTCATTACCAACGTCAATAACGGGTATACGGAGGTACAAATCGCCGGGCTTCTGCTGTGAACAGCCAGACAGCAATAATAAAAGTATCAGGCATGTATAGTTACGCATCCTCATGTGAATCAAATAAAAAAGAGGCTGACAAAACAGCCTCCTTTTTGTCATATCAGTCTCTTACACCTCAAAGCTGTCGCATTCGCGGTATGCTTCGATCAGACGCTTCTCGCCCTCAATGCTTCCCCTGATGCTCATCCCGTGTTCCATGCAAAGAACACCATCATAGCCTTTGCTGTGAATATGTTTGAAGATGTTCTTATAGTTAATCTCCCCGGTTGTCGGTTCATTACGCCCGGGTGAGTCACCCAGGTGGAATGCGCCAATTTCGTCCCATGCTGCATTGATGTTAGGGATAAGGTTCCCTTCAGTTACCTGCTGGTGATAGATGTCGTTAACGATCTTGCAGGAAGGCCGGTTTACAGCTCTGCAGATGGCATAAGCCTGTGGTATGCGCTGAAGGAAAAGGCCTGGATGATTGATGTAAGGATTAAGCGGTTCGAGTACAAGTACCACTCCGGCCGGCTCGGCAATATCGCAGCAGTACCTGAGATTGTCAATTGCATTTGCAGTCTGATAATCTATATGGAGTCTCTGGTCGTATCTTCCCAGGACTATCAGTCCCCACTTCACACCTGTTCTTTTGGCCACTTCAACACCCTCTTTTACATTGGTGAGAATCGTTTCTCTGGTTTCATCGGTTTTTAGTACAAAATCCTGTATCCTGGAATCTGCTCTTATAACAAATGGGCCCATTTCCATACCGAGTCGCTTCAATTCAGACATCATTTTATCCTGAAGCTCGGGTTCCCTTCTCATGAAACTGTTGTCGAAGACTGCCCTGAACCCCATGTCGTGGCAGAATTTGATATTATCGATGACATCCTGTCCGGCGTGCTGGCGGAACATTCCAACGCCGGGAGCGTACTTCAGTTTGAAGGGAGCAGTGGCATCAGTGGCTTTCACCTGGGTCGATGCTCCTGTAGATCCGATCAGCGAAGGTGCAGCAATAAATGCTGCACCTGTTGCTGTTGCTTTTTTTATGAAATTTCTCCTTGAATTATCCATATTGATATTAGTTATTGTAAAGTGGCAATCCCTAATTGGTTGCTGCTGCCTGTTTCCTGGCTGCGGCGGCGGCGGCTCTCTCCTCTGCTCTCCTTCTCTCGGCTTCTGCATCATAGGCCAGACCTGGTACAGGAACAACTTTAGGAATATCAACCGGGCCGAAAGCAAATACTTCAGGACCGAGCTTCATGTCGGAATTCATCATTTCTTCCCATGTAACTTCTTTCCCAGTATAGGAGGATTCACGGCCCATAATTGCGATCATGGTTGAAATGGCAGTATTCTCAAGCTCATTGAATGCCTGGTTGGTACGTATTGAAGTTACAAGGTCGACATGCTCCTGATCCATCGCAGGCTTCAACAGACGTCTTTGCGGCTGACCCTCCTCATCAAGAGGATATTGAAATTTCCATATCTCATTGCCGGCGAGATCCACAACAGTGTCCTGGCAATTGGATGAGCCTTTTGTGCCCTGTATCCGGTTTCCTTCCATGTTCCAGCAGCCGTTTATCTGGCGGCACTGGCTGTGAACGCGTATGTCGTTATCAAATACATACTCAACGGAGAAGTTATCCCACTGGTCGCCTGTTACCCTTCTGTGCCTTGCTCCCATTCCTCTTGCGGCAACCGGATATTTGCCAAAGAACCAGTGCATCACGTCAAGGTTATGGACGTGCTGTTCAACGATATGATCACCTGACAGCCAGATCCAGTTAACCCAGTCGCGTATCATGTACTCCATCTCGCTCCACATCGGGTTCGGGTCGCGGTGCCATAGCTTGCCGCCGTTCCACCAGAAGTTACCACCTACGATATCTCCAACTGCGCCGGCTTTGATCTGATTGTAGGTTGTAACAAAATCACGCTGGTGGCGACGCTGTGTTCCGGTTACAATAGTCAAACCCAATCCCTTCGCTTTTAAAGCAGTAGCCATAACCGAACGTGCACCGACGGGATCAACCGCTACCGGTTTCTCGGCAAAAATGTGCTTGCGTGCATCTACAGCTGCAGCCAGTACCTCCGGTCGGAAATATGGTGGTGTGGCGGTAATGATTATATCCACATCCGTCTCAATCGCTTTCTGGTATGCATCAAAGCCATAGAAACAATTCTCGTCGGGTATTTCCTGCCCTTTCTGCTTCAGAATGTTTGCCCTGCAGCTGTCGACACGGTCTTTGAAAGTGTCGGCCAGGTGTGTGATCTGCAGGTTAGGTCCTGCGTTAAGGAAGTTGATAGCCGCACCTGAACCGCGGCCACCGCAACCAATTACAGCTGCTTTCAGAACAGGACCGTCGGGAGCCTGGTCCAGGAATGTATCACCCGCAACAGGTTTGAAAGCGGCAGTACGGCTGCAGCTGCTTATAATTGCCGGAGCAACTACACCCACTGCACCAACTGTTGCAGCCTTACCCAGAAAATTACGTCTCGAAATACTTGATTTTTTCATATTAGATTAGATTAATAAGAACATAAAATAACTGATTTTAGAGGTCATAGATAACAACCAAATGTAAAAATTGTGTTCTTAATAACCAAATAAACCGGCTATTTTAATCTTTTTTAACTTAAACCGGGTGTTTTTCAGGCAGATATTACGTGCCAGCCTTTTCACTCCTTCGGTATATAAACCAATAGGCAAGCGGGATGAAAAAGAGACTGACAACCGTACCGAGCGACATACCTCCCATCAGGGCAAGAGCCATCGGCCTCTGCAGTTCCACTCCCATACCTGAAGCAAACAGTATGGGGGCAGTTGATACTATAGATGCCATGGCCACCATCACAATGGGCTTCAGACGCCGCGAACCTCCCGTGTAAATAGCTTTCAGCAGGGGCAGTCCCTCGCGCCGCAGATTGTTTATCGTATCTACTTTCAGGATGGAGTCGTTTATTATCACCCCCGACATGACAATAAGCCCTATCATGGTCATTATATTGATGGTCCCTCCCCATAACTTAACAAGGAGCAGGGCACCTGCAATGTCGATGGGTATCTCAAGAAGCACGATCAGAGGCTGGGTGAGCGATTCAAACTGGGCGGCAAGAATGAAATAGAGCAGTAACAACGCAACAACCAGTACGATGGCAAGCTCCTTAAAGAGCTTCTGCCCGGTTATGAGTCCGCCGCTGAACCTGACATCAAGCGATTCATCTTTTTTAATCAGGTTCTTTATCTCTGCAGTGACCCTGCCGGGAGTGTTTGTAGCAATATTCATATTTACAGGCACATATTCACCGTTCATCCCCCCTTTGATGCTCTTGTAATCATGCACCCTCTGTACCCTTACTATCTCCCTTACAGGCACCGGCTGACCTTTCCTGCTTATCACATACTGTTCTGCAATAATCTCACTGATCTGCTTTTCCCTCCCCGTCAGCACGATGGGAAGTAATTCGTATGAAGCCCTTAGTTCCCCGATATTATACTGGTTAAGAGCCGCTTTAAGGGTATTATAAAGATTCATTGGTTCGACACCGTAAAGGAGAAGCTTTCCCGGATCAAGCCTCAGGAGTATCTTGTCCTCCAGCGATGGCGGCGATATTCCGGCCCCGGGCCACCCCGACTGAAGGTCACCGACAACATCCATCAACCGGTCCGCAGGAGGTACCGTTTTCTCTTTCATCAGGCTCAATTCCACAACAAGAGGAGATTCCGCCGCGGAAAAGATCTTCTCGAAAATATTCTGCTGGGGAGCCGTCTCCAGAAGAGCGGCAGGATAATTCTGCCTGACATCCCTGTAGAGGTTTTGCTCAATAATATCCTTCAGTTCGTAATCTTT